>CAYPZM010000093.1:0-15295 GCA_964414825.1 uncultured Cytophagia bacterium | reverse complement strand
CGGAATGTACAGCCCCTCATGACCGAAACGCGTTTGCGTGGCATCCATTTGAATGTGACGAGCATTATAATACATGCCGAACATGGGCCGCATCAAATCAAAATCGCCATTGTACAACATGGACCAGTAAGGCAGTCGCGTATTTTGAAACCAGTAGCATCCTCCCCATCGTCGGTAATCCGCATCAAATCCGGCTTCGGTGCCGGCTTTGGTATCCACAGTAAAAATCGTTCCGTTAAATTTGATGGGCATATTGCCGCGTCCGCCACAGCCATTGATCCATCGCTGTAGCACATAGCCGCGCGTTACCGTATATTTCTCATCGCCGCCGGAAATCACGATTTTGGAACGATCCCAAAATTGCTGCCACCACTGATAATGATCCATTTGTCCCCAATTGCCCGGTGGATCTTGGGCGGCCAGTTCATAAAGATTCGTCACCCATTCGTCCGCGGTTTCGGTTTGCTCGGTTAACACATAAATAGCCGTTTTGATCGCAAAGCGAGGTTTTTCTGTGGTCAATGTGGAATCATTTTTCACCACCAAACTGTCGGCTGTGATGCAGCCGCCAAAGGTGCGATTTATTAGGGGATCCGGATAGGTCTCGAGAACGGCTCCCAAGCCTTGATTTTCCAAAGTAAGAGGATAAATACTGCGCTCGTTGCGATGCATCCACATCAACTTTTCTGATGCAAGAAGAATAGAGTCCGGCTCGACCACAATCTCATAATCCTCATTGCCGACAAGACCGTAAGCGCTGTGCTTTTCATCGTCATCTGTGATGGTTCGTTGTGATGTTCGCCAGCGCTCAAACGCCACCTCACAGTCAAACGGTTCAACACTTTCGGTTTGCAGTCGGATGGCCGGATAGTGCGCATCGACCCAAATGCGCATCCGAATGGCCGAATCTCCCTCACCGCCGGTAATTTCAATCTCGCCTTCCTGCAAATCCAAATATTGTTGAAACGTGCCTTCGGCAAACGGATTGGGAGACAGCGTTACGCGCACACGGCCCAATTTGAGCAAACGACCGTTTTCGCTCCAGGCATCGGTCTTGCCGATATAAAACACCACCTCGCCATCGGATTCTGCCCAGACGTTAAGGCCGATATCGCCGTTGCCAATGGGCATGGAACCGCCCGAGTGTTCGCTGGGTGTATCCCAATCTACGCTATAACCATTCGGATAGTCAGGATTCGCAAAGAGCAGAGGAACAAAAAGAACAAGACTTGCAAAGAATAAAGATCGCATACAACCTCCCAAAGTTTGGTGACAAGCTATTTCAACAAAAGCAGTTTTTGCGATTTGCTAACATTATCAGCTTTCAACCTCATGAAATAAGCTCCAGAGGGAGCTCGAATTCCTGATTCATTTTTGCCATCCCAGTTGATCTGATACGAACCTGCGCTGACATGACGATCCATAAGCACACGGACAATTTGTCCTGCTGTATTAAATATTGTAAGATTAACATTTTGGGGTGTCGAGATTTTGAATCGAATCGTCGTCATCGGATTAAAGGGATTGGGATAATTGGGGAGCAGGGTGATTGACATGGATGACGTCAAAGATTCACTATCTACTGCACTTTGAAAGGGCGTCTTTCCCGTCAGGAGTTTTCCATTTTCATAGACCGGCATGTTCAAATTTATCCAATTTTCCTCCGTTATGCCGGAAAAGGACCAATCATTATTGAGGTTCCATTTTCCTGGCCCCGGTGCCTTTATCGTAAAGATGTAATATTGCATGTAATGGATGCCATTTCCATCCGCATTGGGCCATAGTTCGGTCCCGGGCATCATGAATTCGACATAACAAATATTGTCCTTCACCAAAGTAACCGGGCTGGTGTATCCACCGACACGCGGCGAATGCAACGTAACCTGAATGTCGTTTGGCGTCGCATTGTTGTCGAGCGTAAAATAGCAACGAAAAGACAAACTGTCAGTCACTCGTGCTGGCCAACTGGAACGATTGTACAATCGTGCTGCAATTTTTATCGAGGTTTCATCTAGTGAGCGTATATAGGCGGCAACATAGAATTCACGATCCGTGTTGTTTGGATCCAATGTCAAGTTTCGTTTTTCCGTTGGAGGGAATTTATCATCCGGTATAGGTTCGTAAGCGGTTGGATTCTGCGCCAGGATTCCGGCCAGGACACCGATAACGCTGGCGCCGCTGTGAACGGTCACTTCATTATGTTTCCAGTCGCCGGGAATGCCTTCATACACATCGTTCAGGTCCGGGCCCCCTGGGAGCCCGCCATGCAAAACGTGTCTGTTTTCCCACAAACATAGAGAATTATTTTGATCTATATGCGCAAAGCCCGCCCATAAGCCCATAGCACCAGCATGAAGAAGCGAGTTGAACCACCCCTTGTCGCCAAATCCGACCAGGTAGCTTTTATTGTACGGATTATCACCAAGCGCATAATCCATTTGATTTTTTGCAAAATTGATAAATGTTGTCTTGTGTGTTGGATTGGTTGTCCAGTTGCTGTAAAGCATGGCGTAAAACGCTTCATGAATCCCTTTAATCAGCGTAAATGTGCCGTTCCACACATCCTGAACTACAAAACCAGCAGGTGTGGGCGGCAAGTTGTTATAATATCTTGCGTGTTCAAAGACCTTTTTGCCCCATATGCTGATATCGTTTTCATCCTCTGTGACTTCCAGCAAACTCATCAAGCAGCTCATCCGTTCATAACCCATCCAACTGCCGAAATAGCCGCTTCCTTTTTCATAGATTATTTTATCATATAAAGAACGTGCATATTCAAGGTAAGAATCGCCGGCATCGGGATCGAATACGCGGGCTGCGCGTTGCATAAAACCACAAGCATACAACATTTTGTCATCCGGATCGTCGCTTCGATAGCCGACTTTGCGAAACGTATTGGCGGGTGTCAGTGCATAAACGCCATCGTCGCGTAAGGTATTGCCGTCAAAGGGAAATGCATCCGCAAAGTTGAACAGTTTTTCGGCCTTTTGGTAAAGAGTCTCCGCATAATTGGGATCACCGTGAGCATGAAAGACAAGTGAGGCTGCAGCGAGTCCAGCGGACATATTGGCGGCAATATCCGGTCCCGGTGCATCCATATTTACCCGAAGCGCTTCTCTTACGGTATACCCATTGGTCACTTCCGGAGCACAGCTTACCATATGCACCGACGGTTCCGGTCCCAATGAATTGCCGATATCAAAGTAGAGATCAAATGCATCGAAATTGTATGCATCCGCCGGACTGTCATCTACGATACATTTTAAAAAATAGTCAGTTGCATATTTTAAATTTTCCAGCAGTTCATCCATCTGACCAGTCTGTTCAAAGGATTGAGGAAACTCCAACACCGCCCAGGACATGGTGTACATGGTTTGCGCCATGGTGGTATTGGTTTTCCAGTGATCTCCGGCATCATACCAGCCACCCGACAGATCTAATCCAGCATCCTGGCCATCGTCTGTATGGGAGGGCCCCCGCCATTCAACACGGTTATTCGGCGATAACCAGCCAGATTGTTGCGCCTCAAAAAAGAAAATCGCTTTTTGCAACGCTTCGGCATAGTTATAGTCGGCATGGCTTTGGCTTATTGTCGTAAGCGTAAGAAACAGACAGAACACAGTTCTCATAAAATAACCTCGATTTGAATGTAAAGCACCACGCAGCAAACGATTAGCTGAAAAGACAAAACAGATTTTTATACATGAAAATGTCTAAAGCGTGTTTTTGCTCTATTATTTCAAATAAATCAATTTCTTGGTTTGTGTTACATCCTCACTGGATAAACGATAGTAATAAATACCCGAAGGCAATAAATTGCCGTGGTTATCGGTAGCGTCCCAATAGATGGAATGTTCGCCGCTTGTTTTCTGGCCGTTGTAAAGCGATCTAACCAGTTTGCCTCTTACATCAAAGACATCAATGCGGATAACAAGAGCTCTTTTTAGCGTGTATGAAATTGTAGTCACTGGATTAAAGGGGTTGGGACAGTTTTGTCGTAATACAAACTGTTGTGGTATCCTATGGGCAGCCTGCTGGACCGCGGATAATTCAGCTTGTTCCATTTCAATGATGGACTGGATTTCATCCTCAGAGATTGAGTGATCATAGATTCGTACGTTATCGATGAGACCGGCAAAACATCGTTCGATAATTCCAGCAAAACTGCCGGTTGCGCCTATTGCCCAAGGTTCCCACACATCAACAGCTCCGACCGTGTCTTCCGCCGATGATATCAAGATGCCGTTTTTGTACAGCTTCCATGTGGTGCCGTCATAGGTTCCGGCTACATGTATCCAGGTTTCCCAATCGCCTGCCAGCATAGTGTCATTGGCTGCATGATGGAAATTTCCTCCATCCGCCCATTCCCAGGAAAGAATCTCCAGCCAACTCGTACCCGATTCGATATTTCCGGCGGGTTGCGGCTCGCGGATGCGCAGGGTGAGTTCGGAATTCTCTTCGCCCTCCACCCAATGATAACCTTTTGCCACGATATTATACCATGGGTCACTGTGACCGTCAGGTTTGGGTTCCGCCTTAATCCATGCAGCCAGGGTGATTTCACCAAGGATTTGCAAGATGTCCGAATCTTCGATTTCAACAACGGCACCCATTCCATCAAAAAACAGCGCATAGCCCTCTCCACTCGGTGTGTCAGAATCCCAGGCAACATCACCGTTTTCTCTGACTAAAAATCCGGTATTCTCGTATCCGGACATATCTGCGGTTGTATCACCTTGCCCTTCATTGAATGTCCAATAACCAACCAGTGCTTCATTTTCCTGTGAAACAACTAGGTTGGATGTACAAAGTACAAAAAATGTAATGATTACAGATTTCAAGCTCATTTACGCTCCCTCACCAGCTTTATATTACATGGATTTCCGCAACCCGTCAATTGCCGGTACTAGCTGAAATGATAAAGCCACTCCTTGCATGAAGGAGTGGCTTTGCATGGACAAGTTACATGAATGTTGTAATTCTTATCGCAGGTATGTCATTCTTTTTGTAATAGTCGTGGAACCTGTTTCCAGTTGATAAAAATAAGTTCCACTTGCCAATCCTGTCCCGTCAAACTCAACCCGGTGTTCGCCAGCTGATTGATAGCCATCTACAAGCACTGCAACTTCGTGGCCAATGATGTCATATACAACCAGACGTGTATGCCCAGCACTCACCAAGTCATAGCGAATGGCGGTTGTTGGGTTGAACGGATTCGGATAATTCTGTTGCAGCGTGAGATCAGTGGGTATGTTGCTCGGCGTTTCTTCAACAGCAGTGGCCGTGCCGAACGTCACGCTGTTCCAATCAAGCGGTGTGTTCCAGGATGATCCTTGACCGCCCCACCACCACGGTTGATCCTCACGGGCAGCGGTATCATCTGCGTCGTTCAGGGCAACATCAAAACCAAAAGGATCCGTCAAATCAAAATCCACGAGCGGCAAAGCAATTTCCACATCATACCCCAGGTCTGTTTCTGCCAAGGTATAGACAATACCGTCTCTGGGAAAATCACCGGTACCTACCCATTCGGTTACATCAGCGGCACCGAGCGGACAGGTAACCTGAAAGTCGTTAGTGCCATCAAACGTCTCTTCTTTGGAATCATCCCCATCAAAGTACATTTCGATGGCATCGGTATTCCAGGTGCTGGCTTGAAAATCCAGCCACTCGTCTATGACTGAGAAATAGAGGTAAAGATTCTCATCATCATACAGCACACCAAATGTGGCATAATAATCTTCCATGGTTGCTCGGCTGCCAATGATGTTGGTCATGGCCGAAGCCCAGGCTTCTTCTGTAGCCGCCGCATCCGCGGTTATGCTTCCATTCTCCACCTTGTTGATGACGAGCTGACCATCTTGAACCGGAATGGGATCGCCGAGCATGGCGTCATTCCAGTCGCTGGGCGTATTCCAGGACGAGCCTTCTCCGCCCCACCACCAAATCTGATCTTCTCGTGCGCCGGTATCATCCGCGTCATTCAGGGCGACATCCATTCCAAAGTAATCGGTAATCTGCAAATCGACAATGGGGAACGCAATCTCAACATCGTACCCCAATTCAGTCTCGACCAGGACATAGTCGATGTTATCTCGCAGAAAATCGCCGGTACCGACCCACTCTGTCACATCGGCAGCACCAACCGGGCAGGTGATCTGGTAATCATCAACACCATCGAACGTTTCTTCCTTTGAATTATCCCCATCCAGGTAAATTTCCAGGGCATCCGTATTCCAGGTGCTGGCCTGGTAATCCAGCCAATCGTCCTCTACAGAGAAAAACAGATAGAGATAATCATCATCATACAGCACGCCAAACTCCGCAAAGTAATCATCTCTGTCCCACAAGGTGCCGATTCCGGAGTTTAACACGTATCCCCATTCGGGTTCTTCCATAGCGCCGTCGATCGTGATCGTTCCGCTTTCAACTTTGGGAACGACCAACATACTATCAACCGACCAATTTGCAAAGGTTGTTGCTACCATACAACAGACAAAAAGAATAGTGAATAAACGTTTCATTTGAACCTCCATTAAAATTAGAGTCCATAAAGCGAATTTGAAAGACACTCTGGTTTACGTACTTTTCAACGCCAATACCACCTCCTTTCAACTGGCAAGAATACCACGCGGGTATTCAAGTTATAAACAAATATAAAAAAACGATGGTGAACTGCCTTATACGCACGTTACCTAATTTTATACACAGGTTACAATTTAGGGTCGACCCCGACCCATTAATTTTCAAGATCGACTCAAGCATTGCGGCTTGTCTCCCTTTGTATATATTCAGAAGGGGTAATCCCAAATTGCTTTCGAAATGAAGATGTAAAATGTGACACTTCTTTAAAACCCACTTTATAACTCGTTTCCGATACATTCAATCTTCCCTGGATTAGCAAAAGTGCCGCACGTTTTAGACGAAGAAACCGAATGAATTCCCGGGGTGATTGGTTGGTTAAGGCTTGAAGCTTTCTGTACAAATGAACTCGGCTGAATCCCACTTGTCTGCTAAACGCATCGACACTAAATTCGGGATCGGATAAATTTTTATCTACAACACTGATAGCCCGGTTTAGGAAATTTTCATCCGCCGAGGTTATGACAATATCAGCCGGCTTTAGGTGAATTTCGCGACTAAACCGTTCCCGAAGCCGTTTGCGAGAGTCGAGCAAATTTGAAATTCTTTGATACAGCACCTGACTGTTAAAGGGTTTGGTCACATAATCATCTGCTCCCAGTTGCAGACCGGTGATCTGACTATCATCGGTCGCACGCGCCGTCAATAAAATAATAGGGATGTGGCTCATGCGTTCATCGTTTTTGAGTTGCCGGCACACCTCAAAGCCGTTCATGTGCGGCATCATCACGTCACTAATGATCAAGTCAGGCTGAACGTGCAATGCTAAATCCAGTCCTTGTTTGCCATTCGTGGCTATTGCAATCCGATAATGAAAAATGAGGTCAGTTTTTAAATAGTCGATCAAATCCGCATCATCTTCAATGATGAGCAGCAGAGGTGCATCCTCATCTTTTGTGTTGCCCACAGGATGCACATCATTCGATTGATCTGAATGATCTATTTCTTGTTTAGACTTGCAATGCCCAGCATTATGCTCAGGTGGGACGACCTCGAGCGGGATGAATACCTTAAACGTCGATCCTTTTCCGACTGTGCTTTGCACACGAATTTCACCGCCATGCAATTCTGTCAATTCCTTTGTGAGTGCCAAACCGATGCCCGTGCCCTGTATATTGTCGCTTGTATGTTTATCCTGATAAAACAAGGTAAAGATGTGCTCCAGTTTTTCCTCCGGTATTCCAGCTCCGGTATCTGCTACGCTGATGCAAAGCTCGGTGTCAACTGTTGTCGCTTGTGCAGAAGGCTGCTTGGACTCGATGGTAATGGACACAGAAATCTGGCCATCATTCGGCGTAAATTTAAAGGCATTCGATAACAGATTAAACAGGATCTTGTCCAGTTTGTCGGCATCAAAGGCAGCTTCAAAGGAATCATGCTCGGCGTAAAATGTAAAAAGGATATTCCGCTGTTCCGCGGATATCTGAAATGTCTCAAAAATTGATTTCAGAAACGCAATCACATCACCTCTAGTTCGCTCCAAACGCATCGTGTTGCTGTCTAATTTTTGGATGTCGAGAATCTGATTCACCAGGCGCAGCAAGCGTTCTGCGCTGCGCAACGTGAGACGAAGGTATCTCTCCCGCAAGCCGCGGCTGAGATTTCTCGAGTTTTCGAGTAGCTTTTCAAGGGGCGCAATAATGAGGGTCAAAGGCGTACGAAGTTCGTGAGAGACATTGGTGAAAAACCTTAATTTGAGTTGATCCAGCTCGTGCGTCTGTTGGGCTTGCTGACGTTCCATGGCCAGTTGCGCTTTTCGGCATTCTCGCTTGATAATAGACCAGCGAAGCGTGAATAATAATGAAATCAACAGCATTCCGTAAATGGCGAACGCAAATGGAGTCTGCCAAAACGGAGGCGTTATAACAATACGCAATGTTGCGGGATGTTCATTCCACAAGCCATCATTATTCGAAGCCAAAACTTGAAACGTATAACTGCCCGGATTCAAATTCGTATAGGTTGCAACGCGATGTTTGGCATCTACAACATTCCATTCCTCCTCAAAACCGAGCAGTCGATAGGCGTATTGATTCCGCTCCGGCAAGGCATAATGCAGCGCTGCAAACGTGATAGAAAATGCATAATCCAGATGTGAGAGCACAATTTTCTCGGCATGTATCAAAGATTCTTCCAAAATGACATTTCCACGGCGCTTCACGCCAACCTCAATGTCCTGATTAATGACTTGCAAGCCCGTAAGGTATACATTTGGCGGAATGGGATTTGTTCTTATGTCGTCCGGATGAAACACATTAAAACCATTATTGCCCCCAAATACGAGCTCACCGTTGCTTCGCTTACAAACCGAATTGTGCAGAAAATAGTTGCCTTGAAGTCCATCTTCTTTATAAAAATTCCGAAAGGTCGAATCGGCTATGTTCAAACAGGAAAGTCCATTGTAGGTACTCGTCCAAATATTACCCGCATCATCCTGGACAATACTGCAAACAAAATTATCTGTCAACCCATGCTCTTTGGTATAGTGGTTCAAAACGCGCCCCTCGGGATCAAGCTGCCATAAACCCAGGGCTGTTCCGAGCCATATATCGCCGGCTTTATCGTTATAAATATCGATGATATTAATATTCTCAGCAGCACCGGGCAGGGTCACCGGCCCCGACCATTTAACACCCTGTAATTGAAACAGTCCATCGTAAGTGCTTGCCCATAAGCGCCCTTGCTGGTCATACATCAAATGGCGCACAACCTTATTCGTAACCTGTTGCGGCAGTTCGACAGAGAGCATGTCGCCATTTTCCGGATTAAGCCGAAATAGACCCAATGATGTCGCCAACCACAAGGTCCCGGTTGCAGATTCTTCAATATCGTTCACCACATTGTGGCTGGGATCGGAGGTCACATCATACTGAGTGAATGTCTTGGTTTGCAAATGGAATTGCCCCAGTCCACTGCCATACGTGCCTACCCAAATACGGTCTTTTGAATCTTTGTAAAGGCACGTAATAATATTTGTACCAAGTGAAGTCGAATCGGCTGGATTGTGCAAAAAATGTTCAAAGGATTCGGTGTTGAAATCAAATCGATTCAGACCGCCGCGCTCCGTACCTATCAGCAGATGGCCCTGGTTGTCCTCAAGTATACAAGAGACTTTATTAAAGCTGAGATCGGCAGTCTGCTTCTCAACGTGAGAATAGTGCCGGAAAGGTTTGGACCATGTATCGAAATAATAAAGTCCTTCATGATGGATGCCGCTCCAGAGTCCGCCCTGCCGATCAAGATAGAGAGTATTCAACGAATTGTTGGTCTGGATTCGTTTGCTGTTGTTTTCCAGGAGATACGTTATAAAGCGGCCGGTTTCCTGATCATAATAATTCAAGCCGCCGTCAAAACCACAGCCGACCCATAGATTATTCTGCGCATCGACTTGTACGCCACCGCGCACGTAATTGCCGCCCAAACTGTACTTGTCATTTGGATCGTGACGAAAATGGTAAAACTCGAACGTTGTACTATTAAAGCGGAACAGCCCCACATTTGTGCTGATCCACACATTATCCGTGGAATCATTTTCAATATCAAAAACTGCAACGCTTTCCGGTTGATTTTGGAAATCGAATTTGTGCTTTTCAAGAGTATTGGAATCAGGATTCAGAGCATACAAGACATCCGCATAAAACCAGATGGTGCCCTGTTTGTCATGAGAAATTGCAGTAACAGGTTCGTTTTTGCCTGTGTACTGAGGATGCGAAAACAGGGCAAAAGAGCTGTCCCTTGGGTTGCTCCGAACCAGGCCGATATCCGTTGCGAGCCAAAGCGTGCCGCGCCTGTCATAAATCACTTGCAAAATAAAATTGCTAGGCAAACTGAACGGGTCATTGGGATCGTGATAAAAATGGGTATAGGTGTCGGTTCGGCGGTTATAGTGTGTTAACCCGTTGGTGGTCCCCATCCAGAGATTATTTTGCTGATCCTCAACAATGGTATGGATCGAATTGGTCGAAAGGCCGCTCGAATCCGGCGCCGTGTGCTTGACAAACTCATATCCATCAAAGCGATTCAGCCCGTCTGTGGTACCGATCCACATAAAGCCATAGCTGTCTTGATAAATGCAATTGATTTGATTGACAGATAGTCCATCCTCGGCCGTGTAGACACTAAAATAGAGTTGATTGTTTTCTGCACCAAGCCCATTCCCGGCATGACCAAGGAACAGAATAAGAATGAAAAGGATAGGTTTTCTAAAATTGAAACTGATCATTTTTCAACATCCATTACCCAAGGGTAGAGCTTATTTCAAAAACAAAAGTCTTTTGGTTGCGGTAAAGGTCTCCATAGCCAACCGATAGTAATAGAGTCCTGACGGTACTTGTCGGCCATTTTCATCAGTGGCATTCCACATTAATTGATGCGTTCCGACAGTGTATCGTTTGTTTGTTAATGATTTGACGAGCTGTCCCGAAAGATTATAAATATCAAGCCTGACGTTTTCAGCTCTGACCAGGTTGAATCGAATGGCGGTTGTCGGATTAAACGGATTTGGATAGTTCTGATATAGCGTTGGAGATTCGGCTGTTTTTAAAGAGTTTTTCTCTTCAATGTCACTGGAAAAAGGTGTTTGGCCAGCCAGGAGTGTCTCGCTCTCATAAACAGGAATATGTTCGTTAATCCAGCTATCATTCGTAATCGTCGACAAGGACCAGTCATTGCCGACATCCCATTTCGAAGCATCCGCGGCCTCGAGGAGAAAAATAAATGTCTGGGAATAATGCGAGCCCTTGCCGTCGGCATTGGGCCACATCTCCAGTCCCGGACGAGACATTTCAAAGTAATAAATATTGTCTTGTGCCAACGTCAACGGACCTGCCTCACCATCGCGTGGAGATTGCAAGGTAACAGTCAGGTCTTCAGGTGTCGCGCCATCTTCCAGGGTTAAATAAACACGAAAAGACAGGCTATCCGCCACGCGGGCCGGCCAGCTCGATCGGTTGTTCAGTTGCGCCATGACTCGAATCGAGGTGTCACTCTGGTCACGCAGACGCGTGGTGACGAAAAATTCGCGATCCGTGTTGCTTGGATCCAGCGACAGGTTACGTTCTTCCGGTGGTGGAAACTGGTCATCCGGGATGGGAGAATGCGCATTTGGATTTTCAGCTACGAGCCCGGCTAAAAGACCGACAACACAGGCGCCGCTATGAATTGTGACTTCATTATGCATCCAATCCCCCGGAACAGGATCGTATTCACCATTCAGATCAGGTCCGCCCGGGATGGCACCATATAAAATATGTCGGTTTTCCCATAAACAAAGCGAGTTATTGGGATCGATATGCGCGAAACCGGCCCACGGTCCTTGAGCACCGGTGTGATGTAACGCATTAAACCAGCCGTTGTCACCAAATCCAACCATATAACTTTTGTTGTATGGATTATCGCCCAAAACATAGTCCATTTGATTTTTGGCAAAATCAAAATATTTTTGTTTTCGATTTGGGTTGCTTGTATATTCACTGTAAATGAGGGCAAGAAAACTCTCGTTGGTTCCTTTTAACAATGTGAAATTGCCGTTCCATACATCGCGAATACGATAGCCGCCGGGAATAGGCGGCAGTTCTTCCCAGGCCTTGACATGATCATAAACGATTTTTTCCCAAGTGTTGAGATATTGATCCTCTTCGGCAACATACAATAAACTCATAATCGGACTGATACGATCGTGAGTTTTCCACCAGGGGAAATATTCCCAGATCTCATACTCGAGCAGAATCTCATCATAGAGATCACGTGCGTATTCAAGATAATAAAGATCATCTGAATTCGGGAAAAACGTTTGCAGCGCACGCTGCAAAAAACCGCACGCCATTAATAAATCCTGGCGCGGATCGTCATTTCGGTAGCCGACTCGGCGAAATTCGTCATTCGGCGCCAAGGCGTAAACACCGTCTTCGCGCAGGGTGTTATCATCAAAAGGAAACCGATCCGCAAAGGTGAAAAGCTTAACCGCTTTTTCATACAAAATTTCAGCATAATCAGATTCGCCCTGAGAGGAAAAGACCATAGACGCCGCCGCCATAGCTGCCGCCATTTTGGCGGCAACATCCGGTCCCGGTGCTTCGGCATTGACTCGCAGCGCCTCGCGTACTGTATAACCGTTTGTGACTTCCGGAGCGCACCAAACGCTGTGAACGGATGGCTTGGGCCCGAGTGTATTGCCGACATCAAAATACAGATCAAAATTATCAAAATTTTCAGGGTTGTCAGGATTATCGTCAATGATACATTTGAGAAAATAGTCTGTGCCGTATTTTAGATTTTCAAGCAGCTCATCCATTTGACCGGTTTTTTCAAACGCCTCGGGATAAAGCAGAACACTCCAGGCCAATTTGAGGATGGTTGACGACATGGTGGTGTTGGTCTTCCAGTGATCGCCGGCATCGTACCAGCCGCCTGCTAAATCGATTCCCGCGTCCTGGCCGTCATCCGTATGCGCTGGTGCGCGCCACTCGACACGATTATTCGGCGACAACCAACCGGATTGCTGGCCCTCGAAAAAAAAGATGGCTTTTTGCAACGCTTCGGCATAGTTATATGCCGCATAAGCCGAATTAAAGTGAAAAATAAAAATCAAAATAAATAGTGCATTTTTCATTGCATTCCTCTTTCCCTGGATAAATGAAACGCAAGATATTGGTCGCGTCCGGATTCCGTTTCACCATTAACGTTCCACGTTTTCATACTTGAACCGCGAACAATCAATTCCGTATCAAGCCATAGTTGATGATTATGAGCGTCTTTTCCCTGATTTCCCATTTGTTCAATCAGCAACCCCATAGCCTCCCGGGCAATCCGTTCTCGTGGTTGGGCAATTGTGGTGATGCCCGGATGTAAAATACGGCTCATGGGCTCTTCGCCAAAGCTGACAAGGGCGATGTCTTTCGGGATTTCCAGGCCGTGATTGCGGATTTCATCCCAGGCCCCCATGGCCAGCTCGAAACTCACGGTCAAAATGGCGTCCGGTCTGTCCGGCAGAGACAAGACCCGGCGCATACCTTGCCGGCCCGCCTGGAATGAAAAATCACTGCAAACGATCCAATTTTCATTGATTTCGAGTTTATGTTTTTCCATGGATTCCCGATAGCCGGCCACACGATCCCGAAACACATTCGTGGACACGCATCCGCCCAAATAGGCAATCCGCCGGCAACCCGACCGCACCAGATGATCGACGGCCATTTGCGCGCCCTGGCGATTTTTTATGATCACCTTGCCGGTGTTGATTTTTTCACAGACTCGATCAAAAAAGACCAGCGGGATGTCCTTTTCCAGCAGTGCTTCAAAATGATCGCATTGATCGGTTTCGCGCGAGATCGACGCAATGACCCCGGCAACCCGGCTTTGGACGAGGGCCATGGTGTTTTGAATTTCCAGCTCGAGGGATTCGTTTGATTGTGAAATGATAACGCTGTATCCGGCTTTGAACGCCAGGTCAGAAATGACACTGATAATATGTGAAAAATAATGATGGTGAATGCTTGGCACGATGATCCCAATGGTTTTGCTGCTCGCATCGCGCAAATTGATGGCAATGCTGTTGGGCTGATAATGGTGCTGCTCGGCATATTCGCGCACGCGTTTTTTCGTATTTTTATGAATTCGCGGGTCGTTGCGCAATGCCCTGGATACGGTGGAATGGTGCAGTCCCAATTCACGGGCAATGTCTTTTATAGTGATCTGTTTGGCCATATCAAAATTATTTTCAAAACTGATTTTTCATGGTTGATTATTGAACAGCACATTTTGAAATTTCAGCACAACCGGATTGTGCCAATATCGGTTGGTCCGCTGGCTGCGAATGGCATGTACAAAAATGCCTTGCTCAACCACCGACCAAATTGGCTTGGGTGATACGGTTATTTCATATTCCATCGCCTCGTTGTTTTGTCCAAGCACCGATATATCAGTCTTTTCACTGCCTCGCAGCGATTTAATAAAAAATGTGCGATAACTGTTGACGCCCCAGTTTTCGGCGGGCACAAACACATACACCGCGTTGCCGTCATTTGACTGTGTGAACCAATAAAATTGATCGGGCTTGCCGTGCCAGTAATTGGCGCTCATTTTTTCCTTGATGACATCAAACGGCATCGTGCCTTCGATCGCCTCTTCGTTGGCCATCATCCAAAAGGCCATTTCCCGCAGCCGCGCTTCCTGCATCGACGGAATTTGGCCGTGACTGTCCGGGCTGACGTTCAACAACAAATTGCCGCCTTTGGCGCGCGTTTCAATCAGCATATTGATGAGAGTAGAACCGCTTTTGACAGTATCGTCGGCAACATAGCCCCAGTGCCGGCCCATGGTAAAACATGCTTCCCAGGGCCCGGCCAGCGGCCGGTCCGGCAAGGTCTGCTCCGGGGTCTGCATGCCGCCGCGGGTGATAACGAGATCGGGCTGCACATCCCAGCAATAATCCGCCACCAGGGTGTTGGCGTAATCCACATACTCGTCGATGAAGAAAATATCAATTTTGCCGTAATTGGTGAGCAGCTCCTTGATCTGCTGTTTTTCCACGTCCCACATTTTTTGATTTTGATCGGGATTCGCTTCCGGCAGATCGCGGCTGGGCGGAATGCCCTGCTTGTAATTCAAATAAAAATCATCCGGCGAAAAATACAAGCCGATGGCAATACCTTCC
>CAYPZM010000092.1:13630-15426 GCA_964414825.1 uncultured Cytophagia bacterium | reverse complement strand
GAAAACTCGATCTGTTTGGTCATTTGCTCGCCGGCTGCGAGCTCGGTATCGATAAAAGGCCCACCCAGCTCATCGGTTTCCAGAACAAGCGAATCCGGATGCATTTCTGTGTAGGTGACAGAAGTTACAATACTCGTATTCGAATCCAACAGGTACCATTTACCATTATAATCGGCGTTTGGATATTCGACGGAGACAATCACGGGGGGAAGCGTATCAATGACAACCCGACGTGTGGAAGACGGCTCACTCCACAACAGGCCGTCAAATGCTTCAACATACCAGGTATAGGCGGTATCGGCAAGGGCTTCCGGTGGCGCAAAGGCCGCGGTACCTTGTCCCTGCGGCACTGGCGGCACAGGAGAAAACAACTCCGGGTTCGATTGTGAAGAATAGACAAGCGTGTCGCCTGATTCGGACAAGAGAGTAATTTGAAAATGCAAGGAATCGTCCACATTAGCATCCGCCGGAACTTGCCATTCAAATGTTGGAGTGTTTTGTGCGAGCAGCTCGCCATCCAACGGTTCGAGCAAGGCGGGCGCTTCAGGAGGCTCGAATCCAGCCGTGTTGTTGTAAAGGACTGAAATCTCGCCGGATTCATAGCCAACCACAAAATCGAGTGATGCATCGCCATCCAGATCGCCAATAGACAAATGGCACGGATCGCCAAGAATGGGCAGTTGAATGTGATTGTCAAACGTGCCATTTTCATTCAGTGCTACCCAAATCTCGGAAGGGCCGCCTGTAAAGGCCATATCGAGATCGCCATCGACATCCACATCACCGTATTGCATCCAGTTGGCATCGGTAAGCACGGCATAATCGGCTGCCTCGGAATATTCAGGAATCACCTTGCGAACTATCGGAACAAATTGCAAGCGTTCGTACAGCCAAATCCATAAAGTGTTATTGTTGAGATCGACAGCGGCAATATCGGCGTTGTTATCGCCGTTTACATCCATGGAGCCAATAAACTCGATGTCGCCATCGGTAACAACCAGTTGTTGGTCGGGAATGGTTTGGTTAAATTCAGCATTTCCACCGTTCATAAACAGATCGATGGGTGAAAACGCGTGTCCCGTGCCGACATCAATATAGCCCGTATTGTTCAAATCCCGCGCTAAAATATGTTGGCCTCTGGAGCTTGAATCGAACCAGGTAGGAGCGACACTTTCTGCAGCAAACAGGCCGCTGCCGTCGTTTAGATAAACCACTGCGGATTTTTCGGTATCGTTTCGCAACATCACAATTAGATCGAGAAAACCATCGGCGTTAAAATCGTTGATCGCAACAGCGCGCGGTTCTGCATAGTTATCCGGCGCATAGGCAATATCGATGGTTTCCTGAAGCACAAGGTCGAGAGAAGAAGTGAGGTGACAAATGGTAATTCGTGGCGGAATAGAAAATTTATCCCTGCCACGGTGCACCAGAACAAAGTCCGCAAGCCCGTCACGATTCAAATCCGCACTATACAACGGCCTAACGCGATCCGGAATCTCCAGAGAGGCACCCAATTCCAACACGCCATTACGTAGATAGGCCAGTTGCAGAATATCTACCCCATCGCGATTGCCGGTGAAAGCGAGGTCGAGAACACTATCGCCATCCAGGTCTGTGGCGATTATTGAGGTAAGACTGAGGTTAGTAGAAAAAGTTTGCGGGACAAAATCAGCAATACCGGTTTTTGGTGCAACTTCAAACTCCCAGATAAAACCGTTTTCCAGCACACCCGATTGATCAGTCTGGCTGGTCAAAATACCCGTGACTTTTTCCCCAACGTGAAATTCCTCTTCCGG
>CAYPZM010000092.1:11983-13620 GCA_964414825.1 uncultured Cytophagia bacterium | reverse complement strand
TTCCGGAGTAAAGGTAACGGTGGT
Source organism: uncultured Cytophagia bacterium (assembly GCA_964414825.1). Taxonomy (GTDB): domain Bacteria; phylum Zhuqueibacterota; class Zhuqueibacteria; order Residuimicrobiales; family Krinioviventaceae; genus CAYPZM01. The sequence continues at coordinate 13,596 of CAYPZM010000092.1, read as the reverse complement.
TCGATCGGCGTTAAGGCGTACCTCTCCGCTTACCGCACCGGATTTTTCACCAAAAACCACAAATGTTTGCGAATTAAATTCAACCTCGTCGGACAAAGCTTTTTTAAAAGTGACGCTCAGAGACGTAGTCGTAGGAGCATCGACAGCATTGGCCGTTGGTATAAGCAGGTCCCGTTCCACTTCTTGGGCTCGACCTTGCCCTAAAAGTGATGCATGTAAAACGAAGACTATAGTAATAAATATCAGGAATTTACGTATCAATAGCTCGATATAACTCCTTTCGTAACGGGATAACTCTCACTCCACCAAACATCGCAGTATGGTATCTTCATTTGGCCGAATAAATACAGTTGTATCCGATGGAGAAAGTTTGTAACCTTGCCTAAATATACGCACACGATGTTGGCCTGCGGATAGTTGAAATTTGTAGGGTGTCGTGTGCTCCGGATTACCATTAACCGAGACATAGGCATAGCCGAATTCAATCGGATTTTCTAATACTACTAACAATTCTCCGGTGCCAACACTTTCCGCATTAATTATTATTTTTTCGGGGCTATCCTCATTTATGGTTATTTGAGTTCGCCATAAAAAATCAACATTCCTTTGTATAAAATTGATCAAATGCGTTCCAAAAGTCAAGTCCAAAGTTGCGGGCAGCTCAAATAATTGGCCATCTGCTAATTGGATGTGCGAAGCAAACGGTACGTCAGCGATAGTAATCGATTTGGCAGAAACTTCCTCCTGCTGCAATTCTGCGCGCAACGACGTAACCGGAGTCGAGCGTGGGCGGATGTCCATTTCCCATGGTACGAATCCGGGTTTAACAACCCTCACCGTGTATCTCGAACCCATACTCAACTCCGGAATTTCGATCAAACCGTCGGCTGCCAGATCACCGACGCGGGTGCCGTTCAAAAATACCTCGGCATCCACAGGTTCGTTTTCAAAAAAGGCCGCGATTCGCAATGCAGTTGTTGTCGGTGCCGGAGCTGGAGCAGGGGCAACCGTTGCCGTATCTTTTTCTTCCACTGGCGTCGGTTGTTCTGTGACCGGCTCTTGAATGCTGGTATCGGTGTTTTGTGCACTCTTTAGAGTGTCTATAGACTCTGCATTTCTCTCAAGCAATGTATCGCTTTCAAATGACCGTAACACCGGATCCTGTTCATTTGCCGGTGGCGGGGGCTGGCGTTGCGACCGGCCTTCGGCGATAAATTCTTCGTAAGCCAATTGCAGACGTTTGGCATCGGAGGTTGATAACTGAGTAAACAGCATAACACTAATCAACAAGCTGAGGAAAATAACCACGGTGACCACAGAGTAGGCGATACGACGTTTGCTGCCAACAAAATTTTGCGGCAAAAATGGCAATGCCCGTTTTATTGGGCCGGAAGTCACGGGCGGAATATCCTCGTCGACCAACTTGTTTTCGGGCTCGGGGGCTACATAATTTAGCAGTGTTCCAATGGTAGTGCGTTTTTGCGGAAGCGGATCGAGCAACGACAAAATCATTCGCGACAATTTAGGGGACAGCTTTGGATTGATTTCATGCGGCGGCGTAGCCCCCTGTTGTTTGGCGCGCCGCAATTCGGGAATCGTTTCAGCTTTGAACG
>CAYPZM010000092.1:0-11973 GCA_964414825.1 uncultured Cytophagia bacterium | reverse complement strand
TCTGACAGTATTGCTTCATAGAGCAAAACGCCCAGCGCATAGCAATCATCAGACTCGGAATTATCGCGGCCGGCCAAGGCTTCGGGCGGAAGATATTCGGCAAACTGCGTTTTTTGCTGTTCGTTGGTTGGGTATAATTGTTCGAAAAAACATTCCGAACCAAAGCCAAACAATTTGATCTCGTCGCTATATTTGGAAAGCAAAATAAATTCAGGTCTTAGCCAACCGTGTTTAATGCCGCGAATTTGAGCGTATTGCAAAGCCGCGGCGGCATGTTTGCTTAATGAGGCTACTTGACGTTCCAGGATGGGTATCTGAGAATCGAGCACGTTTCGCAATGATTGGCTCTGGAAATAGTCGTAGATCAGAACATGGTAATGCTCAGTAATTTCCAAAGATTGAGGCGTAAGAATAGAAGAATGCCGTAAACCTTTATTGTAATGCCATAAATTTTCAAACTCGTACACAAAATTATGATCCGAGCTCAACTGCGGATTCAGCACTTGTAGCAAATGCCGCGTATCCGTATCCCGGCGAGTCGCTTCATAAAGCGTCCAGTACGGACCGTGAACTATCACGCTCAAGTTTTTAAACGAGTTTATTTTGGGTAAATCTGTCACGTGTCCTCAATTAAAAGATAGATTAAACCGAATATACTGAATCTTGAGAAAATCAACAAACGCAATTCGAGGCGATTCTATTACCGAATTCGTAGCCTATTTCGGGGAGTGCAGATAAACTGCACGGCGCCATTGTGGTCGGTGCGCAAAACTCTGGTACCTTGAACTTCAAATGCGGTTAAAAGCGTGTCCGATGGCAAGCCAAAACGATTAAACGTTGCAACCGAGACGACCGCAACCTCTGGCTGCACTGCGTCACGAAACTGCGGGCCGCTGGCTGTATCGCTGCCGTGATGCCCTAATTTTAATACTGTGGATGGTAAACATTCTCGTAAATGTAACATGCTTTCCTCGGCAGCAACTTCAGCATCTCCCGCCATTAAAATGGAATGCTTGTGATAGACACATTTTAAAACAATGGAAACATTATTTAGTTCCGCAGGATTCCGTGAGACGTGCTCACTAAAAAACGGCGTTGGATGCAGCACAAAAATTAACACATCCGGGTCGATGAGCAGGGTATCACCCCGTACGACATGCTGCAGCGGGATATGATAAAACGTGCGCAGACTGTCAATTTGTTGGGTAAAAGCGGATTCATATTCGACATATGGCGCAACAATTCGGCTTGTAGGAATCGTTTCAAGAAGCGTTGGCGCACCACCAATATGATCGGCATGCGGATGCGTTAACACCAGGGCATCCACCTGAGAAATACCATTTTTGCGCAAATAGGGCAAAATGACTTGTTTGCCACAATCAAAGTACTCCGAGCAATCGCCCGCATCCACAAGCATGGTTCGGCCGTTGGGAAATTCAAACAGCGCAGCGTCGCCTTGGCCGACGTCGAAAAAGGTCACTTTTAGGCCGGGTCGGTGAAACACAACCTGCCTCCAAACCGCGACGTTTATCAACACTAAAAAGAGAATTAAAAAAAGTTTGCGAGTTGTTGTAATCTGCCAAAACACAAAAAGCATCAAGAGTGCAAGATAAATCAGATACCATTCGAGCGGAAACTGTGGCACTCTCAAATAGGACAGTGGAACTCGTTCGGCGAACGCTACTGACAAAAACAACAAATGCACCAGCAGCCAAATCGTTTGCGCCAGAATATTTCCCAAGAACGGAATGAAAGCGGAAAAGCATAACGCAATACATCCTAAACTAAATATGGCGGCAACAAGCGGAATCACCACAAGATTCAAAATCAAAGAGGCAATGGGGATTCTACCAAAATAAAACATAGTCAGCGGCAGCGTAGCCAATTGTGCGGCAAGTGAAACCAAAAACAGATTAACCAACCAAATGCGTCCGGATTTTGATGTTTCGCGCCAGCGATAAAAGGAATGCCGAAAAATATAGTGCAATTGATTGTAGATTAGCGCAATTCCGGCAACGGCCAAAAAGGACAACTGAAATCCAGGTTCAAATAGTTGCAGTGGATTGGCCGCCAAAATGATTAGCGCAGCAATGGAGAGCGTGTTGAGAATGTGCGCTCGACGCTGCAACAGCGTGCCCAAAAGAATCACAATAGCCATAACTGTAGCGCGCACAACCGACGGTTTGAGACCGGTTAAATGTGCGTAAATAATCAATCCTGCAATAACCAGCACTAGTTTCCACGGATTGGAAATACGGATAAACCCAAACAGGCCGATCAACACTACGGTTATAAACCCGACGTGCATCCCGGAAACCGCGAGCACATGAAAAACGCCAACATTTGCAAATGCTTCTCGCATGGATTCATCCAGATCACCGCGCATACCGAGCAACAGAGCTTGCATCAAAGCCGCCTGCTGGCCGTGGAAATTTGACCGGATAAATATTAAAACAAACTCTCGCAGCGGCAAGATAAGACGTGAGTAAAATGGATTCGAACCGCCGGAGCCAAGCACAAGCGCATGGCTGGCAGAAGCAACACGAAACACAGCATGAATATTTTGTGCGGCAAGGTATTTTTTATAATCAAAGCCCCCGGGATTGCGCTGACCAGCGGGCAGCCGCAACTGTCCACGCGCTACAATAGTATCGCCATAGGCTAATGTCATAGTCTCGTACACCTGCAGCAAACAAGTGCCGGTGCCGGCCCATGCGGTCTCTTGCACCCAAACGCTGTCCACGGAAATTAAGGTGGATGTGCGACCCTCATTGATTTCAATCGGTCGGATGACCGTTCCCTCGATGGACACCAGACACGGCAAATCAGTAAACTCGCGGATGTGATTCGATGGCAGGGAAACGCGGGATTGATACGATATAGCTCCAACCAAAGCAAGAGCGAACAAGGCGGTTGCGGTAAATAGCCGGTTTAAAGCACAAAGAAAAAATAGGACGCAACAAAGAACCAGGATCAAGCTGGCAAGCCAAAGATAATTTTGTGGTAGCTCGAAATATCGGGCTAAAGCTATCCCGCAAAGAAACGGAAACAGGATCAACAACGCTGGTTTATTTGCAAACCATGTCATCTTTTATGTGTGAGATAATAGGTTGTTTAGAATTTTCAGAAATCGAATCGATTATAGCAACAGCAGCCATCTATGCAACACATCGACCTTGGCCCCCAAAGCACCTACGGTAGAATCGTTATCCAGCACGTAATTGGCGCGTTGAATTTTTTCTTCTTGCGGTAATTGCGCCTCCATGCGCCGCAACGCTTGATCGTGGGTCAAGCCTTTAAATTCCACGGCTCGCTGCAGACAAAGCTCCTTGGGCGCGGTAACGGTCACTACAACATCGCACTCTTGATCAAATCCCAGCTCGAATAAAATTGCAGCATCCACAACAACATATCGGCAATTGGGATTGGCAGACGCCTCGGCAACCCATTCTCTGGCACGCTGTAACATGGCCGGATGTATGATGTCGTTGAGTTTGCGCAAGGCCTCGGCATCCGAAAACACAATTTCGCCCAAAGCCCGACGCTTTAAATGATGCTGTTCATCAAATACAGAATCCCCGAACGTCTGGCGTAATTTTTCCTGAACATCGTTATTGTGTTCAACCGCCCATTTCCCCGCCAGGTCCATATCGACAATACACGCCCCTTTTTGACGCAGCTTTTCCGCCACAACACTTTTTCCGCTACCCAGCGTTCCTGTTAATCCAACCACTGTTTTCATTATCGCACCACCGCAATTTTGCCAAACCGCTCATGTTCGGTTCCGGAAATTCGATACAAATAAACGCCGGAACCGACCGTATCGCCAGAATCATTGGTAAGGTCCCAATCGAGGTCGCCATTGCTGTCGATTTTATTCATGGTTTTAATCACTTTGCCGTGCTCGCTTAAAATTTGCACTTTTGTGTTTTGTAACAAATTGGCAAATGTGATGGCCATAGCACCGGCACCGGAAACAAAAGGATTTGGATAAACATAAAAATCTTGGGCGTTTTGCGCTTCACCATCCGGAAGGATCAGTTGAATTGCATCGCCGCGTCCACGTTTTATAGACCGGCCATCCGCGCTTTTTAGATTGCGCACTTGCAGCAACAACGTATCGCCGGGGATGGCAATCCGGCGCAGATCTTTAAGCGTCAGTTTCACAATGGACCGATCCGAAAGCTGCAATTGCGCCTCGGTAACAGCAGCTTGGTCGTTCACCACATAATTCTCAATCGCCTCCACGTCGGTTTGCGACATGTGTTGATTAAAAGCCAGATCGATAGAGGTGGCGTTTTGAAAATTCGCATTCACAATGTACGGATAGGGTTGAAACCACTCGACCAAAAAAGAGCGCTGATTTTGCAGTGTGTCCAATGGAGTGTTGTCCACATCAAAAAGCCCAGAACATATAATATCGTATTCGTCTACTGCCAGTATGGTGTCAAAACTCAGGACAACTTCTTGCCCGCTTTTATCGTGCGCCACCGAACTAGGATAGCCGACATCCGGTTCGAGTTTGTAATTGGTGGGCAAAATAACGGATTGGTTCATGGGCTCGCTAAATCGCAAGCGCACACTAGACTGGCTTTCGCTGAGGGCTGAGAGCAGAGCAGGACGCGCTCCGGGTCGCGCCGAAACAATTTTCGAGAACCGGCTTTCCGACGGCTGTTTCTGGGTATCAATTGCCTGAACCGCGTAATAGTACAAGGAATCCGTTTGAACATCCGTATCCACAAACTCGTTGCTATATAAGGAAGCTATTTGTTCCAGATGGTTCGGTCTTTGGCCTTTGTAAATCAGATAGGCTTCGGCGTTTTCGATAGCCCGCCAGGTTACAACCACAGTAGAGGCATTTAGCGGCTGCGCTAAAAGCCCAACCGAGTGGCTGGCGCCGTCTCGCTGCCCACCGCTTCGAAGGCCGTGAGTGAGGCACCATCACCAAGCCAAAACTCGGTGCGTCCGTCAAGATTGCTATTGGTGACCAGCGTGGCGCTGGACAGCGCCGGGGCATGGTGATAGGTCGGGACAAACGCTTCGCCATCAAAATCAAAGACATAAAAATCGGGATACGCCACAATAAAAAGCTCGTCAGCGCCATCATTGTCGATATCGCCGGAGGATAAACTGCTCAAATAGTCGCGCGTCGATTCGAACCCAAACAAGCGCCATTCGGCAATTTGCGCGTACGAATTGTCGCCAACGCTATCATAAACGCGATAGTACCAATGCCGCGCATCGTAATAATGCTCGGTGTTGAGGCTGGGGTCGGAATGGCAACCCGCGGCAAATTCAATCTTGCCATCGCCATCAAAATCGCCGGTGGTGATAAAATCGATGCTATCGAGCAGCGGCAGGCTATCCAACCAGGTGGCGCTGAATTGATTATCACCGCTATTTTCATAGATATAAAGATCACCATCGCTATCTCCCAAAAGCAGCTCCATCCGGCCGTCGCCATCAAAATCGCCATATTCAGAATGGGGCACGCCATTAAAATTTTCGCCTGTAGTTGGATTGGGCAGCGCGGCTACGAACTCGAACTGGTTATCGCCGGTTGTTTCCCATACCTCAAATTGGTCGGTTGTACCTTCATTCAAAGGCCGCACAACACGCATAATAATTTCGCCGCGGCCGTCTTGATCGAGATCGGCAATGCGGCTGGCCCAAAATTGTGCGGTGCCATCCCCTTCCCATCTGGCAACCACTTGATTGGGAAAATTGCCAATGGCCGAGCTTTCATACAGATAACTGTTAAATCCGAATCCGCACAACACTTCTACTCTGCCATCATTGTCGGCATCTCCCACATCACGCGGAATGCGCGCTTTGCTGGTGGAAAAAACCGGGAGCATGGTCTCGGCAAACTCGTAGATATTCATCGGTCCGATGGCGCCGTTTTCACTGATGGAGGTGATTACTTCAGGCAGACCATTTTGATTAAAGTCGGAAGATTTTGACAGCAAGCGGCCAAACGGTATGGATTGGGAAGAAGGTGAAAATCGCGTCACATCTACCGGCGGATGTGAGAGGTTTACGTGATAATTTTCGCCCTGATTATTATCGATAGACGACAAACCCGCGCCGTTACGGGCCTCAACATACAGTTCCAGTTGACCCTCAAACATGGATTGCGGAATATTGTAACGCAGCTCTCGAGTTCGATACGAAAGCGGAATTTGAGCAAATTCATCTCCATTTAAACGCACATGAATGGTGCCTTCGCATAGATCATCGGTTTCATATTGAACCATGACCGAGTGTATATCACCATACAACATGGGCAATAGCTCTACATTGGAGATGACCGGCGGGGTCCGGTCCAGAAAAATTCGGGTATGGAAATAGGATTGGGATTCATCGCGATTTTTGACGAGCAGCCGCAACGTATATTCGCCTTCCTGCTGTGGCAAATCCTCCCAGGTGAACAACGATCCTTCGATAATTGGCGTTTTGATTTTTTCACTAATGGGATTCCAATCGCCGGGATTGTGGCCGATACCGTAAAATATTTGATAGTAATCAAAGTCGGGGCTCCAGGCCGAGCCATAAATAGGGATGGGAGCGGTACCAAATCCAGCGTCCAAACGCGGATCGCTGATTTGCACAATGGTGTGTTCGTCCTGAATCAGAGCGCGGGCTACATTTAGCCGGCCGGCAGCAAACTGGTCATCCCAGCCAGGATCGCCCAAATCATCGGCAGAATTTATAAGCGCGGCGCGCACGGCATCGGCATCCAGGTCCGGTTTTTGGGAAAGCACAAGAGCAGCGGCTGCAGCCACATAGGGTGCGGAAAACGAGGTGCCGCTCCAGTTGTGATAGTCCTGATTTAGCGTGGTGCTGAGCACAAAGTGACCGGGCGCAACCAGGTCGATGGTTGAGCCAAAATTTGAAAATGGCGCACGTTCATTATTATCATCGGTGGCGCCTACGGAAAGGGTTTCGGCAAATCCGGATGGATAGTGAATGTCGTCGGTCGAAGAGTTTCCGGAGGACGCCACCATCACCACACCGCGGGCATACCCGTATTTGATTACATCATCCAACACGTGCGAAACAAACACATCACCAAAACTCATGTTGATGACGCGGGCACCGTTGTCGATAGCGTACATAATAGCCGATGCCACATCATCCTCTTCGCCATAGCCGCTGGACGTAAAGGCGCGCAAATTCATAACGCGGCAGTTGTGCGCCAGTCCGGCAACGCCAAGTTCATTGTCCGTGCGCGCGGCCACAATTCCGGCCACACCCGTGCCGTGTCCATGGCCGTCCATGGGATCATTATCGCGTTCTAGATAATCACCGCCATCCGGGTAATTAGGCGCATCTGTAAAATCCCAGCCGCGAATGTCATCCACAAAGCCGTTTCCATCATCGTCCAAACCGTTAAAATCTGCCTCATCAACCAAACCGTTGCCATTGAGGTCTTCGCCCTCGTTGAGCCAGATATTGTCGCGCAGATCCGGATGTTCATAATCCACACCCGTGTCGATCACGGCCACAAGGACATTGGGATCGCCGCGCTCGATATCCCATGCGGCAAAGGCAAGGATATCGTCGAGTGCGTATTGTTCGGCCAATAATGGGTCATTGGGAAGAAAATGCAGAGGCAAGACTCGATTTCGCTGCGCATACAATACGTCCGAGGCAATAGTCAGGTTTTCCAAGAGCTCGTTTAGATTCGTCGAGTCCGCGACATCACAACGAACCCAGTTGAGATTTTTCGACTCTAACCCGGGGAATAACGCCTCAACGCGTTGCACCTCATAATTGGCCAGCACGCCATCGACAGAAGCCACACCGGTTGAGGTGTGTTGCACATTCGACTTGAGCAATGCAGGTGTTTCAGCAAGCTTGAAAAGAATTGACGACCCCGTCAGCGGACTGCCGAGGAGCATGAGAAAAAGTAATATCAGCACAAGGGACTTCATAGCATTCCTCAAGATCGGAGTTGCAAGGCCAAAAGCCGCGGAGGCGTTGCTACCAATAACAATAAAAATATCAGAACGGTTGCCGTTCGTTCTGTTTTGCTAGCATCATACTTGCCAAAGTAATCCTTGAATGATCGATGCGATGACACGATCATTCGCGCGCGCTTTTGGTACACGCTGGCGCCTTTGTGATGAATAACCGACGCATTTGCACAAAAGCGGATGCGAAACCCCTGTTCCAGTACGCGACGGCACCAATCGACATCACTAAAAAACATGGGAAAGCGCTCGTCTAAAACGCCAACCTGGTGCACAACGTTTTTCTTGGCAAGCAAAAATGCACCTTGCGGCTGCGGCACATCGAGCGAGGAGCAAAAATCAAAGTCGGGCATGCGCCAACTATTAAAGCGGGGAAACAGTCGGGATAGGCCAAGTGCTTCGTATAGAACATCCCGTTTTTTCGGCAACCGGCGACAGGATGGCTGGATGTTTCCGTTCGGAAACAAAAGTTGCGGCGCCACAACGCCAACCCCATTTTGAAAGCATTGGAACAAGGCCGGAAACGGATTCTCCGGAAACAGGATATCGGGATTGAGCATCAATACAAATGACCCTTTACACAAGTGCAGCCCTTGGTTAACCGCGCGCGTATAGCCTATATTTTCAGAATTAAATATTAGTTGAACAGCTTGAAAGGATAAATGTTTCCCGGATACGGCTTTTTTTAACAGGGTTCGCGTACCGTCGGTGCTAAAGTTGTCGATGAGAATAGCTTGCGATGTATAGGATTCAAGAGCGCGGGACAGGCTGAAAAGGCAGTCGAGAATGAGATCGTGATTGTTGAACGTAACGATAACAACGGACAGGTCGAATGTTGGCTTGGTCTTCTCCATAGCTGCACACCAAAGAGGGTCGTTGGCTACACGACCCTCTCAAACACACTCCACAAGCGCCAAATCATTGATTTTCTTGTTCTTCCAATTTCTTTATGAGGTATTGCAGTTTTTCTTTATACCACTCGTTTTCTGGATTGTTTTTAATGAGCGTTTCGTAAACGCTGATAGCCTTGCTATACTGGCCCTGAGCGGCATAAATCTCGCCAAGTGTAGGTGTATAAAATTTTCCCCGTGACTGATCACTGTCCTGTTGTTCGGATGACGCTCGATCCCTGGATTCGGATTTAGCGGATTCCGATTCTTTGGCCGATTCTTCCTTTTTCTCGGCAGTGTGATACTCGTCCCAAAACGGCGATCGTTCATCCGGATGAGTGACATCGGAAAAATCATACGATTCCGACCTGGGCGTTTTCTCTTTCGGTTCGGTCCCGTTTTCGGAACCCGACGGTTCTTCGACCGACTCTTCTTTGATGTCCAAACTGGCGAGAAAATTGCTAAATTCGGATTCGAAAGAATCGGGTTTTTCGGCCTCTTGGCTTTCCGGCTCTTCTTCATGCTCAACGTCTTGCGGTTCCTCGACCTCATCTTCCATGTCTGCATCAAAGGTCATAAATTCTTCGGGTAAGGAATTTTCTTCATCGGCAACGGCTTCCGACTCGGCTTCAAGGTCCAAAAGCTCGTCGTGTTGTTCGATCTCGTTCTGCAAAATCTTTTCTTCGGGTGACACATCTTCCTCTTTCGGCGGAACCAATGGCTCAAACTCGTCCAAGTGTGGCACTTGCGGTTCCGGTTCTTCTTCCTCATCCTCAAGATCGATCTCTTCGTTGACGATACGCTCAATAGCATGCCGCTCTTCTTTTTCGCGCTGCTCTTCTTCGTCTATGCTGGAGCTGAAAATCGTGTCCAACAGCTCGGTGAACTTGCTCTCTTCTTCTTTGTATTTTGTAGGATCAATTTCAAAATCATAATCAATGGATTCATCCAGCACCTCTTCCTGGCGATACGATGAATCCTCTTGAGCCTGAGGTTCTTCCTGTTCCTCTTCATCTTCAAATGCAGGCGCTTCACGCTCGTAATCTTCAAACGGATTTTCTTCTTCCTCCCTATCTGCTTCTGGCATAGGGGGGTCAAATTCGGGTGTAGAAGGTTTACGGATGTCGTCGCGCTCGTAATTTTCGCGATCGGCATAATCAATTTCAAGGTCACGATTCCAATCTTCTTCGAGTGTGCCCGTAATGTCAAAACCTTGCACCGCTTCTTCGGAATAATCACCGTTATCGCGGGTCAATTCGTGTATTCTTTGATGCACCGAATCATCGATAGGATCGATTTCTAGAATATGTTGGTAATTCGTTTCGACCTTTTCATAATCGCCAAGATTTCGCAGCAATTCCCCCTGGAGGTCCAGCGCCGCAATGTAATCCGGATCCGTAGCCAAAGCTTCGCGCAAATTTTTGTGGGCTTCATCGTATTGTTTGCGTTGGAAAAAACATTTGGCCAGAACATACCGCCCCGTGGAATAACTGGGGTGCAACACAACACATTTTTCAGCAAACTCGACTGCTCGTTCAATTTCGTGAATCTGTAGATATCGTTCGGCGAGACGTGCATAGAGCATTGAGGCTGGGTTTTTACTGACCTTTTGTTTCAGCCATTCAATTTCTTCAGCATAACTATGCATAATAAACTACCCTTACGGTTAACGTCCTTATTAACTATTGTAAACATACAACTTGTAAATTAATATAGCAAGTACTAAATTAACCCCGCTCCCGATCTACCAGTTTGAAACCGTTTTGTTCAAAATCTCTTGACTGATTTTGTCGAACGCCTCTGCATAGGCATCCTGACGTCCGCTCGGTCCTAACGACGGGTCATAGGTGCCAAACTCTGTGATTCGCTCGTCCCACATGTTTTGGCGTTTGACCTGATCAAAAACCTCCACCCTCACAGAAATGTAAACATTAATATCCTGAACCGTTTCCTGTTGATCGAATGCGCCGGCGCGATCGTTAATGCTGACGATGGTACCGTTTACCACAACATCGGCATTTGTTTGATCGGAAAGTTTGAGCGAGCCATCTCGCACAAATTCATCGGTAACCGCGTCGGTTAATGTTTCGGTAATACCGAATTCCGCGGTTCGGTTATCGAATAAAGGTACGGCAACTGTATTAAGATGCGGAGGTAGAGATCCTTTCAAGGAATAAAAACCGCAAGAAGCACCCAGGCACATCAATGCCGTTATTAAAAGTAACATTACTTTTTGCTTAATCATCGCGTAATCCGTATTTGTTGATTTTGCGGTACAAGGTTCGTTCGCTCAAACCAAGCTGTCTTGCCGCTTTGCGTTTGTTGCCACCGGTCTTTAAAAGTGTGGAACGGATCATCTCCTTTTCCATTTCTGCAACGGATTCCGGCGATTCCTCAAAAGCACCGCCGTTAAACCGCGCCTGATACTCTTCGGGTAAATTTTCGCGCCAGGCGCCAAGGCTGTAGCGCGGTTGCGCACCTGCCAAAATGAGCTCGCGCAGTTGTGCAATTTCACTTTTTATTTCCAAAAGCACACGCAGCAAGAGTTCACGCTCAAGATCATCGTGCGGCTTATCGACTTTGACGGGCAGATTTTTTTCCACGTGTTCGAATGTACTGAGATATTTTGTCAACATCTGTTCATCAATGCGCCGACCCCGTTCCAGTACAATCACCTTTTCCACCAAATTACGCAGCTCGCGCACATTGCCGGGCCAGGAGTAGTTTTGCATCATCTGAAATGCGCCGTCCGTAAATCCGGCAAAATCGATCAGGTTATCGCGGCTAAATGCGGCAGCAAACTTTTTCGCCAATGGCGTTATGTCCTCGCGGCGCTCGCGCAAACTGGGAACATGAATATGTACGGCGTTGAGCCGATAAAACAAATCCTGCCGAAAATTGCCTTTTTTCACTTCTTCCTGCAGATTCCGATTTGTCGCGGTGATAAATCGAACATCCACCGATTGCAAGCTGGTGCCGCCTACGCGCATAAATTCGCGCTCTTCGAGCACGCGCAGCAGTTTGACTTGAATGGAGAGCGGCAGTTCACCGATTTCATCCAAAAAAATACTGCCCTTGTTGGCAAGTTCAAAATAGCCTTTGCGTTG
>CAYPZM010000091.1:0-15483 GCA_964414825.1 uncultured Cytophagia bacterium | reverse complement strand
TTAGGCAAAAGACGCCATTGGGTATCGCGACGGCGGCGTCAAAATAATCATGGGTAAAGAAATCATGCTGCGGCAATTGCTCTGGCGGCAAGCGGTAGAGTCCGCGTTTGACCTGCTCGATCAGCCCCTGTTCCGTCATAAAGCGGATGGTCGAGGTGTGGACCTTTTCTTTGAGCAGTTCGGTGGTGTTGATATAGCCGCCGTTTTGCTTTATATGTTTTAGAATGTGTTCAATTTGCATATTTTGCCCTCGTTAAAACTGCGTGCTAAATTTAATACATGTACGCACTTTTAACAAGCCTTTTCTTGTACAGTTTGATTTTAAACGATCTTTGATTCAAACCTTTAAAATTCGAATTCCACCCAAATCGAGCCCGGCGAACAAAAGGCAATATTTTAGGCACAGCATCGGCTGGCGAATTTTTTGGCACTTTTTTTTCCAGAAAAAATATGTTTCAAAATATCAAAATCTTTCACGAGCACAGCCGGACCTGACGCCGAGCAGGTTTGCTGAATTTCGGTTGGGGCCTGCGCGCATTTTGCCGGCGATGAAGTTGCGTCCGCTTTGGCGGAGGCTGTTACCAGGCTTCCCGGCGAGATCGGCAAGCCAGATCTGGTCGTGCATCGTCGGAAATCAGCCAACCGCGTAACGACAAATTACAGCGGGGGCCCGCGAATGCAAGGGTTTCCGATTTCCGACGCTCATTTTTATATATTCAAAACATAATAAGAAAAGGAGGAAGAATGACGACCTTTATTTGGTATACCAATTCATTCTGTTCTCTATTTCGTAGTATGATGGATTATAAACCCGACGCACAAAAGGCCTCGAACCTGCATGATATTCATAATATCTGCGAAGGCATGAATGTTGACACGTTAAAGCTCATTATTAAGCAGGTGTGAGAGTATGTTTACAGGCATGCGGGTGGGTTGATAGCCCAACCTGGTGCTTGTCCTATTTTAACAGTACACAGCGCCTTGTTTGAGAAAGCCCCGTATTGGTCCTCACCCGGTAAAAATAAATCCCGCTGGTCAAGTCACTTGCATCAAAATGAAAATCATGTTGCCCGGCGGATTGAATACCCAGGTCATGTACTTGAAGCGAGCGTCCGTGAACATCGACAATTTCGACCCTAACCGACTGGGGTTCGGGTAAATCGAACGTGAATGTTGTCGTCGCGTTAAAAGGATTGGGGAAATTTTGCAGCAATGAAAATCCGGCAGGTGTTGATTCGTAATTGCGGTCAACTGCTGTTTCTTCCAATGGAACATCACTCAGATAAATTTTGTCCAACCAGACAAAGGCATCGACATTGTTACCGACAAAGATTTTAAAATTTGCTGTCTCGTCCGTGGCTTCCGCAATAAAGCTATATTGGATTCGCTGGTTAAAATCATACAAGAGCGTATCGACGGAAAGATATTTGGTATAGGGATCCACAGCCAATTCCCAGACAAAGCTGAGAACTAATTCCGATGGGCCATCCCACGCCACTAAAAAATCAATAAAATATTCAATACCTTCATAAATTGGAACCGATTGATAGGTTTGCAAATACCACACCTCTGTACCACCATTGGCAATTTCCCAGCGAAGTGAGTTATCGCCTGATAAAATGCCGGTATCGTCAACCAGATAAATGGCATCCGCATCCGCTCCGCCGTCCCAAAATTGCCAGCCCTCCAGACCGTTATCAAATTCCCAGTTACTGAGCATATTGTTGTCCTGGGCAAAAAGAGATGTGGAAAATACGATAATGACAAAAGCATTCACAACAAAGTTGGTCACCATTTTCATACCACTCTCCTCTCAAACAAGTTTGAATGAATAATTCGTGCATTACTTTATGATGTTCATTATTTTGAAGACTCGCAACTATTTTTTCATCCTGTGGATTTGTCTGATGTGCCATGTTAGCTTTGCGCGTCAATATGTAGTTATATTAAAGGAGAGAAAGAGTGGGCTACAGATAGATGGTCAGGTATCTGTGTTTTCTACAAGGTGATGAATTGTCGAAACATCGTTTCAGTTATTTTGTTTCGCACCACAATTCGAGCAATATTCAAATTCAACGGAAATGAGGTGGCCGCATGAACTACAAGCTGTTTCGGTAGCCGTGGATTGGCCGCACTTTGGGCAAAATTTACAATCTCCGGGCATTACGGTATTGCAATATCGACATGTGATTTCTTGTTTCCGCAGCTTTTTTTTCTTTTGCTCCGCACGGGCTTGGTCGAAAGCTTCCCTAGCTTTGCCACTTGTAGATATAATGGTAGTTTTTAGAGTTGTTGCTGCTTGTTGTGCTGTTGATGCGGTCTTTCCGCCAATGCCTTTCATCGATTCCAGTGATTTGCTGCAGATATTCTTCTGTATATCGATTTTATATTCTAGCGCCTTTTTATCAACTTTATCAATATCCAAAGGTACATTTAGCTTTTCTGCCGTTCTGATTAAAAAATCACGTTCTTTCTGATCCAGATCGCCATCATAAATAGCCATCAGGATGAGAACGTCAACCAAATTGGCTCGCACGGTATCCTCCTCTATGTTCGCAAGCGCTTCGAGCAAATTGCCTTCGTTATCCAAAAGCTTTTGAAATTCAATTCTCGTATGCTGCTCAAAAGACATGCGCGACAAAAGAGATCGATATAATTCTTTTTCTTTTGCCGTGCAGACACCATCGATTTGCGCCATGTACAAGACTGCGGCGGGAAAGGCGATGTCGTACGTGTTTTGGCGCGATACCAGCAATCTAAGCTCATCAGTGACTTTGCCGCGATTTTTAATATGAACTTTGGCAATTCTGCCGATCGATTTGGTCGAGATGTAATTGTAACTCCCGCCAGCAACAGCGGAAACCGCGGGCACCGTGTATTTGATGATCGTGCGCTGCAAAATCTTGATACCGATTTTTCGCGCAAAATCCTGAATCGCTTTGAGAGTGCCTTTGCTTATATATTTTCTGATGGCATATTTGGCCCCGGCGCCGGCTGCCAGGGCGGCACCTTTTCCCAACATTTCCGATGGTGCGATACCGAGGGCATAACCAAAGATCATGAGAATGTCTTCCGGATCGTCGGGATCAAGCTGAAGATCGTAAACCACCGACAAGTCCAAAACCAAACGCAATTGCATTTTGGATAAAAGAATCATTTCACTCCCAATGGCTCCCGCCATTACAGCAATCGTCATTCCGGCAGAGCTTAGAGCTGCTATTTGGTTTGCCGTGGTCGCTGCGCCAGTTGCAGCTCCGATTGCAACAGCATATTTCACCGTAACGGAAGTGAGTATATCGGCAATTTCGTCCGGCGGAAGACCGGGATATTTTTGCTCGAAATATTCGGCTCTGACATTGCGGTCGTATGTTTGGATGACTTTTATGAACAGATCAAAAAACCATTTGCCGCTTTTCACGTCTTCGATGTTTAGTTTTGCAGCCAGTTTTTTTGCTTCGGAGAGTTCAGAGGTAACCTGCTTTGCTACAGCTTTGTCGTTTGCTGGCGTTAGAGTTTGTTTCTCGTTTTTTATCATTTTTCCCCACAATATGTTTGGTATTTATCCACGTAGGATGGGTCACCCATTTGATTTGCGAACGATTTGAGGTCGTATGATATTGCCGACATAGTTTTCATTGTTTTGCTTTGCTAATGTGACCCATCCTGCTCGCCAAATGTCAAGTTGTTCAATTGATCCCGTTCCGTCTCGCCCCAGTCGGCGTCATACCAGCCCATGCGGACATAGCGGTGAAAGGTCGACCAGAACCATAATTTGGGTGTGGTGACGAGTCCGTGTTTGACCGGATTATAGTGAATATAATCCAAATGACAACCAAAATCATTTTCATCTCGAATGCCGTGTTCCCAAAACCGGCGTTGCCAGATGCCGCGCTCTTTTTTATTCTGTTTCGACAGGGTCACAGGGGCTTCTATACCACCCTTTCGAAGATAGAGCCGGGTGAACCCAGCTTTTATTTTTTGAACGCGGACTGAAAAGTTGTCATCATCTTCCGGCAATGTCATCATACAATGCAGGTGCTCGGGCAACAGACACAGCGCCAGACTTTGAAACGGGCGGCGCTGTTGTTCCGCGGTCCACGCTCGGCGTAAACACGTTCGCGCGAGTTCGGATGTTAAAATGGGCCGCCTGTTGTGCGTCACCAATGTAAAAAAACAGGTGCCCCCGGGTACATAAAGTCGTCGATAATTGACCATTTCTCCTCCCCTTTTGTTAAATCCCCCATGGTATGCGAAAGATCTGGGCTCGCATGGTAGGATGGGTCACTCGTATGCTATTGCCATCATATTTTCAAATGCTTTGTTTTGCCAGTATGACCCATCCTACGATTCGATTATGTTGATCTCCTCCTCACTCAACTCGTACAATTCGTACACCAGGCAATCGATTTGGGTGTCGGTGGACTGGATTTGCCGGGTGAGCTGCTCGCGGGTGCGCGGGTCACGGGCGGCGGCAAGGGACGTGTGCAGGTCGAGCATGTGCTGCACCATGGAGACGAGGCGGTCGTGTTGGGATATTTTATCACTTTTAATTATTTTTATTGGAAGTTCGGAAATATATCGCGATTCATAGCTATACCATCCACCTCTAAATTGAGTGCTAATTTTCTTTAAATACCAATCAAGTAATTTTGAATTAAGCAATCCCAATAAAAACGATTTGTTCATTTGAGTTAAAATCCCATATCCTCCCGCTGCTCCACCAGTGAAACAAAATAGTCCTTTATCGTCCAAAGCAAAATTAGCATGAGGATTCAAATCTGCCGTTAGTAATTTGGGCTGTTCCATCAATTGAAGAGCCTGTGATCTGCTATATCCGTACCAAAAGTCACCTTTCCATTTGCCACCTTCTCGAGCTTCTAAATCCTTTTTGCAATCCAATAAATACCGAGCTGTTTTTGGAAAAACCTTCTTAATTTCGTTGAATGGAATCAACTTGCCTGATTTATAAGGGAAAATTATCGAACGAACCGGTTCTCTAATAGAGAATCGCTTAATATCACCAGATTTTATTAGTGGCCTTATTAACTCCTTCTCTATTTCAATAATCTTTCCCAATTTTGATGAAAAGTATTTACCAGTTCCTTTGTTTTGAAGGATAAAAACTGGATCAGCACCCGTCTTAAATCCTTGAAATATTCTGTCGGTTTTCTCGGCTAATTTTTTACTCTGAGAAACCATTTTATGAAAAATTAGTTTTTCTGAATTTGATAAAAATTTCCACTCCCCATTGTCCAATGTGCTTGTGTCTATTTTCGTAAATTCATTTCGCGAAGAATTTTTCCAATTTTCAAGATCAACCACATCAAGAAACTCAAAAAAACCTTTCGAATAATTCTGAAGGAACATGAGACATGTATAAGTAGTGGCACCGGAAAATACTTGATGATGGTTAAAATGAATTATCCTATTTAGAGTTCTTCCACTGCAAATTAAGGAACGTAACGGCTCTCCATACTGAGCATTCATAAATTTATGCGGTAAAATAAATCCAAGTACTCCAGACAACTCTTTTAAAAGTTTTAACCCTTTTTCCACAAAGACGACATAAATATCATAATTTCCTTTTGAAGCCGTCTTGTACTTTTTCTTATAAAATTCAACCTCAGTGGGCGCCCATTCTTTCATTGCCTGAATGCGGATATACGGTGGATTCCCAATCACCGCATCAAACCCGCCCTGCGCAAACACATCGGCAAATTCCTTGTGCCAGTCAAATACATTCACGCGCAGCATTTCGTCTTCATCAAACAAAACGGATTGCTGATTTTCATTATAATCCGGCCCAATGAGCGAGTTGCCGCATTTGATGTTGCCGGATAGGTTGGGCAAGGCGCGTTCGAACTGAAAACTCTTTTGGTCGCCCAGGGTTTCGCTGTTTTCGTGCTCCAGCACCTTGAGCAGCAGGCTGAGTTTGGTCACCTCTACGGCGTTGCTGTCAATGTCCACGCCGTAAATATTGTTCAACAAAATGCGTTTTTTCTCGGCCGTGGTCAGCGTCCATTGGCCGTGGCGGTCCTGGAAAATGGCCTGGGGATCGGATTTGCGCGAGCGCTGCCCCTGCGGACTTGTAGGAATGGTGCCGGTCTCTTCATACTCGGAGATGTAGGCTTTTAGATGCCAGTCCAGCAAATATTGATAGGCGCCGAGCAAAAACGAGCCGGAGCCGCACGCGGGATCGAGAATACGTAGAGCGCTCGCCTGTTTTGGCGACTTTTCCCGGAGAAGTTCCCCCACGGTGTGTTCGACAATATAATCGACAATGTACTGCGGCGTGTAATAGACGCCGCCGGCCTTGCGCACCTCGGGCTTTTCTTCAATTTTGGCGCGGTGGCCGCTGGTGAGCGAAATGCGCTTGCCCAAAAACTGCTCGTAGGCGTTGCCGAGCACCTCGACCGGCATTTGGCTAAACTCGTAAGGACAGGGATAATAGAGATTTTTGATGATCTCTTTGAGCACCTTGTCATCGAGAGTCAATCCGGGCGTAATGAGATCGGCAAAGTCGCCGTCTTTATCCTCAAAATGAAACAGACCCGAGTTGTAACGCGCATCGGCCTTGTAATAAATGTGCACGAGGCGTTTGTAGCTATTTTCACCGTTTACAAGTTGCCGCAAATTTTCAGGCGGCTCAATGCCGCGATCTTCGGCCATGCGCAAAAAGATGAGGCGGTCAATGGTTTTCTGCACGGCAAAGTTGAGCTCGCGCTCGGTCAAATTGGTATTGCGCAGGGCAATATTTCTGGCGAGGTGAATGCGCCATTCGTCGAGACTGTTGAGGAAATCGCGATCCAGAGTTTGCTTGCCCACGCCGCCGCCGGACTCGATAAAGCGGTCGTAAGCGCCGCGCAGCACCGCCTCTTTGGAAAAGGTCGCGGCAATCTCGTCCCATTTGTTCACATACTCGTCGTACGTGTAATACAACCGCCGCGCCACATGCGACTTGTCGGTGATGGCCGGTTTGATGCGGGTATCGTACACGCCGAGCTCTTCAAAATCGGTGAGCATGGAAACGGGCAGTTTGGCGGACCAGGCGTAACGGCGCAGTTGAAACGCGGGTTCGGGATCGTGCTTGAGATCGCGCGACGGCTTTTTGGCTTCGAGAAAAAAGACGCGCTCTTTGCCGACTTTGAAAGCATAATCCGGCGCTTTGGTGGTGCCGCCGACTTTGATTTGCGCCTCGTGAATGACATCGCGATAGGCCATAGCGCTGCCGGATTTGTTGAGGACATCCCAGCCGAGCGCATCCCAAAATGGGTTAATAAACTCGACGCGCACCTGGGTTTCGCTGTAACGCGGGTTTTTGTATTCGCGGAGATTGTAGTGAAATTTTTCAACAAGCTGATGGATGGTATCCGGCGCCGGCATGACGGTTCCCTCGTGGTATTTTTTAAATGTGAATGGATGATTAAAAATAGAGAAAATGGCGGGAAATGCAAAGTAAAAAATGGGTGGGATGAGCGAGCCTGGATCAAAGGATTTTGCAATAATTCCGGACATGGTGTCTTTTGCCTAGGGGTTAGCAAAGACGGGGTACACACCCGGAATGTAGCTTTAAGAACAACACGGTAAAAATATTTTAAACTATTGTAGAGCCGTAACTTTGCTACCTAATTTACAAAGCATCCAGCGACAAACGGAGATATTTTGCCAAGGCTTCCAGGTCTCAAACGTTAGGCATACCAAGGTTTTCAGCCGTTGGGGCGATGGCAGAGGAAACAATGCATGAAATAGAAAAACATAAAATGCAGACACCGAGAAGCGGCCGCAATCGGTTATGCCTCCGCTAAATGCAATATATAAACTTGGAGGGAATAATGTATTGCGCGCGGTGTTATAGAGCTCCATCTATTAGAGGTGGTTTTCAATTTATTCTAACGCCGGAGGTTTACCGTGCGGAACGTTTTAACTTTTCTATTAATTGTTTTGGTGATGCCTTTTGCTGCTTTTGCGTCTGATCCTGATGAGGCGACCCAGAGCGCAATCGATAACTATCTAGCAGCGCTAAAAAATCCAAGCAACGACATTCAACTTGATGCCTTGAAAAAGCTCAACGATTTGAAGACACTCTATCCCGATTACTCGATGAAAGAGTTTGACGGCTACCTTATTTCATCGGTTATGAAGAATTCTACTCAGGCCTGGAAAAATGCCCTCTTTTCTGAATTACCGACAGTCAGACACAGTACCCTGCACGTGCTCGTACAATTCAAATCGGATTTTCCGAATGTAGATATGAGTACGTTCAACATCGATCTGAAGCGAGTGATCAATAAAGATCCCGACGTTCACATTCAGGTTGATGCAAAAATTTGCCATGCTTTTATTAACAGTGATGAATTAGCGACAATGATAAAGTTCGATATAGGCAAAGAAAGCGGCCCCGGAGACATTTTTACTCAGATCCACACACAAATGGATATTATCTTTCATGAAAAAAATCCAGAAGCACTGTCCGCCCAATCTGATTCATGATCGACGAATGATCCGAAATCTACACGTGTAATATAAAGCAAATATCCAGGCCCAGGCGGGGCTTTTCCCTGTCTGGGCTTTTTTCATGTTAAAACCAATAAATACATTCCGATAGAGCTCTATTTATTAAAGTCGCATTTTCACTTTATTCAAACCAACACGGCAGACTTTTTACCAGTCGTTTGATGTTTCACAAATTCAGCAGTCCTTGTCGCATCCCCGATAATGAAACTTTATTACTGATGATATCCAGCTTCCCACCGCGGAGCATCAGCGGCGGCACGACGCGCCGTCCTCTGGATGCCAATGGATAGGCATCTGATGTCCCTTTAGATCGGTTTGATGTTCTGGTTCATACGGAAGAGATTGTTCGGATCATACTTTTTCTTGACTTGCACCAAGCGGTCCCAGACCTTTTGCGTGTACGCTTCCTTGACACGATCCTCACCTTCATCGCTCATAAAGTTCACATAGACACCCTGGGCAAACGGTTCCGTTGCACGGTGAAAGTCCCGTGCCCAGGCAAGGCACCTCTCGTCGTCCGAGGCGTTGCGCCATCGGGTGTGGATATTGAGTACGAACGGCGTCTTCCGATGCGCAAAGGCCGTAGTGTTCTCCGGCACCCGGCTCGGGGTGCCCTCCATGTGCGGGATGAAAACTTCGATCTCGTCGGAAGGCATGGTTTCGGCAAATTCGACGATCCTGTCGATGCAGTCGTCGGAGAGTTCCTTTAGATGGTGCGACTTCCAGTAATTGCGCGCACCGTGCTCAACCAGACCGTCGAAACCCGACTGCCAGGCCACCCAGGAGTTCATGCCGATAGACTCGCCGTGTGAAGTCGTTGCCTCACGTATCGGCTGTACCAGTTGGGCCCCTGTGGCCTCGTCGCCGAGCCAGACAAAGGGAACGACCACGACCATCTTTCCGTGTACGTCCTTTGGCAGGAATGGGAGTGGAGGAGCGTGCCGCACCACCATCCAGGCCGACATTTCGTCGGGCAGGCTTCGGACGTACTCGCGGTGAAACTGAATGTACGCCTTTGCATCTTCGAACTTTTTGACGATCAGTCCCGAGTAGATCTCGGGGCCGATGGCCACACAGTTGAACTCGAAGGAGGTGACGATGCCAAAGTTGCCTCCTCCACCTCGGATACCCCAGAAGAGGTCGGGATTCTCGTCTGCGCTGGCTGTCAGCAGCTTCCCATCCGCGGTAACCACTTCCGCCGAGATCAGATTGTCGACGGCCAGCCCATGCTTGCGGCTGATCCAACCGAACCCACCACCCAGTGTCAGGCCTCCCACGCCGGTGTGGGAAACGATGCCTCCACCCGACACGGCGAGTCCATGGAGCTGGGTCTCGTAGTCCATGTCGCCCAAAAGCGCGCCGCCATCTACCCGAACCGTCTTTGTCTTCGGGTCTACGTTGGCCCGCCGCATGAGCGACAGGTCGATCATAATACCGTCATCGCAAGCGGCGTTTCCTGCTGAGTTGTGTCCTCCGCCTTTCACCGCCACGAGGAGATTGTTTACGCGAGCAAAGTTCACTGCATTGAGGACGTCACTCGTGCCGACACATCGCGCGATGATTGCCGGCCTCCGGTCGAACATGCCGTTCCATATCTTGCGCGCGTCGTCATAGTCCGCGTCGCCGGGAAGGAGAACATCCCCCCGAAAGTGCGCTTTGAACTCATCTATCTTTAATCTTTCTAACTGTTTCATGCTTGGTTCCTTTGTTTGCGCTTAACGTTTTGCTAATCTGCACGCAGGCTGAATGCGCAATAAACCATTAAATGAGGCCCTAAAAACCAAAACGGCAGAATCCGCCCAAAGAGCACGAGTCTCCCGCATGTCAGGTTAAGCTTGTTGTTATACTCATTTTTGGTAGGGCCAGCAATTAAGACTGCTAATTCTGCCAATAGAGGAACATAGTTTTCTATCCACTAACTCCATAAATTTTTCCCTATTGCTTATTAGGAATAATTCCAAAAGTTCGAAAAAGATGTTGTTTCTTAAGGTACAAGACCGTATATTAATCAGTCAATTATAGTATGATGTTTTTTTGCAAGTTAGATTTGTTTGATGGTGTATTCTAGACAATATTATTGTTAAAACGAAATTTAATTGTGGAGAATGGTCTAAACTATTCGCCACTTTTTTTTTAAAAGCTTAAAAATGGTTGTACGAAACTTTTATTTTTTAAAAAGGACAAATCCAATGGAAAAAGGAACTGTGAAATGGTTCAATGGCTCTAAAGGCTACGGTTTTATCACACCAGAAAATGGTGACGACGTATTTGTGCATTTCAACGCAATCGAAGGTGAAGGCTACAAGTCACTCGACGAGGGCGATCAAGTCCAGTTTGAAATAACACAAGGGCCCAAAGGACCGCAGGCCAATAAAGTGTCCAAGATATAATTTCTAAAATCTTTGTAAAGCCCCAGTCTTTTTATAGCTGGGGCTTTTTCATTTTTAAGCGAATTTATACAAAACAATTACCTTCAATTTCTCACCAATCTTCCATGTCTAAGGTTTTTGGCGATAGGCGCAAGTGCGGCTTTCGAAGCACTTGCCTATCACACCGCTAATATGTTTATTAAATGTACTCGTGTTCAAAATACCACAACGCCCGCCTGTTGGCTATAATTTAATTGTCGACGTTTTAATCTGCTGTATCTTTTTAGGCCTGGGGTTCCTTTATCTTTCAATTCCAATATGATGTGCAAACATCCACTCTTCATTGCTGGAACAGTTCAATAATCTCTGGTTGAAGCTTCATGATTGATTTTAATAGATTAATCATACCTGATGGAGCGGGATAATGCCACCAACATGGCCAGCGGCGAAATAGCGCGCGGTTGGGCGGCGGATGGCAACTGGAGGCACGGCAGTCCCGATCGGGTTCGTCCGAAGAAGGAAACCGCGTAACGACCAAATACGGCGGGCCCCCACGAATGCAATGGGTTAGGGAAAAGCTATTTGCTTTCAAAGGTCGAAATCAACTTGCAAGATTTGCTCATATGAGCTGCAGGAAATAGGAGCGCCTGCCTTTTTTCAACCCAAAAATCCAAGAATGTTTTAAAATCAATTTTGAGGTTCTCGTCAAAAGAACAGGCACACCCTTGCGTTCGTGGGGCGCCGTGTATATTCAGGTAGCGATTTAGAATATGAGCTAACACAATGGGACGACCAGGCTACATTAACGAACTTGGCGGAACCTGCCCTAACCGGGCCATGAGGTTAATCTCATTTGTTACATTTTGTAAGCCATTACAGGCGATTTTATGAGTTAAACTCAATCCGCAAATACATGTGGTCTAATCGTGACTTCGACCGAAGGTCAGCCTGTTATTTTTCAAGCCAATCGAGTAGTTCTCGGATACTTGCTGTAGCCAGGGCAATACTTGTATCGGCCGCGCCATAATAGATTTGAAGGCTATCGCCATCAGGAGCAATGGTGCCGCCGCAGGGAAAAACCACGTTATTGACATCGCCATACAACTCGTAGGGTTCTTGTGGACCAAAGACCCATTCATCGCCGCGTTTGATGCAACGGTCCGGGGATTGCAAATCAAACAAAGCCAGCCCGATGCGATACAGGGAGCCGGATGCGGTTTGGCGAACGCCGTGGTATATGACCAGCCAGCCGTGCGGCGTCTCAATGGGCGGGATTGACAGTCCGATCTTGTTGGCATCCCACCACGCTCCTCGGCGGGCTTTCAGCATCAACTTGTCGCTGCCCCAGTGAAGCAGGTCGGTTGAGTAGGACATCCACATATGGGCATGCGTCGTACTGACCGGGCGATGGATGAGCGCCCAAAATCCATCAATGCGACGCGGCAACAGGGCGGCGTCTTTATCATCGGAGGACATGATCAAGCCATAGCGTTCAAAGGTATGAAAATCTTTTGTCAAAGCCAGAGCAACACCGGGGCCGTCCCGAGTAAAGGCTGTATACACAATGGCATACTGTCCCAATTCCGGAACATAGGTGATGCGCGGATCTTCGAGGCCCCATTGTTCTTCCGGGAAATGTTCGGTATCGGGCACGAGCGTGGGTTTCGGATCAATTTGCCACTTGTCTATGCCGTTTTGGGAACGAGCGGCACACAGGTGCGAATGTCCACGGCGATCTTCAACGCGGCACAGGAGCAACGTCGTCGAGTCGGGCAGCAACGTGGCTGCTGGATTGAAAACGGAATGCACCGGATAGGGCCAGTCAGCGGCAGTCAGTATGGGATTCTGTTTATGACGGTGAAAAAGTTCGGAATATAGTGGATTCATGTTGTTTGGGTTTCCATTAAAAGTAAGGGGTTTTCGGCCAGACGCAACTCTAAAACAGACTGGAGAAAAGCCAGTGTTGACTCTGCGCCTTGGTTTTGATTTGGTCGATCAGCATGGAGGCCGTCACGGCAGCCTCCGGTGGTCGGATCATAAACCGGGAGATTCAAGTCGTTTCGCCCGAGGAACCATTCGAAAGCGCGACGGGCTTCTTTATACCAGGATTTATCGGCCGTAATCCGGAAAGCTTCGAGACAAGCAGAGATCATAGCTTGCACCTCAACAGGCTGTTGGTCAAACCTGGCGCGCTCTCCGCCTCGCTTATAAAAGCCATTGGAGCCGATGGGGACAAAATGTCCTCCAATGGCATCCGCCCGTTGCAAATTGGCCAGCCAGCCGAGTGACTCTAGCCCGGCTTTGGTCATAGTTGCATCAGGAGTCGATTGGCCGCACAAGAGCATGGCTTGAGGCAAGGCTGCGTTACAATAGCTCAGCTCGTCCTCGTACCAGAGCCAGTCGTCCGAGCAATTATCCTGATATAGTGCGAGCAAACGGTTGGCCAGCTCATCTCGAATCTTGTTGACTCGGCGATCACCATGAAATCGTGACAAATACTCGTGAATACCGATGAGGGTAAAGGCCCAGGCGCGAGGGCTGGTGATTTTGAGGACAGCATGCAAGGCTTGCTCAAACAACCAGCCGGCCATGCTTTGCAGGGCCAGTGTATTGGTACGGCCCAGCAACGTGCCTAACGCCCACAATGTACGTCCGTGGCTGTCGTCCGAACCGCTTTTTTCCAGCCAATTTCGTTGATAGTTCATAAAATTACGAAAACGACCGGTCTCTGCATTAAAGGCAAAATTCATAAAGGCGAGATATCGCATAGACAAGCTCAAGGCCTCGCCATTTCCCAGCTCTAATTCAGCCAGATGTGTACTCACAATAAGGGCACGGGCATTATCGTCGGTGCAATAGCCATCATTGTAATTAGGCACAGTGAATCTGGCATGTTGGATCATACCGGTGCTATCTGTCATCCGGTTAAGATGGTCGAGCTTAAGTGGCGGGAGCTCACCGGGGTACTTGTCGAGCGCTCTTGCGGCAAAACCGGGCGGAATAAAATGCCGGCGTTCGACACGAGCCCGGTTAAAACTTTCCATATATTGATGCGCGACCTGCGGCCAGACCATAGCGCGTCCGAAGAGATAAGCTCGTTTGCGCATGGCGTGTCGTTTGGACTCATCCTCGAGCAGATCAATAACTTTTGCGGCCAACGCCGCAGAATCGCGGAACGGCACCAGCACGCCTCTTTCATCGGCCAGCATCTCTTGCGCATACCAATAAGGGGTCGAAATCACGGCCTTGCCCGCACCAACCGTATATGCCAATGTGCCGGAAGCTATTTGCGCGGCGTCAAGATATGGGGTGATGTAAATATCTGCCGCCCCGATAAACTGAACAAGCTCTTCCAAACTGACAAAACGGTTGTAAAACACAACATGGCTCTCGACATTATTTTTTTGAGCCAGCCACTGCAGAGATAATCGGTACGTTTCCCCCTCGTGTTGAACAACATGCGGATGTGTGGCGCCGAGGATAATGTAAACAACATTTGGATAACGATCGACAATGGCAGGGAGAGCTTCGATCACCGTCTCGATGCCTTTATTCGGGGAGAGCAAGCCAAAACTCAGTAGTACGGTTTTGCCTTCAACACCAAACAGGTCTTTGTGAAAGCTCGGATCTACAAACGGTATATCGGGAATGCCATGCGGGATAAAATCAATCTTGTCCCGGCTTACACCATAGATATCCTGTAAAAAATCGATGCCTCGTTCACTCATAACCACCAGGCGATCGGACAACGCCGCAACTTGTTCCAGTACCCGCTTTTGATCCGCATTGGGTTCATGGAGGATAGTATGAAGCGTGGTAACGATGGGCATGCGTAATTCTTTCAAGAGCGCCAGAATATGACTTCCGGCTCGTCCGCCAAAGATGCCATATTCAAATTGCAGACATGCAAGGTCAACATTATTGATATTTAAAAAGTCGGCGGCGCGGCGATACGATTTAATATCCTTTTCCGACAGCTCGAATCGCACGCGAGGCGGATATGAGTATCCGGCCTCGACATCGTTTATTGGCAGTGCAATACAGCTTGAATCGCTGTACTCCGAAGCTATGGCCTCACACAGATCGGTTGTGAATGTGGCAATACCGCATTGGCGCGGGAGGTAATTACCAATAAAGGCGATGCGGTTGATAGATGAAGCGGTGGCTCTGTTTGCCATAGCAAACCTCGGTTTTAAATCAAAAAAAGTACACATGGTGATGTTCGAATCGAATTAAAACATGCCGTAATTGTGCCTGCCGGATTTGCAATGTGAGGTATTTGATTCAGATTTTCCGGCTGCCATTTTTCCTTTACCATTGCCATATCGTGATCTTGCGGGAACATATTTGGGTGCCCAAAGTCCTTTCAGCCAGAAAAAGAATTCTTTAATCTTGCCTGCGGGAGCGCGTGATTTTCTACGAAATTGTTCTTGACTCGACATGGAATTTATCGCTTTCTCATTAGGTTTTTTTGCTCTTGTTATCACATTTCACACAATAGCTCGTTACCCACAATTGGCGTGTTCAAGCCTTTGACCAAAAAGCATGTGGGATGCAGCTCGCGTCGGATTGCATTAAAATCCCGAGATCGGAGATGGTT
>CAYPZM010000090.1:0-15588 GCA_964414825.1 uncultured Cytophagia bacterium | reverse complement strand
CGCTCGACATTGGCCAGAACCTGGCTAAATGTTGCTGCATCAACACCAAAAGCCTCGGCAGTTAGGGGAATGGTGAATTTTTGCCACTCGTTCGCAACATCCGGCGGTCCATATTCGGCTGAAATAATTTGCCCCTCTTGAGATAGGCCGAATCCGGACAGTAGACATACAAAAAGTAACAGATAAAGTATTCGATATTTCATTGTCATCTCCGTATTGATGCGCAATGCCATCATTTAGAGTGGTTGATCCGCTTGAATATAAATACGGCTGCCAAGGCCCACAGAATACATTAAATTGGCGGCTTTGTCAAACAATCCCAAATCAGAATGAACGGAATTGTCGATGCGCAGCGTGATATCGGTCGTGTCAGTTTCCAGTGCTTCGAACGTTATGCGGCCAACATTTCCACTGCCCGAAACTGCCGACGATGCCGGAAACACACCGAGTACGGCTTTGACGATTCCCGCATCATTGTCTTTGGTAAAATCCAATTGCATAACCGAACCACGATTGAGCGTGAGGAAATCATCCTCGCGCCCCAGCTCGACCACGCGCAACTTTGTCGGATCAAAATGCACTTCAGTGCCAAATGTTGCCATTTCCAGGACATTTCGTGCCGCCAGAAACACCTCAATGTGCTGGCCCTTTTGTAAAACCGAATCGGGTGGCGATAAAATAATGGTCGGCACCATAAAATCGAGCATTATATTTACCGGCGCGACTTTATCCTTTTCGGCAGTTAAAATTTGGCTGCCGTACAACACCGCTGTGGAATCCTGATAGCCGGTGACTTCAACTTTAACCTCTTTGCCAGCCGGCACCTGCAGTTGATCGTGAGCTTGCGTGCCATCGACCATTAATTTGCGTCGAATGTTGGTTATCTCCGGTCCGCTAACCTGCAGAATCAGGCTGTCCAGCGCTGCTGCCGCATAATTTTTTTCTGCCATTTGAACGGAGGCCGATACAGCCGAAGTTTCTACAACTTGCGGAACATTAGGCGCCATTTTGCTGCATTGAAGGCTGGAGAATATCAAGAGACCCATCAAAAGTGGCAAAATAGATCGAATATTTAACATTCTTTTGCTCCTAAACATAATCTTGTTACTCCCAGGTAATCGAAACATCAAGCGTGGCTTGCTCTTGGTCGTCGTCGCCATTATCATTCAGCAGCAGATAGGCCAAACCGCCGGCCACTGCAACGCCGCCCCAAAACGACGGCCTTTTATATAGCGCTTTTTGTGACACCGGTGCTGGCGAGCCTTTACCGTCACGAATCATGGCCAAAAGTTGTTTAATCTCTTCGGTGGTCAACAACCTTATTGTAATGGGTTCCGTAGTGGTGACATTGCCTCGAGAATCAATGGCTTCAATTTGATAGATGAATCGCGAGCGTTTGGTCAATTCCGGCGGCAATGTTACACCAAAGGCCAAACCGCTGTTCAGCACTTCGGCGTGTTCGCTTTTGATGTATCCCTTTTTGCCTTCCTCGGTCATGGCACGATAGTGATTGTTGCTTACCCCGGAGACATGCAAAATCTGTCCAGCCGGCACCATAGCGCGCATTTTTCCGGACTCGTCGCTTTTGGACTTGAGGATCGTGTTGCTGGTGGTCATAACGCGCACTGGCACGGTACTGGATTGAGATATAATTGGCAAAGAGCCGCGTAAAGGCTTGTCGCCATTCAACAGAACAATATTCACCTTTTTCAATTGCGCATCACTGGCCACATGCGCCCTGATCGTTAGTTTGTTGCCGTATCGGGCAACTCGGCTGGGAAGGTGCGAAATAATCGGTCCCTCGGCAAGGGATTGGGCCAGCAGAACATTTTCAACAATGGGGATCGCTATCAGGTTGAGAACAAGAAGAACCATCACCCCCCGCAAAAACGTCTCGCTTGTGACTCGTTGTTTCAACATATTACGTTCTCCGCTGGATGCAGGACTCGGAACGCGCGACAACGCGCCGATCTTTAATAAATAAAATCAATATGTTAGACATAATCATGGTCAGCATAATCACTATACTATCAATTATTATTCCAAAATAGCCAATTTCCACTTTTATTGCAATGCCAACACCCGACAAGGAGAACCATTGCCTCGCTCAATGGGTAACACGCCGATAAATAGAAATACATCACGATTTTTTAGCTTTTGCAATCGAGTCAAATTTTCCAAATGAAATATCTCATGTTTGGCCAACAACACATTAACGTCGTATGATGTTGACAAACCGCCATCCACACCGTGAGTGTCAATCCCCAATCCCTTTATGTGGCGCTCATAAACCAAAAATTGCGCAGCTTGAAGGGATATTCCGGGAAAATGCAACCCCTTTTCTTGCTTGCCCAGATAGACATCCGGTGTTTGCCAAAACCGGCTCCACCCGGTTTGAACGATCGCGACAGAATTTTTTGGAATTTCGTCAAAACGGGCCTCCCATTGAGTAATGTCAAACACGCTCAGCAGAAAATCCGGATCTTCCTGCGCCGAAACATCGATCTTTATAGCGGGCGCAATAAATCGTTGTAGCGGCATGTTATCTACGGAACGACCCTCTTGAATAAAATGAGATGGTGCGCCAAAATGGGTACCGCTGTGCTCGGCAATGGTCAGTTGGTTCAGGTTGTATCCATTTTGCGCCACACTGTTTAATTGAGTAATTTGGGTAACCGGATCACCCGGCCAGTGCGGCATGGTTTCCTGAATCGTATGTGACAGGTCAATAATGTCTGAAAATTGAATATTCACAAAAAAATCATCTAAACTAATTGTTTATTTTTGTATCTTTAGCGCTTAAAAATCTCTAAAAAAACAGCACCTTGTATGAGTAAATCAAAAAATCCGAGACGCGAAACGCCGCTGGACTGGCATGCTTCTCCCGAAACCGCACATCTGTTACCGCAACATGAAGACGAACCCGAATTGACGCGCATGCCGCTAAGCCGCGCGATTGTCAAGCTCGCGGGCCCGGCTATTGGCTCCATGCTCTTTATCATGATTTTTAATCTCGTCGATGCCTGGTGGGTAAGCAAACTTGGTGCCGAACCACTCGCAGGAATTTCCGCGGCCTCGTTTATCATGTGGGCTTTGCAAGCCATTGCCATGCTGATAAGCGCTGGCGTAAACGCCATGGTGGCCCGGTTTGTGGGATCCCGTGATCCGAATAGTGCAAGCCATGTCATTGGTCAGGCCGTGCTATTGGCTATTTTTGTTGCGCTGTTAAACTCCGCAGCCGGACTTTTCATGGCCAGGCCCACTTTTCGACTTATGGGACTGTCCGACAGCGTGCTTTTGTCGGCCATGGATTATATGCAAGTGATTCTTTATGGTTTGGTCTTTCTTTATTTGGCCTACACGCTTGATGCGGCCTTTCGCGGCACGGGAGATACGCGTACGCCATTGAAAATTATCGGCGTCGGCCTTTCCATCAATATGATTTTAGATCCGTTTTTAATTTTTGGCATTGGCCCCTTTCCCCGTCTCGAAGCCGCTGGTGCTGGGTTGGCTACCATTTTGGCGCACCTGTTTATTGTGGTGTGGGCGGTAATTATCATTCAGCGCCGCACGATTCATATAACCTTTCGCCCCAAAAAGCAGATTGTTGATCTGCCAATGATGTGGAGAATTTCAAAAATCGGCGCTCCCGTGGCCATTTCCGGCTTTTTGTTCAGCACGAGTTACATGATTCTCACCCGCATCATTACCGGCTTTGGGCCGAGCGCTTTGGCGGCATTGGGATTAGGGCATCGGATTGAAGGATTGTCCTATAATGTTGCTGTAGGATTTTCATTTGCTGCCTCCACACTCGTTGGGCAAAATCTCGGTGCTCAAAAACCGGACCGTGCTGAAAAGTCAGCCTGGTTGAATATTCTATATATTTCGATATTTTTAGTCTTTGTCAGTTTGCTATTTTATTTTATGAGCGAGCAGATCATCCGCTTTTTTATTGATGACCCCGCCGTAATTGCTGAGGGCAAACGGTATCTCAAAATCATTGCGATTTTTGAGGTATTTTTAGGATTCGAAATTGTGCTAGAAGGTGCATTTAGCGGTGCCGGAAACACGATTCCTCCCATGCTCATTTCGGTACCGCTCACCTGGGCCCGCATTCCGTTGGCGCTGCTTTTTGCAAATACCCTTAATTTGGGCAGTGATGGCGTGTGGTGGGCCATTTCATCGACAACGGCGCTAAAGGGAATCCTGATGGCCCTGTGGTTCAAACGCGGGCGCTGGAAGCAAAAAGAGATCTAGTAACCCATGCGCCACAACAGCAGCCAGGCCGCCCAAATAGTAATAAAAAATATCGACACCAGAAAACGAAACACCCACCAGGGTGCGTCCCCAAAAAGATTGCCGCAGCCACACCAACGGCCAACCGTTCAACAGTTGAGTAAATTCAATAGCCATGGAAAACGTAAACACAGCCAGACACATGGCCAACGGATTGGTGTGTGGGAAAATCAACACGCCCCAAAAGTACCAGAACATGGGATAAAAAATATCTCCGGCATACTGATGCACCCACTCGGCCGCCGGACCTTGATAGATTTTTGTGCCAAGCCTCACCGGAACCAGCACGAGAAAAAACAATAAAATGCCTGTCCTCGTTTTTTGTTTGGAAACGGAGAACTGCAAGTTAACAGGATATTCTGTGTGCAAAAAATTTATCGACATGATAAGAAAAACCCCTGAAAGCTTTTAAAAAGAGTTTGCAAACGTCTCATTTTCTCATGCGCAGCCCGGCATCTTTGAGAATTTTGGCCAAAACGACAGCCATTTTTCCAACCATTTTTTTGCACTCGTAAGAATCGACTTGCTCGCCAAACTCGTCCAACAGGGCGCTGCAATTGGTGGTTCCGTAAATCTTGAGAAATTGTTCTCGATACTGTTTGGCAGCATCTTTAGCGGTATGTATACTGGCGCCTTGCTGATCGCGTCCCAGCAAATAGCCAATGGCCAAAATCCCTCCTGTCAACGTGCCGCAGGCTTCCTCGTGAGTGCCGCCAATACCTCCTCCAAAAGCGGATGCCACACGTGGAAAGTCTTGTGGAATGTCGCCAGAAAATGCTTCCAAGATAGCCTGCGACACGGATTCCGCACAATTAAAACCGGATTGAAAAAAAGCTTGCGCATTCTTTTCAAGCTGGCTCAGCTTCATAAACCCATTCCTCTAACAAATCGCAATACAAAAACGCCACACTAAAGGGTAAATGATGCAAGCGTGCTTGTTGTTTGAAACGAAAACCTAATCTCCGGTACCATTCCAATAGCTCGCGCTGATCAGCAATGATTCCGGCCTCCACTCGTTTGGCTCTGCGTTTTTTCGAAAGCTGCAAACAAAACTCCACCAACATTCGTCCGCAACCCTGATCTCGGTACTCTGGCAATACCGCCAATCGCTCCATGTAGTACACCTCTCTATTGGCGCGTTGCAAAGCAACACAGCCAATCGGTTCCGAATACTGTGTCAAAATAAAGTACTCGTCACCCTTGATAAACGCCGTTTTGATCCATTCCGGAGTGCACTGTGAGGGGTGTGTGGGACAGTTATCTTTTGAGAGGTGAAAGCGAGCGGCAACATCCTTAAAGGATGTACGTATCAGGTTCGCCAACAGTGCAACATCTTTTTCCGTTGCTTTACGAATCTGCCCGTCCATAGAGTCCTTCCTTTTGGTTGGTTTTCTTGATGCTTCTTGTTCTGTTTGTTTTGTCAAACTGACGATTCGTTGAAGACTGCTCAAGAATCGTGACCAACCCGAATTAACCTCCACTGTAATTCAGGACCCCCGCCTGTATTAATATATTAAATTCAAAATTAAAGGCAATAACTAAATCACATTTTAACAAAGAATTAATAGAGAAAAGATGAATTTCGTTCGTTTTTATACTTTTCCATGTCTTGTACAAAAACGCCGAGATGCAAAGAGAAATTGCTGAGGAAAATTTAATCTACTTGTGTGTTTAGGCTTTAACTGATATTGAATCGATCGTCCGGGATATAAATCCCGGAACGCTTCCGCGCAAGTGGAGTGTGCAGCGCAAACTTGCATTTTCTTTGCATCAACCTTGCGGCCTTTGCGCGAGTTATGAAAAGAGCTATATGAAAATTTTATACAACAACCGAAAATTACGTCCTGGCTCCGGCATCACCTCGCGCACGCGATTGAGGTGTTTGCGATAAACAGAATCCAATAGATTTTCCACCGAAAAGGAAAAGGAATGCAAATGCCGCCTTGTGGAAATCATGTATTGCGCATACAGATCAAACACCACATAGCCATCCGTGGTCGCTTCAAACTCGCCTACCCTGTTTTGGCTTGTCGCCGCACGAAGTGCCGCGCTCGTATTGAGCGGACCCAGTTCATAGCCAATATTGATTTTGCCTTCCAAAGGAGGAATGTATGGAATGGGCTGATGTTGATCCACCAGTTTCCCACACACATAACTCATGGACCCGGCGGTATGCAGGTGGGCAAAAATGGGTAAATGGAACGACATTTCAGCACCGCGCATTAATGCATGTTCGCCAACGTATCGATATACAAAAAGATCAGCCCGCGTCCAGCTTTTTTGGCCGGTATTTTGCGGAAAGGTGTAATTTTTTATATCATTCTGAAACACAGCCAAACGGAAAAAAGACTCGCCGAATTTGTAATCCAAAAACATTTCGGAGCCAAGCCCCGACTCCCGTTCCAGATTGGCGTTTCCCACTTCATACGAATACGCCGCGAGATGCGGGCCTTCGGAAAACAGCTCTTCGGTCGTTGGCGCGCGAAACGTGCGCATCACGGTTAAACCAAATGTCCAGCGTTGGTTGATCAGCCAATGCGGCGATAGTGCTGCGGAAACGCCTTGAAACTGGCGTCTACGGATCAAGCCGACACTTCGAGAAATGCGTTCCGTACCGGGATCGACATCTTTGACATCGTAGCGCAACGATCCATGCAGCAAAAATTTACCGGTTTTAATTTCCTGATAATAAACTCCGGCCCAGGCAGTTTCAAAGGTATTCGGTGTAAAGGTGAGACCACCGGAAGCATAATCTCGTGTGCTGGCCCGAATTCCAAAAACTCCGTTTCGGAATACACCTCTATTTTTCAAAAACGCCAGGGCCGAAAAAAAATCGGAAACCACGCCAAACTCCATGCCCAAATCGCCAGTGGATTCAAATTCCTGATGAAAATAAATCGAACGATTGTACGCCGCCTCCAGCCG
Source organism: uncultured Cytophagia bacterium (assembly GCA_964414825.1). GTDB lineage: Bacteria > Zhuqueibacterota > Zhuqueibacteria > Residuimicrobiales > Krinioviventaceae > CAYPZM01. The sequence goes on along the minus strand of CAYPZM010000090.1, from coordinate 8,367 downwards.
CTGAATGCCAAACGCATCGATCCGATATTCGCCTTTTGCTTCAGTATGGCTGCGATCCAGCTTTATGTTGACGCCGGAGGGATGGCCGCCATCCGGATCGGGCGGAATGCCATAATCCGAAATGTATTGACTGGCAGCGGCCCCGGCAAAGCCCCACGGGCGCACAATGCTAAGCCCGGCCGAAGCGTTTTTCGTTAAAATCGACGTATTGCGCAATGTCCCTTGCGGCGTGTACACATCCTGCGCATAACGATAACTGCCGTCAACGCGCGCGGTAACGGGGCCGAGCGGCACGACAAACTCCGCCCCACCGGCATAACCGGAATTGACCGTTTCGCCTTGCAAACTGGCCGACCCGGACAGCGTGGATAATTTTTTTGACGGTACGTAGCCGCGGATCACGTTAACCACGCCACCCAGAGCATTCGAGCCATAAATCAGCGCTTCGGGGCCGCGAATGACTTCAATGCGCTCGGCGGTCATGGGTTCAATAACCACGGCATGGTCGGTGGAGGTGGCCGACAAATCGCCAACCTGCTCACTGTCCTCCAACATCATCAATCGGTCGCCACCGAGACCGCGCAATACGGGCCGCGCCGGTGCGGGGCCCATGGTTCGTTGCGATATTCCGGGTTCGTAATCAATGGTTTGCGCAATGGTTTGTCCGAGAGCCTGATGCAGCTTTTTATCGGAAAACAGGATATCCGGCTCCACCACCGAGCGGTCGTCGATACGCGACGATTCTACGGTGACGCCTCCCATATGAATAACGGCCCGGGGCAAGGCAATGGTAATTTCCAGTGTATCATCCGCTGTCAACTCTACCGGTATGGCAATGTTTCGATAACCGATGCGAAAAGTTTTTAGCGTTACCGACCCCGGGCGCACATCGACCAGCAAAAACTCGCCTCTTTGATCGCTGGTTATCGAACGATTGACCTCCTGCAACAAAATGTTGACAAATGCGATGGGCTCTCCGGTTTCGGCTTCAACCAGATTTCCTTTTAGCGCTGCGGTATTTGGCGGCAAAGCAGGCGCAGAGTATAAGAATTGAACACTAGCAAAAATTAGACTGGTGATCCGCGTAATGCGGATCACCAGGTTTCGTTTGTCTGTCATTATAGAGTGACCTCAACGGGCAAATCCGGCGATGTATAATGCGAGTGGCCGTCGTGCAACAGGCTTAAAGTAAAAGTGGTGGAGCCGACTTTTTTGCCTTTGACTTCAATCGTCCACGGTTCACCTTCGTGTTGCTCTACTTCGGCGATCTCTGTGTTCCCAACCGTAATGCCTAAGGTATGGTCATCTTCCGGCGTAAACCAAATGCCATTGGCATCCACAAATCGAACAGCAAGATGACCAGTATCCTCGCCATTTTTTAGGGAAACTGCTCCGGTTACGGTCATATTCATAGCTTTTAGCAATGTATCGCCGGTGGCTTCTTTGATCAATGCCAGCCCCACAGCTTCACCGTGTCCTTGATCATCGTGCTCATGTACGTGTACGGGAATAGGCAGAGAAACAAAGTCGGCATGATCGCCATGTAGTATTTCAAAAATAATGGTCGTTTCTCCGGCTTGTTTGCCCTGGATATGAAAGCGCCACTTGCCATCTTCTTCATGTTGAACCACATCGGCGATATCGGTATTATCAACCTCCCAGTTCAATTTAAAATGCTCCCCATCCGGCTGAAAAAGATCGCCATCTTCAGCAATAAAGTTGATGGTTAACAAAGGTGTTAACTCGCCTTCTTCAACCTCTAGCTCGCCTGCAATTACACCCTTTTCATATCGAATCAAATCAATGCCACTGGAAGAGAGCACAAAGCCAACGGCTTCGGCATGGCCGTGATCCGTATCACTGTCATCCACAGGATTATCATCTTTTGAGCAATGACTAGACAGAAAAAGCAATGCAAACAAGGGCAACAATTTGAGTACTATTTTTAACATGAGTATCTCCTTTCAAAATAGAAACGTTTACTGCCGCTGAAATCGTGCAATTCGAGTAACAAATCAGCATCAATCTGCCAGCGATTTCAACAGAACAGATAAATTTAATACGCACATCATTTATGCGCGTGAATCATCACCATTCGGCGATTCCGAATCTTGTAAAAAACTACTGGATTTTAAAAGGAGAGATACGGCGGAGCCCGCGTGGGTCGAATGAACAAACACGCAGAACGCAGCGGTTGAAATGTGTAGATATAAAGTGATGGGCTTGCGCTAGAGATAAGAGAAAAGAGAAAAACCGTAATAATGGCCACACTAAAAACCAGAGCCAGGACATAGGCAGGACAGTCCTCATGCTCGACCAAATCGGCTTCGTGGTTGTGCAAAAATGGCACAAAGACCGACAAAGCAGCCGCAGCCAAAAATAATAGAACAAACAGATTTTTAAAGCGGTGTTTTAGCATGGTTTCTTCCGTTATGCCAAGTAGAAAACACGCTGCTCCCGGCTGCTATTCCATGAAAAATGGAAGCAAGGCGACTCGAAAGTCGCCTTTGCTATTTTTCCAAACCGTCGGCGGAACCCGCTGCCACTTTGACAGGAATGCTTAACGATTCAAATTCATCGCCAATAATTTTAAAGCTGACAAGGGTTTCGCCGGCTTTAAATCCTTTCAGGTGAAAACTCCAGTCCCCATCAATTTCATACTGTATAAAGTCTGCGATTCTATGATTGGCCACATCCCAAGCCAGGACATATTCTTCATCCGTGGGCTGAAAGAGTTTGCCATTCTGATCGACCAGATAAAAGCTCAACAGCTCGGATTGTACGCGTTCTTGTGCGGTAAACTCGCCTTTAACGTTTCCTTCAGCGCGCACAATTTCCTGATCCCCAAGAAGGATCACACAGCCGCGTGCATTCAAGCCATCGCTCGGCTCCGGGCCTACGGGATTTTCATCTTTGCTGCACGATGTAATCATGGCGAACATTAAAATGATCAGCAATCCTGAAATAAATATTCTTTGCATAATTTTGCTCCTTTCCTAATTGCAAGATGCAATACCTGTCCTGGTATGTCAACAACTCTGTGCTCCAATTGATGCGGTGAGGCAACAAAAAGGGCACAAAAGCAATATTTAATAAGGAAAAGGCAAACAGCAGGCCAAAAGGGTGAAAAATGAGGTTTGTCTGATTTTGTTAGTCGAGCTCCAGCCGCTCTTTGAGCTGATCCAGAATTACGCCTTCCGGTTCGGCGGATTCGTGATGCAAGAGTTCCTGAACTTCGTCGGCGATCTGTTCTTTGTGCTCCACAAATTGGGGATCGCTGAGGCTCAGCTCTTCATAATCATCGGCTATGTCCATAAGCGCATTTTCGGGAAACGGTTCGCGCAATTGATGGCTGTCCAGTAACGCCAGCATACGATGCAGCACTTCAAAATAGATGGCGCGGGCATGCGAGTATTTACCCTCGGCGCGCAATATTTTAGCGCGAATAAACAGAATGGTGAGGGCAGCAACAATTTCTCCGGGGTCAATTTTTTCAGTGTGCGGAAAATCAAAAATATCTGCCACGTCCTCGCGAATGATAACAAGTTCGTCCACCCCGGGATGCATGGTGAACAAGCGACTCAAATCCGGAAACGCTTCGCACAAGTTAATCAGAATATCCACCAGCGTATTTTTGTCCTTGAGTTTGATGGATTTGCGCAACGTTTCATAACTCACAAACGAGGTCGGCTCGTTGAGCCAAGCCAGCAACGTGGCGACCTGGTGCTCGCACGGTGTATTTCCAATGTGACACGTGCAGCGGCCGAACACTTGCTCATTGTCCACAATCATTTCAACCTGCAAGGTTTTGTCGCCCCGAACCGTGGCTTTTAAACCAAAGTTAGTTTGAAAACGATTTTTGACATGGTTGTTTTCAAAAATACGCTCGCCTTTGCGATAAACTTCGTTACTCGCAAACGTTTGTACATCCAGAGGCGTAATTCTGTGTGGCATATAGTCCTTCTTTACTTGAGGTGATATCACATAACATTATGCGCCTTGTGCCGAACGCCGTGCATCGCGAGCGGCCTGTAAAATCATTTTGCGAGCCTCTTTATCATAAGCAGCTTTTTCATCTTTTTTCATATGCCTGCTTTTGGCTTCTGGTTGGCTCAAGTTCAAGTTTACAGCTAGTTTTAAAACCGGTTCGACCGGTACAAATATTTCATGTTCATTTTTCAAAACGAGAAGAAATCCGGGAGCTTGCTCACGAATTTCGCGCACGTTTTGCCATTTGATAAAATAAAAGCGCTGCCGAAACGGCTTGTTATCCGAGCCCAGCAATTTGCCCAGGCCCTCCCATCCGAACAGCGGATGCTCGTACACCAGTGCTTGCTGGGTAATGGCATAATGAAAACCGTTGATAACAGCTCGAAACAAATTACTTACAACTCCCATTATAAACACGACAAAAAATACCAGACGCGCCAGAGGCAATGAGGCATCCGGCAGTCCAATGGCTGCAAAAAAAATGGAGGTTAAAAGTCCGAATACAAATGCGCCCAATAGCCAAGAAAATATTTTTGAAAAAAATTTTGATGTATCGCGGTGGCGCCACTCGACCAGGGTGTCACCAAATTGCCACGCTTGCGCTTTATCCCATAATTTTTTCATTCGCGGGGACCTCTTTCCATTTTTTTACACAATTTAAACGCTAATTAAACGGAGCCAATTCTTTACTGGAAATGATTCGAACGCCACAGTTGAGATTTCGAACTGCTGGCGTTGGTTCTGATTTTAGCTTTATGCCATTTTCGATGATCATCTCGCCCATGCGGTAATAATCCTTTACAGCCAGTGCATCAAACATGGAGTGGTCCAAAAGCTGTTGATTTTCGAGATCCAGCGCCATGGTGAGAAAATAGTTGTCGCCTTTATCTTCCCGAATACTGTTTAGAAAATTCTCGCACGCTCCGGCAACAAGCCAAACCGGTTTGGGTTGCAGACCAGACAATCGTCGAAACTGCGTTGAGATGATATAATTGGGCGAGTTGCACGTCAAAATATTAAGTTGTTTCCAACGATTTTTTGCAATACCCAGGCGTTCGCGAAATCCGCGAATGCACTCGTTCGATCTTTCATTTTCTAATGAAGGCGTAATAATGGCAAAGGTGCCGCTATTGCCAAACTGGCTTTTTATGTAATCGCCGGCTTGTTTGCCCGCGGTATATGGATCGGTATCGATGTAAAGAGTGTATTGCACGGACAGCCGTTGGTCAAAACCCAACAGCGGTGCCGTTTCGTTCTTTTGTTGCAAAACTGTTGCGATTATACTACTATCCAAACAGGATACGGCCACCGCTTGCGATATGTCGATAAGCGAATCAACAACAGTTTCCGGTAAATCGGAAAACTCGGTACAGGAAAACAGCGCAATGGGCACATTTAAAGAGTCTGCCGTTTTTGTCACTCCGCTTTCAAACAGAGTCCGACTATAGGGAAGCTGAAATTGATGAATAATTAGTACAACCGACTGTTCCTTTTTCCGAGAACAAGAGAAAACCAGCACAAACAGGATAAAGATATAGCCCAGTCGCCCAATAGTTCTGCGGATAGTTCCTCCACGTTGCAAAATGTTCCTGCAAAGGCTCAGCCGAGCGTTTGCATTTTGATATAAGTTAGTATGGGTGAATATACAAAAAAGGCCTGGATACTTTCAAGCGAATATTTTTGCAAATAAGGAGGAGATGGTGGGAATCATGCAGCTATTTATCTGGATTTGACGCGCCTGATATAAAAGATTGTTCTTTTTTTTCCACTTAACTTTTGCCCGAAGGCAATTGAATAGTTCGGGTTAGAGAGCCAAACCAAAATATCCAAAACTGGACATGAGAGAAAAGAGTATACTGGAGGCTTCTCCATGAACCTCTACATTACGGTTCAAAATGGCATGTTTTAAATCTTTGATCGATTTGCCGTCAAACTCCAGGTAAACGCTGCCAATTTCAAACGGGGTATGCGCATCGCTGCCGGCGGTAAATGGCAGTTGGATGCGATGTGCCAGGCCTTCGGCCATTTCGTTATTGCGCTTTTTGAGAGTTCGTCCATTGCGCGCCTCAATAGCCAAGTTGGACCAATCGTCTATTTGATCAAAAGCACGAAACTCGCCGCGTCGGTCGCAAAACGGGTGCGGAATTGAGGCAATGCCGCCTTGTTGCCGAATTTCTGCCAGAATATCCGGGACTTTCTTGCTTTTTATTTGCCGTTTCAGAAACAAGCCTAAAATTTCGCCATCGCTGTGTTTGCCGTTCCACAATTTTATTTCCTGGCCAAAAACGACCTTGACGCCGTATGTTTTCTCAAGCGCTTTCATCTCTTTCCAGGCATCGGCTCTCTCGTGATCCGTAATGGCAATAAATCCGATGTGGTGAGCTGCGGCCATTTCCATAATGGTTTCTGGTTTGGAAATGGCGTCCGGTGAGTAAATGGAATGTATATGAAGATCTGCTTTCATAGATGCCTACCTGTTGTTTATGCTACAATAGATAGACATTCAAAATGCATACCATTTATTAACAATTACATCATATTATTTTAACGATTCAAGTTCTTTATTTTCAACAAAAATGGAATTGATGCATAATAAAATCGGGGAGAAATGGAGGGAAACTCGCCCCCAAACCAGGGCAAGCGCCTTAGTTTAGGGGCAGCTTGATTTATTCAACTTTGACCAGTCTATACACGCCTTCACCGTTTCGATCCACAAAATAGTAGCGCCGGTTTAAGCGAGTATAATTCCAGGTTTCCGTTGCCGGCACATTCATTTCGGAATCGCGATGATCAACCTGTTCCGGAGGACCGTAAACGATATAAATTCTGCCACGGTCGGTTTGCCAGCCTTCGCGGCCCGAAGTAATTTCGGTAAAGGTACGATTGGCAAAATCGATCCGCTTGAAAAATTCTTCCTTGAGTTCATTGCGCCGTGTTTCCGGAGTGGGATCGCGTTCTTCCCAAAAGGCATCAAACAAACGCTGGCGCTCTTCCTCGGAGGCATCTCGCATAGAATCGACAGTGCGTTTGTTGGCTACCAGGGAAAGCTGCTCTATCGCCACATCCATATTATGTCGTGCCATGGGAACGTTGCCCCAAAATACGCGAAACATGCGTTGAATTTTTGCGGTTTCTTTGCCGGATTGCGCTCCAAGGATAAAATAGTATTCACCCGGTCTATTGAGATGTTCTCGAAACGGAACAACCGCGGAGATTACATTCTTGCCAGCCTCATATGTTCTTGTAGCAGTAAAAATTTTATCGCCCTTTTTGGTCAAGATGGAAAACTGCGCTTCCACCGGCTTGTTGTTTTCGGGCGGGTAGAGTTCAACATAAGCTGAGAACTCTGAGTTGACGTCATCAAACACATGCTGAAGATTGGGCGTGTAGACAATGCCGGTTTCAGTGGTATCGATTTTATCAACAAACATGATATCGCTCAAATGAACGCGATCGCGACTAAAATCACGAAACGTCACGTTCAGTTCGTTGGTAATCGATTCTCCGGATTCCAAGTCGGCTAATTTTAGCACTCCTTTATAAGTGTCCGGAGGCAAACTGATTGAAATAGAGTGGTGAGAAGGCTGTTTTCGCGAATTGGTTTCAACAAAGTTTTGCGCTACAATACGGTTGGCAACCGCTCGTTCGACTAGGGCCTCTTTTTTATCATTATAAAAAATAACAATCACTTCGTAACGCGCTTTATAGGTATCATCATCCCGTTTGATAAAAGTTAACAAATCATTTACCACACCCACATGAAAATCCATGCGACTCAAGCGCTCAGAAGTCGTATCCGCAAAATTGTAATATTTATAGGTAAGCAATTCTCGACCAAACATATTTTGCCGGCGCGACGCATCCATGCTCTGTGATCGCTGTGCAGATAGGCTGCCGACAAGTATTAGCAAAATAACACTATATGTTAACAGATATAGTCGTCTCATGTTTTCCTCATATCAAAAGTCAGCGCCAAGTGACCAGAGGACTTGCATATCCTTGCTGGTTCGATAAAAGTCCGTGGGCCAGGCAAAATCGAGCCGTAACAAAAAGATGCCAAGGTTGAGCCGCAAGCCCAGGCCAATGCTGGCAAACATGTCTTCTGTGCGAATTAGACCGTTAGGAGCTTTGGTGAACAGTGTATACTCGTTCTCGCCAGGATCGTCGGCATAAAAGCCAAGCTGATCTCCACGATCCCAGGCAAAGCCCATATCCATAAATGCGGCACCGCCGACATTGGACAACAACAGCGGCAGCGGAAACCCAGCTTGCAGGTAACGCACAAACGGGAACCGGAATTCAAAATTGGTCAGGAAAAATCGGTTTCCTTCCAGAGTGTAATAACCGGCTCCGCGCAACGGCATTTCAAACGAAGAA
>CAYPZM010000089.1:0-15732 GCA_964414825.1 uncultured Cytophagia bacterium | reverse complement strand
AGCATCGGCATCCCCAAGTTATGGATGAGCCCGGAAAAGAAGAGACCTTTCGCTGCCGTTCGGGACAGGTTTATTTGTACGTGCCCGGAGAAGCCACAGGACAGCCCAAATCCCGCATTCCCAAAGACAAGCAAGATACATTTACCGTCTGGCATGAAATCGTTCTTTATCCCGGTGAGCAGTACACCCTTGAACCGGACACGCTGCATTGGTTTCAAGCCGGCCCGGAAGGCGCCATAATCTCGGAATTTTCCACCACCAGCCGCGATGAGTCGGATGTGTTTACGGATTCGAAAATTCAGCGGTTTACGGAGATAGAGGGATAGTTTACAAACTCAAAAAAGCAACGCTCTGTCAGTGGAGACTGGCATCCTGCATTTGATTCTATTAGGTTAAAAACCTTTCTCGATCATTCATAAAATCCCGATAAAACTCAAAATATTCGGTATCCTCATACTTGATGGGTTGAATCGGAATCTCATCAAAACAAAAAATTTGTGCGCCGGGTGTGGCCAACAAAATCGGCGAGTGCGTGGCAATGATAAACTGCGCTTGCCCCGCTTGAATGGCTTTTTGCAAAACGCGCACAAGCTGCAATTGGCTTTTGGGAGACAAGGCGGTTTCCGGCTCGTCCAAAAGATACAATCCGCGGATTTTGTAGCGCGCCTGAAAATAGGCAATGAGCGATTGTCCATGAGACAACGTCAGCAGCGATTCCCCGCCATAGTATTGCAGTACGCCCGGATCAGCAACCGACCACTCTTCCAATATTTGCGCAAAATGGTTAAAAATTTGTGAACCAAAGTACGATCCCGGCACCTGCCCATTTGCCCACTCGAGCGATAATGAGTGATGCATTAGAGATTCATACGGATTGTACTGAATACGCCGAATCTGCGGCGATTCCCAAATGTGAATCCTGCTCTTATTAGCCATGCCGCGCAGCAGCGTGGATTTTCCGGTGCCGTTTTCACCCATAAAAAAAGTGATGGGCGAATTAAATTCCAAAGCCCTGGTTTGTTGAAATATTTCCAAATTAAAAGGATAGTGCTGCTGTGTGGGGTATTTGTCCCGCAGTAGATGAACGCGTTTAATATGCATATTAATCCGTCAGGGTGTTTTGAATGTGGCAAATTTGATTATTTTTGATATAAACGCGCGGCAATCGCCGCCCGAATCGCGAAATGACTTCGTAAGAAACCGAGCCAATGAGCCCGGCTATGTCGTGCGGCGAGATTTCTTCGCCCTCATCAATGCCCATTAGCGTCATCGTATCGCCAACTTTTATTTCCGGATGTTCCGTAATTTTGACAAATGCAGCATCCATACACAATCCGCCAATTATGGGCAGACGATTGCCGCGCCACAACACCTGGCTAATTTTGCTGAGCTTGCGGTCATAGCCGTCTGCGTAGCCCATAGGCAAAACCGCGATGCGTTCTTGTTTTTCGGCCATAAATTTACGGCCATAGCCCACGGTGTCGCCGCGTTGGATGGTGCGAATGGCGACGATTTTCGTCTTGACACTCATAGCCGGTTTAAGCGCAAACGGTTGCCGCACATCAAACGACGGCCAATAGCCGTAATTCATCAACCCGACGCGCACCATATCAAAGTGCGACGCGGTCAAATCCAGGGTACCGCCGCTGTTGGCCATGTGCCAAATCGGGATGTGGATGCCAATGGCTTTTAAATCATGCTTGATTTGTTTCATACGCGCAATTTGCAGCAGCGCAAAACTTTTATCCACGGCATCGGACATGGGGAAATGCGTAAAGGCGCCGACAATTTCCAAATTCGGCAATTCGACAAATTTTTGTATCTCTTCCACTGCCTTTCGAAAATGCACACCAAATCGGCTCATTCCCGTGTCAATTTTCAAATGAATTTTTGCAGTGGTGTTGGACTTTTGGGCGGACTGAGACAAGGCGCGCGCCACATCCAACCGATAGACCATTTGCTCCAAATTTAGATCGATAACGTAATCGGCTTGATCAGGGAAAATGGCACCGGTATTGAGCATTGAAGCCGTGATTCCGGCCTTGCGCAACTCATACGCCTCATCCAGCATAACCACGCCCAGATAGTCCGCACCATTGCTAAGAATTTCTTTAGCAACGGGCACCGCTCCCAAGCCGTAACCGTTGGCTTTGACCACGGCGAGCAGCTTGACCTCATTGAGATAGGTTTTGATGTTGCGCACGTTCGATGCCACGGCATCCAAATCCACCTCAACCCAGGCGGGGCGCAAGAGTTTGTTTGTGTATTCAAGCTCAGGCATTGGTATTCGTTTTTTGACGTAATGTGCAGATACTGTCTGCCATTCCGGTATAATAGCGATAGGTGGGAAAGTCCACTTTTTCAACGTAAAACATCGATTCTAATCTCGGCAATAGTTCGGACTCGGCGGAGTAGCTTAAATCTTTAAATCCACCCGCAACGATAAACGCTTCTTTGCGGCCAAAAAAGGTCGAGCCCATACAGCACTCGGACAGGTGAATACGTTTTGAGGAATCAAACGCATCCTGCACCCAATGGGTTTCCTCCGGACCGATCAATTCGACGCCACCGTGCACCACATCCACATGCGCCTGAGATTCGATGTATTGCACACGCAAGCGCAAATGGTCTGGAGCGTATTCATCATCAGAATCCAAAAACGTGATATAACTTCCCAGCGCCGCATATATCCCGATATTTCGCGTCATAGCCACGCCACGGCGCGCGTGCCGCACATATCGGACATTGGCATGTTTCTGCATCAGCGGGAAAACAACGGCTTCCACGTCATCGGTGCTGCCGTCATCGACAATGAGCAGCTCCCAATCGATAAAGGATTGCGCCAACACCGAATCGATGGCGCGCTGAATGAGATGCCGACGATTGTACACCGGCAAAATCACAGAAACTTTAGGCATGGATAGGTTCAAAATTAGCTCACCACCTGAACGATGTAAATGAAATCCATCTGAAATAAAATAAACAGCAACAGTAACAACAAAAGAATAATGACAATTCCGATGATGGTTTTGAGAAAGACTAATGCCAGGGCACCAAGTCCCACCAGCATCACATAAAACAACACACTGTTTTGTACTTTTATCGGGTTGCCAAATTGCTCAAAAAGCGGGGTCAATGACTCTTCAAACAAAATTACAGCCAGAAATACAACGACGCACAAGATAAAAATATTCAACACGAATCGCTGCATGCCTCCTCCCATAAATTTTTATACGATACAAAATTTGTGGATCGTTTGCAATTAAAAAGCTAAAGTTTCAAAGGACTATCAGGAACCAAATTGCATGACTTGTAAAACAAGCCCACCGACCATTTTTTTGTGCGAATAAAGGAACGATCCACCGTATATTGGCGTTAGAATTCCCAATCACGCCGGAACACAGCTTTAAAATTAAACTCCCTTTTGCTATGGGTTAATAGATTTGGCAGCCCACGGCAAGAGGAGTTAAAAGCAACATCTTGACTGTTTATCAAACTATCGCTATATTGATGTTGTCATTAGAAAAGAGGTACGAATGAAGCCCAAAATTGTAATTGGAGTCGTCATCATTGTCGCGGCCCTGGTGTTTTTGATGGTCAGCGGTTTTAAAGATAATGCATCCTATTATTTGACCGTTTCAGAGCTGCAAGCCAAAACCGATTTACGTCCGGAGGACGGCGTGCGCATACACGGCTACGTGGACCCGGCGACCATTCAGTGGGATCCCGAAGCTATCGAGCTCTATTTTGATTTACACGATGAGGGCGATACGTTGCGCGTTTATTACAAAGGTGTAAAACCGGATCAACTGGCGGATGCGCAACAAGTCGTGGCAGAAGGCCACTTGCGCGTTGATGGTGTGTTTGATGCCAAAACGATTATGTTAAAATGCCCCTCAAAATACGAGGTAGAGACCGCGGAAGAGGGACGATATGAAAAGGCGAGTTTATAAGCAATAACTCGGTTAAAAAACGTCTCGCGCAAAGATACTATGTTAATCCAAATTCTAATTTGATGCATAACGCAGAGCCGCCAAGCGCGCAGAGGATTCGCAGAGAAAGACCATATATTTTTTAGTTCATATTAGAGCCAAGTTTGATACCGCGAAATTTTAAATATCTGCAAAGTTTTGATGTTGTTATTTCTTTCGAACTTGAAAAATTGCTCAATGCTAAAAACAATAAATTGTTTCGGTTTAGCAATTCTCCTCTGTGTGCCTTTGCGAACTCGGCGCCTTTGCATTGATAAAAAGAATTAGCTCCGTTTCCTGCCTTTATCGACGATTAATCCAATATCCCTTTTAACCGCTTTTTCACTTCGTCCTCAATTTGACCCTCGGCTTTTTCCATCTCTTCATCAATTCGCGCTTTGAGCTGCTCTTGTTTGGTTTCAATTAGCGATTTTTGTTCAGCCAATAAATCTTCATACTTTTGCATTTCCGTTTGCAGTTGTGAGGTTTGTTCGTCCACAAAAGTTTTGATTTTTTCCTCATAAGGCGCCACTTCTTCTTGCACCCGCGCCTCGATTTGGGCGCGCGCCTTTTGAATTTCTTCACCTACCATATTTCGCAACTCGTTAGCAAACAGATCATCCAAATTGGAATTTAAACCGAATTTGGTTTGCTCATCCGAGCTTTGTAGAGAGGCTTGTACATCGATAGTTTCGGCGCGCTGCAAAATTTGTCGAACGGTTCGGTCCAGCAGCTTTTCTGACGGCTGTTCGCCAAAATCAAACTCGATGTTTTGCGCCACAAAATCCAACGAGCCGTCCAGCGATTCGCCGCCAACGGTCAAGCTGGTTCGCAGACGGCCCAAGCCTTGCTCCACACGGTTGGGAATCAACTCTGACGTTGACAATTTTACATTTTGCAAGGGCATTTGCGAGGCATCAAACGAAAACGTTTCCATGGGTGACTCGCCTAAATAATTGAACTCGGCGGCCAGATTCAAACTGGCACCATCGCCGCGTTTCCCATTAATGTCCAAACTAGTCGGCTCACCGACAATAGTTTGCTGCGTGCTTACATGTTGCAGCGTGCCCTCCAATTGCAGTCCGCGAGTGGTGTGGCCGGAGAGCTTGACGTTTTTAATCCAAAAGTTCGGGTATTGCTGTTGTCGCACAAAATAGATGGTTTGCCCCTTTAGCCGCGGCGGTTTTTCCTTTTTGGGTTTGTCGGATTTAAAGCGCTCTGCGTACGAGCGCACCGTGTTGATCGTCCCCAGAACCTGCGTAGCCTGATTCACCACGCGATTGCCAAATAAAAAGATCGCCATATTTTCCTTGCTGAGGCTGGGTAATTTGGCTTTGGCCAGGGCGCTTTGATAATCCTGCTTGATCCAATCATCAACCAGCCCGACTTTGGTTTTGGTCGTTTGTAAATCCCCGGTCAGGCTGTCTTTGGCGGACAAAACAAAGTTTTCCAGCGAATCCACTTTGCTGTAAACTTTTTCCAACGTCGTATAGGCGGTTTGCAGGCCTTCCAGCGTTTGAATTTGATCCGGCTCAATCGCCCGGACTCGGGATTCCATGTATCTCAAATCCTCTTCCCAACTCACCGCCTTAAATGTACTGTCCCAGTGGGTATACGTCATTTGAATTTTATTTTGCAGCGAGTCGATTTTTTGTGGCGATTGGATGTTCAATATTTTTAAAATGCTATCGACATTCACCTGGCTTTTCATATCATCGAGATTCCAGGCCGGTGCAATCGACACGTCTTCTTGCAGTCGATCGATGGTTTTGGATATAAACGTCGGCTTTTTCTCCCGCGGCTTTTTCTTTTTCTCCACTTTGCCATCGGTGGTGCGATCGGTGCCGGAGGTGACATTGGTCATTTGAATATTATCAATCACCACTTTTTTGTGCATTAGCGCCGCGGCACGAAGGTCAAAATCTGTGCGGCCGCTGGTGAATAGATTTTTCATGGTGTTGCCGGGATTGGTAATTTGCAGGCTGTCCCATTTCATGTGCAATCCAAAGATCGAAAAATCAAGATCGTCGAATTGCACTTTAGCGCCCACAATTGACGTGCCAATACTTTCCAGTTGGTTCTCCAGCCAAATGTCCGTAAAAATTAAATTTAACATAAAAGCGATGCCGAGAACCACAAGCAAAAATATTATGCCTTTCCAACGCACAATTATTCTCCTAAATGACTAAGACGATCATACCATCGATACAAGCCCGAGCCCTTGACTGCTTGAACGATTTTCCATTTTTGAATGCGCGCCTCCCACTTTTCGCGATACAAACGAATCCACCATTTTGTGAACAGCAACATGGGAAACATGAGCAGGATAGCCACGACCAAACTTCCGAGCACAACGGTGTTGTTGAGGTTGGCCCAGGCCAGTCCCGGCGTGGTGGAGAAAAATACCCAAAGCGGGCGCAAACTCTCAAAGTCCACGAGCAGCCAAAAACCGAGGCTGTGAAATAGCGGGTCCAGTAAAAATGCGAACAAGCTAAATACCAAAAACGCCGCAATGGACATGGCGGCATTCACTTTGAGGATAATGATAAGCACAATGACCAGCAGATTGTGCAGGTTCCAAAACGGGGTCAGTCCGACAATCATACCCAAGACAAAGCCCCACGCCAACTGATTCGGAGATTCGTTTGAGCGCAGGGCTTTAAAGATTTTCGACAGGATTTTCAAGCCAACCATGGTCCCTCACTGCAATTTCAATGTCTGTTGCACGATCATAATTTATTGTAAGAACATTTTTTTAGACAAAATATTTCAGGCAATCGGGCCTGAAATCGCTCTATCTTTTTGGGCTAGGGAATTAATACAAGTAAATGGCACGCCACACTATTCGAGCGACAATTACAAGCGGAATCCAAAATATCCACGGAATAAAGAGAACGGTCAATGCAACCAGTGGCGTATAAAACGCGATCCATTTGACGATATGCCACTGCCACCAATTGACCTGCCGGCTTGTCCAACGATCGCGAAATGCATCGCAGCATGTGACGACTATTACAATGAGTGCTACCCAAATGGGATGCATAATTGCCCTCGCAATTTGTGCAAATTCGACTAGTTTGAAAAGCGCTGAATAAGCGCTTCCAAATAGCGCGATTTGACTTGTTGGCTGGCCATTGCCTGCTTGAGGGGCGGCAATTTTAGCACCACACCAAACACAGCAGCCAGAGCGCGATGACTCCACATCACACGATTATCAAACAGCAAGTGTTGAAACTTGCCGCGCTCGATGGCCATAACCACCGCCTTGTGCACGCCGTTAAGCGGGGTGATGATACGCTCCAGACGCGATTTGAGCGACAACGCGTCCTTGCTGCAATTGCGCACGCATACACCGCAACCCAGGCATATGTCCGCATTCAGCCTGGCAACTGTACGTTTGGGCCTGTGCGGATCGTTGGCGGTTACCAGCGTCATCGCCTCTACCGGACAGACTTGCACACATTTGCCGCAGCCGGTGCAATTTTCAACTTTTATTTCCGGCAAAAAATTGGTGGTGTGAATAGGATTGAGGTACGCAAATCGTTGTGCGGCAATCATGGCCTCGCAACAGCAGCCGCAGCAGTTGCAGATAAAATTGACGCTTTCGCGCACATTTTCGCCAAATTGTACGAGATTGTGCTCGTACGCCTGTTGCAACAAATCCAGGCCTTCCGCCACATCCACTTGTCGCGCATGGCCATATTTTGACAGCGATTCGGCGGAGCTGTTGAACGTCATACAAATGTCCATGGGCGCATCGCAGGCGCGGTCCAAGTGCTGCATTTTATGGCGACAGTAACACATGCCCACGGCTCTATGTGACGCGGTTTTGACAACCTCGGAGGCGCGCTCATAATCCAAAACGTGCACAGCATTTTCGTTCGAGAGCACGGGTTCGTGCACAAATGTGCGACCCAGTTGTGTCTCGCCGTCGGTGAACAAATGCTTGATAAAATCCTCTTCCACATTCATATATTGATAAAACAGCTCGGCCAGCGCTTGTTGATTGATATCGTCGCGCAAACGCATCATGGAAAATTCAAAAAATCCGGCCATAGGCGGCGGCAAGGTGTAGACGGATGCCCCGTTGCGCTCTACATCGACCAAAATGGCGCGGGATGCCAGCTCGTCCAAAATCTTTTGTGCCTCCGCCTCACTTTTGCCCCAAATTTTAGCCGCCTTTGCCGAGGTGAATGGTTTGATGGGCAGTTGCGAAATCAGCTCGGCTTCTTTTTCTTTGAATATGATTTTGAGGATTTTATCCAGTGCTTCAGAAGGCGGCGCGCCTTGTGGAAAGCGGTTTAAACGTTCGGTGAGTTTGGCATATGAAGATTTTAGAGTGTGGTGGGCCATGAAAAACTCCAAAATTTAGTTCAAGCAAAATTTCGGTCTTGGTGATTTTTGAAGAGCAGATGTCCTAATCCATTGCCCGTCCGGAGCAAATATCCAGCACGATCAGGTGATCCAAGTTCGTCCAGGGATTCAATCCCTGGACGCTGCTTTTTATCGGGCTTCAAGCCCGTCATTCGCGGCTGTTAATTTTGTACACACAATCCAACACTGTCCCATCCACCCACTTGACAACGGCAACGACGTCATCACTCACATCCGGCGGCTCCGGGATGCCGCATATATGTTCAACTGTTCGCTGCAAATCGTGAATATCGATTAGGGGCAGATTGGCGCCTTTAACCGCATCCAATAAATCCTGTCGGCGCGGGTTGATGCAGATGCCGCGTTCGGTCACGACCACATCCACCAGCTCCGCGGGTCCGCACAGCGTGGTAACGGATTTGACGATAACCGGAATACGGTCGCGAAAACTGGGCACGGCCAGCACAGAACATTTGGCAAACAGGCAGTTTTGCCAGCCGCCAATGCCGTGCTTCAAGCGGCCGTCGGAATGTGTGACCACGTTGGCGTTAAAATTGACATCCACCTCGGTGGCGCCGAGAACGGTGATATCGGTGAGCGTGTTAAAATTTCCCTTGCCGTGATAATTGTAGGTGGTAAACGGTCCGCAGGCAATATGGTTTGGATTTTCGCGGGTCGAGCGCACGGCTTCCAAATCAAAGGCTTGAATATCGACGATTTTATCGATCAAACCGTCTTCCAGCATTTTGACCGGCAGCGCATTGCTGCCGCCGAGGTAAAAACTGGCTTTGATGTTCTTGCGCCGCATGATCTGTTCCAGATACGACGTAAACGCCAACGAAATACCCCCGGCGCCGGTTTGAAACGAAAAGCCGTCGCGGATGATGCCGGCAGCCTCGGCAAATTGTGCAATGAGCTCGGCAATACGCAGGCGGTCTGGGCTTTTGGTGAGCTTTGTAGTGCCGGAAACGATTTTTTCCGGTATGCCGATTTTGTCGACCACGACCACACAATCGACATATTGCCCTTGCAAGTGCCAGGGATAGCAGGGGAACGGAACCAGATGGTCAGTAACTACAATCACCTTGTCGGCAAACTGCGCATCGGCTTCGGCGTAACCCAGGGGACCGCACGCCGAAGGCCCCATGGCGCCATTGCAATTGCCAAACGAATCCGCAACCGGGGCGGCAAGCACGGCAATGTCGATGTGCACCTCGCCATCTTGTATGGCCTGCCAGCGGCCGCCATGCGAGCGCAATACGGCCGTGCCGCGCATGTGGCCTTTGGAACAGTAATCGCCAAGCGGACCGTTCATACTGCCTTCGATATGATGAATTACACCCGATTCCAAATGTTTGATGAGCGGTGCATGGCACGGAAACGCGGCGCTAGGGAACCATCGCAACTCTTTGACGCCCATGTCGGCGGCGATATCAAATACCTGCTTGGCGATCAAATCGCCATCGCGAAAATGGTGGTGCGTCGAGATGGTCATGCCATCCTTCAAGCCGCATTGTTCCAGCGCTGTGCGGAGATCGGCAACCATTTTTTCGCCATCACGTGGGAAATCCGCGCAAGAGACAATCGGCCTTCCTGCCGTTTTTCCGGTTGGTTTATAGCCACCGACGCCCTGGAAAGGCACGGCCGGTTTACCATTTATTTCAATGGGCAAGCGGCGCTGCGCGGCGTTGATTATGAAATCCATAGTTTACCCAAGTTTTTAATAGGACCAAGTCCAACCTTGTTTCGCGTCCAAGGATCCCTGGACGAACAGGTGAAATCCATACTCTAGGTCAACGGTTCAGCAGGATCATAGAGACCCAAACGCTTGGCATGTTTTAAAATCGTGAGTGCGCGTTTTACGACCGGTGCATCAATCATCTTGTTGCCGAGCGCCACCACACCGACTCCCTGTTGTTTTGCCGATTCATAGACATCGGCAATTGCTTGAGCATGGGCGATTTCTTCGGGTGACGGGTTAAAAGCGCGGTGCACCAGGGGAATTTGTCGTGGATGAATACAGCCCATGCCACCGAATCCCAGCGATTTGGCATCTTGCGCGGATTTGAAACAGCCGTCCAAATCTTCCACATCGGAAAACACCGAGCTGATCGCCTGCAAACCGTGCGCTTTGGCGGCATTGATAATTTGACTGCGGGCCCATAAACTTTCCTGCCCCCCTAAGGTACGAGATACGCCGAGGTCCGCGGTGTAATCCTCCAAGCCAATCGTTAGAGCGACGACGTTTGAGGACGCACCGGCAATCTCAAACGCCGCAAAACAGCCGCGTGCGCTTTCGATAATCGGCAACAGCCAAATACGGTGACCGGGAATCAGGTTGGCAATTCTAGTTTCCACAAGCCGAACCTGATCAGCGCTCTCGCATTTGGGAATCAATATCAGTTGCGCTCCATAAGGAACGACCCAGTCCAAATCGTCCAATCCGGCAGGCAATTGGTTAATGCGCACCATACGTTCGCATGGATAAAAATCAACCGATAAGAGGGCATTGCGCACCAGAGCGCGCGCCGCGTCTTTTTCCGCCGGGGCTACGCTGTCTTCCAAATCCAGGATGATGCCATCGGGCTCGTGCAATCCGGCATTCAAAAACAAATGCGGCGTGTTGCCAGGCAAATAGAGACGCGAGCGCCGCAAGCGGTCTTTTTCGCTTTCATCAGTTTGAATACTATTCTTTTGCGGCCATAGCAGAGATGTAATTTTTAGACCGGCTCGACGAAGCGCGGTTTCCAATCGCGCGGAAATCACAAACGGCAATGCGCCGCGATCTTTGATAGTTATTTGTGCATTTTCAACACCCAGTTGCAAGCACTCATCACGAATCTGCTGCTCGATCTGTTTGCCAAACATCGCCTTGACCGAGCTTTGTATCGATACGCTCAGCCCGGAGCCGCCGAGTTCAACAGTGATCACACAATCGGATCGAATATCCTCGCCAAATCTACCCGCCTGCGCCATGGTCTCCCTTTCGTGCCAGTTTGAATCGAACATACGGCAGCAGGCCCCCGGCATCACGGATGGCCAGAATTTCCGGCGGCAACGGTGGAAATGAATAGACCCGAGAATTGATCCGGATTTGGCCGCCGATATCGTCAACAGTTATCGTCTCTTCGGGTTCATAGGCTTCCACGGCTTCCGGGCACTCGATCAAAATGAGCCCCTGATTGATGGCAGCGCGATAAAAAATACGCGAGAAACTTTTGGCAATGACGGCTCGAATGCCTACCGCCTTGAGTCCCAACGCCGGCTGCTCGCGCGAACTGCCACAGCCAAAATTTTTGCCCGCCAAAATAACGTCGCCCGGCTGCACGTTTTCGGAAAATTCCGCATCCAAATCTTCGAGCAAATGCGGCTTGATCTCCTCCGCAGTAGCGCAGGTGTAGGTGTAACGGCCGGGGAACAGCATGTCCGTGTTGATGTCGTCGCCATATTTCCAAACCTTCATGAAACCCTCCTCTCGTTGCGCGGATCGCGGATTTCTCCGTATAGTGCCGAGGTGGCAACCGTAAGCGGACTGGCCAAATAAATCTCGGCGTCGGCGCAGCCCATGCGTCCTTTAAAATTGCGATTGGACGTCGAGATGCACACCTCTCCAGGCGCCAACGCCCCCTGATGCGCGCCCAAACAGGGACCGCATCCCGGCGGCAGCAGCACTCCGCCGGCGTCGATGAGCGTTTGCATCACACCTGAGCGCATGCCTTCTTGAAGGATAGAACGGGAAGCGGGAAGCAGTAAAAGTCGGCAACCGGGTGCCACTTTTTTGCCTTTGAGGACGGAAGCAGCCTGTTCAAAATCGGAGAGGCGGCCGTTGGTGCAGGTGCCGATTAAACACTGCTGCACTTTTTGGCCCTCGACGATATTAATCGGCGCCACATTGTCAACATTGTGCGGCATGGCCACGAGGGGCACCTGAGTACCGAGATCATACATTAAGGTATTGATATACTGGCAATCCGGATCAGCCCAGACCGGTTCGAACAAGTCCAAATCCGAATCCTCTGTGGTCATGTACTCCTGGGCTACGGCATCAAACGGAAATACTGCATTTTTCGCGCCCATTTCCACGCCCATATTGGCGATGGTCATACGGTCGTCTATGGAAAGAGACTCGATGTCGCCATGATATTCGACGGACAAATAATTGGCGCCATCCGCGCCGAGATCGCCGATGATGCTGAGGATCACATCTTTTGCAGTAACACCGGGATTCAATCTCTCTTTGAATTCGATTTTAATCGACTCGGGCACTTTGAGCCAGGTTTCTCCGGTGAGGATCAGGGCCGCCATCTCGGTACGGTCAATTCCCGAGGCAAACGCGTTTCCGGCACCGTACGTACAGGTGTGCGAATCGCTGCCGAGAATGAGTAGTCCGGGCTGCACATGGCGCTTTTCCATCATAATTTGATGGCAAATGCCCTCACCAACGTCATAAAAAAAGGGAATGGCGAATTTTTGCACATAATCGCGAATTTGAGCGTGGTTGGTGGCGGATTTTTCATCGTTCGCCGGAATGACATGATCGAGCACAATGACGTGTCGCCGCGGATCGAACACCCCATAATTTTGCAGCTCGGATTTGATTTTGTTGACAATCGCTGCCGTGTTGTCGTGCGACAGCAGCAGATCGGGTTGGACCGTGACAATTTGTCCCGGCGCCACCGAATCGAGTCCGGCGTGGCGGGCCAGGATTTTTTGAGCAAAGGTTTGTCCCATTTACAACAATCCTCCGCGTAAATAAATGGATGTTTGGACCTCGGAAAATGGCGCAGCATGAACTTGGCTTCCATTTCCCAGCATTATTGTACCGGTCTCCAGATTGACGCGAATTGAATCCCCGGTTTGGATATCCACCTCGGAAAGATCGGCGGTTAAAATTGGCAACGCATTGTTGATGGCATTGCGCTCGTAAATCGCGCCAAACGATTTGGCAATGACAAGCTGGATGCCCAGGCTTTTGAAACAATCGACCGCCTGCTGCCGCGAGCTGCCGCAGCCAAAGTTTTCGCCGACGATCACAATATCTCCGGGCTTGGCTTTGTCAGCAAAATCCTGCCAGCCTTCGAGATTGTCAAATGTATACTGCCCCATTTCATTGATATCCGTAACCGTTAGATAGCGGTTGTGATAAATCATATCCGTATCAATATTATCCACCGGTATAACCCAGACGTGGCCCTCAAGCTCGAGGGATTTGTTTTTCTGCGATGGTTCTTGCGCCTTTGCAGCCACGGTTGATTTGATTTGTGGACGCGGTTTGGGCTTCGCAACATCCAAACGATCGGCGGAAACAATAAATCCCGCAATAGCCGACGCCGCAGCAGTAGCCGGGCTGACCAGATAAACCTCTCCCTTGCCCTGCTTGCCGGCAAAATTGCGATTGCCGGTGCTGAGGGTGACTTCGCCGGGACCGTTTTGGCCAACCTGACCGGCAGCACATCCCGCGCACCCCGCGTTGCTGATGAGGGCACCGGCGGATTTGAAACTATCGAACAGGCCTTCGTGCAAACAGCGCTGCCAGACGGCATCGGTAGCGGGCACAATTTTTAAAACGACGTGCTCGGCTTTGCGACGGTTTTTAAGAATTTTAGCGGCTTGCAGCAAATCCTCAAATCGGCCATTAGTGCAGGAACCGATGAATACGGAATCGACAGGCGTACCTTCAACATCGCGCACCAGAACCACATCGTCGGGATGGCCGGGACGCGAGAGCAGCGGCTGCACATCCGATATATCGATGTCCCATGTTTTCTCATAGGCGGCATTTGCATCGGCATAAACGGGTTCGAAAGAAGCGCCGGCGTTCCGGCAAAACTCGATGATCTCCCGCGACGGCGGGAAAAGCAGAATAATTCCACCCATTTCCGTTGCCATGGAGGCGATGGTGATGCGATCCTGCAGAGAAAGGCGCTCAACCGCCGGACCGTACATCTCGGCGGCGTAACCCAACAAGCCATTCGCGCCCAACTGTCGTAATAACGCCAGCGCCACATCTTTTGCCGAGCACGTTTCCGGCAATTCACCTAAAAGAGTGATTTTAATACTGGGCGGCACCTTGAACCAGACACGGCCCTTTGCAAAGGCGTGCGCGATATCCACATCGCCCATGCCCTGGCCGAACGCGCCAATGGCGCCGAGAATGTTGGCATGCGAATCGGTGGAGACAAACGTGCCGCCGGGCCCGACCAGGCCGTTGTTTATGGCGATATGCGTGCCAATGCCGCTGTCGATATCGAAAACGCGGATATTGTGTTCGCGTGCAAACTCACGACAAAGCTGTTGATTGGCGGCATATTTTTGATCCGAGCCGGTAGGATTGCAGTCAAAGGTAAAAATCGTTTTTTGCGAATCGGCGATGCCAAGCCTGTGCTCCCTTAAATGCTTCACCACATTGGCGCCGCCAAAATCTCTCGCGGCGCGCATATCGATTTCGACATCGACAATATCACCGGGCTGCACGGATCGCCCGGCATGTTTTGAAATAATGTTTTCAACCAGAGTAGGCATATTCACCTCAAACTTGCAGCCGTTCTTTGAACGGCAAAAAAGTCATAAAATCGCAGTGATGCACGATGTAAGCTTCAACAGATCGTTTCACGTGATCGCCCTCGGAGGCGTGCGCCGCAATGATGTGCGTGACTTGCGGCGGAATGCCGCAGGACTCGGCCAGGGAAACGCCGGAAAACGGATGACGCAGATATTTACCATACGTGCCTTGTACGGCTTTGCCGTCTTTGAGCTCATATTCCAGCAATTTTCCCACATCACACAAAATGGCGCCGGCGATCAACACATCCATGTCCACATGCAAATCCGAGCCCAGAAACTCATGGATGGTCTCGCCGCACTGCTTCGCCAAATGCACCACAGCACGTTTGTGCTGCATAAACGTGACCTGCACATTTGGAACCAGCAGGGTGAATGGAATGGTGTTCAAGTCCTCCACCGTAAGCACGCTTTTTTCCAGTGCAGTTTTCCAGACGAGCGCGGTCTGTTCGCGCAATTGCTCATCCTGTATCCAGTCCAGTTCCGGCCATAAATGGTGAATGGTCTCTTGCATGTTCACCTCTCACAAGTTTGCAATGATGGCATCGGTCATTTGCTGTGTGGTGGCAGCGCCTTGGGAAATCACGTCGGGGCCGCCTTTGAGCATTTTCATATCGTATGTTTGCACTTTGCCTTCGGCGATCACTTGAGCAATCGCAGCGCGAACGCGTTCCGCTTTTTCCGTTTCGCCCACATGATCCAGCAGCAGACAGGCGGACAAAATCATCGCCGTCGGATTGACAATTGACGGGTTCAGATGCTCGTATTTCGGCGCCGAGCCGTGCGTCGGTTCAAACACCGCCACTTTATCGCCAATATTGGCGCT
>CAYPZM010000088.1:0-15744 GCA_964414825.1 uncultured Cytophagia bacterium | reverse complement strand
GTGGCTATGCCGGACGATCGAAATTTTTGTAACATCGTAGAGACAAGGCAATGCCTTGTCTCTACGTTGAAAAAAACACAAAAATTGAAGGGAAACGTAAAATGGCCACACATCAAAACCAAATACCGCATCGCATCCACGCGGTTGGCATGGCCACCCTTCGACCGTCCGGGATAAATATCCCGGCCGCCATAAACGTCAGAACAGCGAATTCGATTGAAGATATTGCCCGTCCAACATGGATATGCCGGACGATCAGATGCAGGATAATATCCCACCCTATCGAATATACCCATAATACAACCCCATATAATACGGCAGCAAAAACACCGCCCCATCGGATAGATACATGCCATTACCGCCGGTTTTCAGTTGATACGGATCGTGGTTCCAGTGATTGAAATGGCGCTCGTCCACGGGCAGGGCGTTGCCGTTGACGCGCCGGCCGCGGTCCGCAAAACTGCGTTCATCAAAATGGCGCGCATTTTCGTCAAACGGCATAATATCGATGCGGTCACGGTTGTCATGAGACCAATTCACCCGATCCAAAGGAAAACGTTTTAACGTTTCCACGGCGTCTTGCAGCCAGGGGCCGGTGGGTTCCAGGGAATGCTCGCCCCAGGCATCGGTAAAGGTTTTGCCGCTGCACGACGAGGCGAAAACAAAATTGAAAAACGGGTTCATCTCCGGCTGCTCCAGCCGGCCGTAGGTCCAGCACGCCAGCGCCATACGCTCGCGCCAGTTGTCGTGCGGTGCGTATTTTATAAAATTGTACAGCATCATCAAGGCCATTTCGTCATCGGACTGGTTGCCGGTGCCAATTCCGCGCTGGGTTTTGGGAAGCTGCGCGTTTTGCAAATAGCCGTGATTTTCAACAAGATACTCGGCGTAATGAATGTATTTTTTTTCATCGGTAATGTGTGCCGCAGTCAGCAAAAACGCCAGCATGCTGAGCGAATTGAGATTGCGGTCAAACGCCCAATTGCGGTCGTGGTTGAGTTCGTAGGGATTGAACCGAGCCCAGCGCGTCGGACGGCCGTCGTGATCCACAAGCTGAAAATCGTGTTCGATCAAATGGTCGGTGAGGCGCCGCACGTGCTGGCGCACGCGGGTTTTTTCGGCCTCGGTGTCGGCAACCAGATCGTAATACAATCCATAAAAATAATAATGGCCGTCGAGCTCATCCGAGCTGGTGTCGGTTTTCCAGTACCATTTGCCATCCTCGCTCACGGGCCAGCGCGGATCGATAATTTTCCACAACGTATCCTCTTCGGCTTTGTGGCGTCTATCGCGCTCGATACGGCCATCATTCGGATCGGGGCCGTCGGTCGGCAAAATCGTGCGCGCCACAAATCCCGGCGGTGGCGAATGTTCTGTACCCTGCGTGACATCCCCCAAAAATTTCAACGCTTCAAACGCCTGTAGGGCACGCTGTTTGGCGAGCGAGTCGCCGGTTGCGGCGTAGGCATAACACTCGCCGGCGCCGTACATGCTGGTCCACAAGCCGTCGTTGTCGCTATCATGTTGGGTCACATCGCTTTTATCTCCGGGCGCGGCAAGACTGACACCCAGCACATATTCGTACGGCGTGCGCCGATGGTACTTTTCAATTTCGCTTTCATACCATGTGGCTTTTTCCGCCAGAGTCATGGGCTCACGTTTGATCAAGCCGATACCCTTGGGCGTGGCGATCCAGGCGTTGCCGTTTTGATCCAAGGCGATATCATTAACAAAATCATCCGGCAGCCAACGCAATCCTTGTCGATAGGCCCAATGGTCGCCATCGTAACGGATGGCGCCTTTTTCCGTGCCAAACCACACGGCGCCGTCGCCGCCGGCTGCCGCGCACGTAAAATGAGTGTAGGGAAGCCCTTCGGCGCCGGTATACAGCGACCAGCTCTGGCCGTCGAATGTTCCCACACCTTGCGGCGAGGCAAACCAGAGTGCACCATTGGCATCGATCGTCACACCGGCAACGTTTTGCAGCGCCCAGCGATTCGAGTCATCTGACGGGTGCACGGATTTGAGCTCTTTGTCGTTTAGTCGGAACAGGCCATCGTCTGCAGCCAACCAGATTGCTGAATTCCACTGAACCGCCTCTGACACGGGAACCGGCTCTTTTAGTAGACGTCGTGGTTTGAAGCGTTGCGGCTCAAACGAAAACAAGCCCTTTGCAGTTGATAGCAGGCCGGCATTCACAAGCCGGGCCTCGGGAAATTTATTCTCATTCACCTCAACATCCGATAACATGGAGTCGTTTCTAAATTGCGCCAGCCGTAGCTCGCCGTCCGTTTTATAGAGCACTTGAAGAATGTCTACGGAGGCCGCCAAATCCACGACAGCCCTGACTTCCGGCAAGGGCTTCCACTGATTTTCCTGTAGTACCGCTAATCCCGCTGCTGTACCCGCGTAAAAAGTCCCGTTAGCTGTAATTTCAACAGACGTGACCTCCGCGGACGGCAGCCCATCGTTCGCCTTGAAAAATTCTGCGGTTTCCTGTTCAAAAGTGCCCACCTGAATTTGAGCAAACAGAACTAGCGGGAAGATAACTAGGAATAACGTTCGTTTCATAGCTTTATCCGAATAAGTAAAGTCATTGAATTAATTGATTAAACATAGACATTTTTGATGTGCAAATCAAAGAAAAAATAGGGTACCCGTTCTGTCGGTAATGAGAAATGATTTATTACCACCGAGCTGAAAATCCAAGCCACGGATGCACACGGATTTTCACTGATCTTGAGACGTCGTCCGTGTAGCAAGTGGCAATTGCATTAACCATTCGTGTTTGATCCGTGCAAATCAGCGGAAAGTTCACAATGTCAACACATAATTCACCCAATCAAACACAAACAAAAAACTGCCCTGCACCATTATTCCGGCGCCCGTGCCTTTGAGCTGGTCATTTTTGCCTTTGGCGTACAGATAATAGCCGGCGCCAATGTAAAGCACATCCAGCAAACCGTTGATCCACAAGGCGGTTTGAAACTCTTTACGTTTCTGCTCCGGCGGCTTGTAGCCGATATCTTTTTGAATGGAATGATTGCCCCAAATGGCGATGCCCAAATCAATAGCGCCCCAGGCAATGTTTTGAATGCCGGCGTATTTCACCTGCGTGTTGGGCACAAACAACATGCCGGTGCCCACGACCATGGATCCCACACTCCAGCCGGTGAGGACGGTCATGGCGCTCTCCATGTGTTGGTATGGATCGTACGTTAGTTCCTGGGCCGACAAGTTGCTCGTCAGCAGAAGAATAATCAGGAAAGCCGTTGTGTTTTTCATGTTCGAGTCCTTATATTGCCTTGCATCAAAATCGAATTTTATACTGAAACAAACGGCACGGTCGTGTGCTTTATTTCTGATTTTCATCGGCACCGGTTCTTTAACAGAAACAAGGCCTTGGTTTTTAATGGTCAGCAATTTTATGCTTCCGGATTTTTTCGCATGAAACCAGCTATTCAACGAATTCTTGTCAGCCGCACCGACAGCATTGGCGATGTGGTGCTCACGTTGCCCATGGCCGGGGTGCTGCGGCAGTTAATGCCCAATGCCGAAATCCTCTTTCTCGGACAAACCTACACCGAACCGGTCATTCAAGCCTGCGAGCATATTCACCGCTTTTACAATTGGGATGAAGTAAAGAATGGAACGCCGCAACAACAGGCTGACTTTTTACATTCAACCAAAGCCGATGTGATTTTGCACGTGTTTCCCCAAAAAGAGATCGCCCATGCCGCAAAACGGGCCAAAATTTCGCTTCGTGTGGGCACGACCAATCGATTGTTTCATTGGACAACCTGCAACAAACTCGTTTGGCTGTCTCGCCGCCATTCTGCGCTGCACGAGGCGCAATTGAATTTGAAATTATTGCGGCCGTTTGGTGCAAAAACATTATATACTCACGAGGAAATTTCCAATCTATACGGACTTTTAAAGCAAGAGCCCTTAAAGCCCGAGCTTGCTAACGTGTTGTCACCCTCTAAAATTAATACGATTCTGCATCCCACGTCCCAAGGCAGCGCGCTGGAGTGGGGGATTGATAATTTTATTGAATTGATTCAAATGCTTCCTCAAGATCAATTTGAACTATTTATCACCGGAACCGAAGCGGATGGGCGAGCGATTCGTGAACCACTACAGGCCCAAGTACCGTTTGTACACGACATGACCGGCAAGCTCACGCTCGACGAGCTCATTTGCTTTATCGCCGCCGTCGATGGACTGGTTGCCGCCAGCACCGGACCGCTGCACCTGGCTGCGGCGTTGGGCAAGGTTGCGGTCGGCCTCTATCCTTCGCGGCCGCCCATTCATCCCTTACGCTGGGCGCCGTTGGGGAAACATGCACATGTGATACAAGATAACATAATGGAGCGCTATACGGGATTTTTAAGAATTGAGCCTGAATGGGTTGTTGAAAAAATAGGGATGCTATTCTCATTTCCGAACAAGCAGGCAAGGTAACAGTGAAAGGTCCAAAAATGAGAGTGGGGTGATCAAAATCGTGTTTGAATGAATTAGAGCATGTCTGTTCCATTATATATATTATTAATCGTCACCCGACTAAAGTTCCGCTTTGTACCTTTTAAAAATAATGCTACCTTTTGTTAGAACTCTGTTTCAGCGGGCAGGTTTGACGCTCACAATGTTAGAGGATCTGATTATGTTTAAATTTTTGGCGCTTTTTGTCTGCGCTATAGCAACGCTGACGATTGTTTTTGCGCTCATTTTCAGCGAAAAGTTTCGTAAAGATATTTTGGGCGGAGAAGGAGAAGCAAATGTTTTTGGAATCCTTAGTGTTCAGGGAACGGCTGTCATAGTACTCAGTGGACTGTTTCTCGCTGGGCTGATCATAACGAGCAGAGACATAGCACAGGTCGCAATACAAAAGCCAACTGTTGCACAAGAGCTTTGTTTTTTTAACGAGAGTGGAGAACCTGTAGGTCTGACAACAGGAATACCAGAATCATTGATGATGCATTTTGGAAAGGTAGACTCTAATTATTATCAAAATACCTTGAGAACATTTTCCTTAGATCAGGAGAAGGATAAGCTATATATTCGCTCACAAAAAGGTTATGCACTTGGACACATTCCCATAAAGAACCTGAGAGAGAAACTTCAGGATGAATATTTAGGGCTGACATCGGAACAACTGTTGCGCCTTGGTTTA
The DNA here is from genome assembly GCA_964414825.1 of uncultured Cytophagia bacterium. Lineage (GTDB taxonomy): Bacteria > Zhuqueibacterota > Zhuqueibacteria > Residuimicrobiales > Krinioviventaceae > CAYPZM01. The sequence continues at coordinate 10,571 of CAYPZM010000088.1, read as the reverse complement.
TATTACAAGGAGCACAGGCAGCAATCGGTTGCCTTTAAAAATCTAGCTGCTGAATATCTTTTGCAAGTTCTGAAACGGCAGGACAGTTACGAAAAAGACAAGGAGGAAGCCACACAGAATCTTCATTTTGTGGTATCAGCAATTACCGATCCCCGGAACTTTGATCTCTTGATCGAGAACCAGAAAATATTGCGCAGCGGACCTTCACAAAACTACGAGATCGCAGAAACCTATCGCTTCTACCTTGATAAAGTAAAAACCGAAAAAGAAAATAAAAAGCGGAGAGCCTTGTACTACTATATGTGTTACTTGAACAAGAGCAAAAATGACAGCATTGCTGTGAATAGTGATAAATTCAAACAAGTCCAAGACAACTGTAGACTATACATTGATGCCCTTGCGAATACGGATAAATATTTTAAAAAAAATGCAAAAGATCTGAAATCGAGTATCTCCAATCCTAATTGGACTAATCTGGAAGCGCATATTGCAAGCATAAGTGAGCGTTATAATTTGCAGGTATTGTAATTTTGCATTGTGCGTCCAACGCAGCTCAACGGCCATTTTAAATTTTAGCCAATACATCAAAACATATTCGAGGCTGCAAATGCTTCTTGTTGTTGCAATTTCTTTGCAGAGAAGAAAATCTTTTCAGAATCGTTTTTTTTTGACAAGACTTTATTTTATTGTTTTTCTGCTATGCTTCCTGCCTCAGGCTCTATCCGCGCAAATCAATCCCGAATCGATTGTGAAGCACAAGTATTTCGATACCTATTCGCTGCGCGTCTCGCTCTCCAACGACGGCCGATTGTACTCCGGGGCGTGGGGAATTTCGTTCAGCACAGAGCAAACCTATTATCGCGTCTGGGATCACGGGCTCGTGCTTTTGGGCTATCGAGACGGCCAGCTTGTCGGCACCGCGCCGCTGTGGTCGCCGAATTATACCCCCGGACCGATTATCGACGGTCAGGCTGCCATTCAAGTCGCGCCAGAAGATTCCGCCCTGTACCGCACCTATCTCTTGACCACCGATTCCCAACCCGACGATCCCGATTATGACGAGTGGCCGCGGCAATGGGGCGCGCCGGTCACCAATATGGGCGCACCAAAACTGCATGGCGATAAAACCGCCTGGACGGTTTACAACGATGCCTATCCGGGTCTACATTCATGGATTGAAGAGTCCACGGGCGTCCTGACAAATACGAATATTGAAATCCGGGAAACCGTGTGGGGCTACGATCGCCCCGGATTGCTGGGACAAACGGTGTTCTTCAAATGGCAACTTTTTAACAAAAGTGATCAATTAGACAGCGTGGTTGTAGGCATTTGGAATGATATCGATTTTCACAACGATTATCCCTGTTTTGACGCCGAGCATGGAATTGGTTATATCTTTTCACCGTCAGAAGAGCCGGGTCAATCCGCGGTTGCTGCGTCTTATGCGCTGCTGCAAGGCCCTCTGGTTCCGGCAGCGGATGAGCAGGGAGTTGCGTTTGGCCGGCAGTGGCCCGGCTATAAAAATATGCCCACAACCGCGTATTGGGCGATTTTGGATGACAGTTACCCCGCCACCTATATTGGCGGAGCTCCGGACAGCCTGCAGCAACTCTATAATTTTCTCACGGGTCGGCGCCACGATGGTTCTCCGATTGTCAATCCGATCAACGGCGATACCACGAGTTACACGTTTACGGGCAATCCCGTCACACAAACCGGCTGGTCGCAAAAAGGATCGGGCGGCTGCAGCCAAATTCCGGCGTCCGGGCCGTTTACGCTGGCGCCCGGCGATTCGCAGGAGGTGGTCTACGCCCTCATCTATTCCACAGGCGAGTCGAACAAAATCACGCGAAATCAACTCCTCGTCAATTTTTATCAGATTCGTGATTTTTATCGCCACGGCATCGAAATTCCCACGCCGGAGGAGCCCAAGCAGGATTATTTTCGACTGCGAAATCCGGTTCCGAATCCGCTGACCCAAACGACAAACATAGGATATTCCGTTGCCGTTACGGCTGACGTCAGCCTTGAAATTTACAACCTCCGCGGACAGTGGATTACTACATTGCGGCAGAGGCTGCACGAACCCGGCGAGTATTCGGTCACCTTGTCGTCGGATGATCTACCCGGCAGTGGTATCTATTTTTGCCGTTTAAACACGCCATACGGCACCAGCACTAAAAAATTAACGTTTATTCATCCATAAAATCTGGAGACTTTATGCGTTCAATCGTTTTAATGTTGTTGTGTTTCGCTTCTCTGAATATTGCTCAAACACTGCCCGAGGGCGTCACACTTGATACCTCGGATTGGATTCCATTTCCGTTATCCGCGTATGAAGAGATGAAAGGCACGGCGCTCGACATGTCCGGGCTGCTCGATGCACCGGCCGGCCAGCGCGGATTTCTCACGGTTAAAGGCGACAAGTTTGTTTTTGAAGACGGCACCCCGGCGCGATTTTGGGGCGGCAACATTTTCGGCGAAGCCAATTTCCCGGACAAAGAGCAGGCTGAATATATGGCGGATATCATTGCGCGCTCCGGCGCCAATATTGTGCGCATGCATCATCTCGATGTGGTGAAACCGTGGACCGATAAAGTAGTGCAGCGCAGCTTTTTTGGCGGACAACTGCCGGAGACCACGCGCGACATCGATCAGGAGATGCTGGACAACTTTTTTTACATGTTTTATTGCTTCAAGGAGCGCGGTATTTATATTTTTCTCAGCCACATTTCGTCGCGATTTGTCATGAAGGGTGATGCGTTCCCTGGCGATGAAACGGCGTTTGAGGACGTGGGGCAGGGATTCAAAGTGGAAGGCATGTACGATCCCTATTTGGTCGAGCTGCAAAAAGAGTATCTCGAGGCCATTCTCACGGCCACCAATCCGTACACCGGGATGTCGATGTTGGAGGACCCGGCGCTGGCGTTGACTGAAATCACCAACGAAAACTCGCTGTTTTGGATTCAGCCGGACGGCGGTTTTGGCATCAATTCGCCATTTTATAAAAATATGCTGCAAGTCATGTTTGCCGAATGGCTGGCGAAAAAATATGGCGATGCTGCGGCGCTGCGCCACGCCTGGAAAGAGGAGGGCAAAACCGCGCTATTTGAAAACGAGTCGCTGCGCGAGGCCACTATTCAGATTCCGCATATGTATGTCAATGATCAGGACTGGCCGGTGAGCCAGCAGCGCAAGCGCGATACGCGGCAGTTCTTGTATGATGTGCAGGACGAGTATTACCAGGAGATGTATGACTTTTTAAAGTCAATTGGATTAAAAATCCCGATTGCCGGCAGCAACCATTGGACGAACGATGTAGCGGATTTGCACGTGAACGCACAATTGGATTATATAGACCGCCACAGCTACTGGACGCATCCGCGTAACGAGTACAATTATATTGGCGGACAGGGCGTGCAGCCATATCCCATGGTCAAGGATGCGATCGGCGGCAATCTGGGCGCTAATGCACGGCGCCGCATTTATGGACTGCCGTATACGATTTCCGAATGGCACAATCCGCTGCCGAATCCGTATCGTGCCGAGGGCACGCCGATTATGGCGGCGTATTCGTGTTTGCACGACTGGCACCCGATGCACTATGCCTATTGGGGTGCGAGGGAGGCCGAGCCGGACACGATCAATTCGTTTGAGGTGATGTTTGATCCGACGCAAATGAACCTCATTCCCATTTCAGCTTTGATGTTTTTTCGCCAGGATTTTCAGAAAGACGATAACGGCTATTTCGAAATCCTCACACCCGACCAGGTGATGAATCCATCGCAAAATATAGCGCGACACGCGCAAACCGCATTTGTCGGCAAATACGGTCTGGCGTTTACCGACTTGCCAGTGCCATCGTGCAACGATGCCGGGCTGCTCAAAACCGCGCTGGAAGCCGGTGGCGTCTACACCTCAACCACCGGCGAAATGACCTGGGACACAAACGCGGGAATCGTGGTGTTGAATTCGCCGCGCACACAAGGCGTTATCGGATTTTTTGGCGACAAAACCCTCACCACCACCAACTGGACATTTGATATGGCCACCGAATTTGGCGTGGTGATGATTTCCTCGCTTACGGACAAAGCCCTGGGCGCTTCGGAGCGTATTCTCATCTCCACCTCCGGCGATGCACGATATTCGGACATAAAAATGGCGGATGATTTTAGCGTGATCGAGCAAACCGGCCATTTTCCGTTTCTCATGCAGCCGATTGAAGGCACGATTACCTTCAAGAGTGAGACGCCGATTTCTGTTTACGCGTTGAGTCCCGGCGGCAAACGTATGGGATTGATCGAGACGCGGGCGGTGGAAGGCGGATATTCGTTTCAATTAAAGGCCGATAATCGGGCGATGCATTACGAAGTGGTGAAGTAGCTGTAAGCTGTTGGCTTTTAGCCTTTAGCTAACAGCTAATAGTTTTTTCATACGATACAGGAAAACAATGATATGAAACTATTTTTATTAAACAGCTTGATGGCGATGCTCCTGTGTAGCTCGCTATTTGCGCAACTGCCAACCGGAACCCGGATCGACGGCTACAAGGGCGTCTGGTTTGAGCTGACGCAAAAGTCCGAGTATGGCGACAAATATTCCGGCGGCTTGGGTACGTACACGGCCAAACATCATCCGCTTGCGATTTATAGCCAGGAAGCGAACAAAACCTTTTTTGTGTACGGCGGCACCACATCGCCGGACACGCGCGATTTGCTGGCAATGATTTCCTATTACGACCACGACATCGGCAACGTGCCGAAACCGGTTGTGCTCCATCAAAAACCGGATGTGATTGATCCGCACGATAATCCTTCGATTTCCATGGATGCGCGAGGACACATTTGGGTGTTTGTCAGTGGCCGCGGCAGTATACGGTCGGGATTTATGTATCGCAGCACAACACCCTATTCGATCGAGTCGTTTGAGCAGATCAAAGAGGATGAATTTGCCTATCCGCAACCGTGGTTTATCGATCAAACCGGATTTATGTTTCTGTTCACCAAATATACCAAAGGCCGCGAATTATATTGGTCCACGAGCGAGAATGGCCGAACCTGGTCGCCCACACAAAAACTGGCGAGCGGCGGGCATTATCAAATGAGCAATCGCTTGGGGAACCGCATTTTCACCGCATTCAATGTGCATCCGGATGGCGTGGATACGCGCACCAATCTCTATTTTGTACAAACCGAGGACATGGGCAAAACCTGGACGACCGCCGCAGGTGAGCCGGTGCAGACTCCGGTAGAAGGCTCGCAGAATCCGGCGTTGATTCGCGATTATCAAGCGGAAAATCGTTTGGTCTATCTCAAAGATATCCAATTTGATGCGGATGGTAATCCATTGCTGCTATATATCACCAGCAATTTCCATCAACCCGGACCTAAAGGCGAGCCGCGCTGGTGGACGCTCGCGCGCTGGACCGGTTTCTGCTGGCAGTTTCAGGAGATCACCCGCTCGACGCACAATTACGATATGGGTTCGCTCTATATCGAACCAGATGGCACCTGGCGTATTATTGCGCCAACCGAACCGGGACCGCAATATTGGGGCATCGGCGGGGACATGGCCATGTGGATCAGCACGGATTCCGGCGCCACCTGGATTAAAGAAAAAGTGCTGACTCACGATAGCGACTACAATCACGCCTATGCGCGGCGACCTGTGAATGCGCACCCCGATTTTTATGCATTTTGGGCGGACGGCCACGCGCACGAGCTTTCCCCCTCGCGGCTCTATTTCACCAATAAAACGGGAGACACCGTGTGGCAATTGCCTTACGAGATGGAAACGGAATTTGCCGTGCCTGTCAAAATTGGAAACTAAAGCGGGAGACTGGAGGCAGGAGGCCGAAAACTGGACTCCGGTTTCCCGTCTCCATGCCGCGTCCTGAATTAGGTTGACTAAAAACTGAAATCTCTGGAATTCTGATGGATCGCAAAACCCTGTTAAAAAACCTCGCCATTGGCTTTTTTCCGCTGCTGGTGTTTATTATTGCCGACGAGATGTTTGAGCTGATTTACAGCCTGGCCATTGCCCTGAGCGTCAGCTTACTGTATCTCATGTGGATTTATATCCGCGAAAAACGTTTCGACAAATTTGTGCTGCTCGATGCCGGATTGATTCTGGCGCTCGGAGCCGTATCGCTGGCGTTCGATAATCCCGTATTCATCCTTATCAAACCGGCAATCATTGAGGCGATTTTTGTCGTATTGATCGGCGTCACCGTGTTTACAAAAAATCCGCTACTCATACAAATGTCCTCGCGCTATATGAAGGGCATGGAGCTGGGCGATCAGCAGATATTTATGATGCGGCGCATGCTGCACGGTTTGTTTTGGCTGCTATTGGCGCATACGATTTTGATCGTCCTCACCGCCATTTACGTGGGCGAAACCGATTCACCCGGATATCTGCAGCGCAAAGAGTTGTGGGCGTTTGTCAGCGGCGGCCTGTTTTACATTTTGATCGGTCTGGTGTTTGCCTTCCAGTTTGTCAAATCGAAAATCGATCAGCGCAAATTTTATCAGCAATACAAAGACGACGAATGGTTCGACATTGTCACGCCGGAGGGCAAAATCGTCGGCAAAGCGCCGCGCACTCTGTGCCACGGCAATCCCAATTTGCTGCACCCGGTGGTGCACGTACATGTGTTCAATTCCAAAGGCGAGTTGTGGCTGCAAAAACGCTCAAACGACAAGCAAATTCAGCCCGGACTGTGGGACACCTCAGTCGGCGGCCACATCAAAAGCGGCGAGCGCGTGGAAACGGCCTTGTTGCGCGAAGTGCAGGAAGAGCTCGGCGTACCCACGATTGCCAACGAACCGCTGTATCGTTACATTATGCGCAATGAAATCGAAAGCGAATTGGTCTACACCTACCGCGGCATTCACAACGGGCCGTTTACCTGGCCGCATGAGGAGATCAGCGACGCACGGTTTTGGAAAATAAAGGACATCCGACGAAATTTGGGCAAAGGCGTGTTTACTCCCAATTTTGAGCAAGAATTTTCAATGTTGGAAAAAATAAAGCTGGTTTGATGTTATAATAATGTGAAAAAATTGTTAGAGTGAATCTGAATTATGAAAATACACGTCATCATAAATCCTGCGGCTGGTAGTGAAGAGCCGGTTTTATTTAAAATGAATTCGTTTTTTCAGCAGCACGATATTGATTATGGTGTCTCTGTAACGACCCGCGAAAAAAGTGCCCTGGAGCTTGCGCGGCAGGCTTTGGAAAACGATGTGGATGCGATTGTCGGCTATGGCGGCGACGGCACCATGATGGGCATTGCCAATGCGCTGCACGGAACAAATGTTCCACTGTTGATTGTGCCGGGTGGAACCGCCAATGTGCTGTCGCAGGAATTGTATATCCCTCCGACCATCGCAAAAGCATTGACGCTTTTGCTGCCAGATTACGGCTATGTCGAAAAAATCGATATGGGCCAATACAAGGATTCCTATTTTTTGACCAATATGGGGGTTGGCATTCCGGCGCAGTGGATAAAGGAGGCGAACCGGGAATTGAAAAATAAATACGGCCTTTTGGCCTATGTCATCGGCGGGGTAAAAGCCACGTTCAAGGCAAAGTCGTGTACTTATTTTCTTACCCTGGACGGAAAAGAGATAGAGACCGAAGGCATCACCTGCATGATCGCCAATATTGGCTCCACAGGATTTCGTGGATTGCGGCTCTCTAAAAGCATCAGCCTCACCGACGGTCTTTTGGATGTGATTGTGTTTAAATTGAAATTTTATGAAAACTTTTTGGAAAAATCCGAGGACTCGTGGTTTTCGTTTAAAGAAAATGGCACGTTACTGTTTGAGCATCATCGCGCCAAGTCCATACGCATCGACGTCGATCCGGCCCAACCGATTAATATGGATGGTGAAATGGCCGGAGAAACGCCGCTGGACGTGAATATTTCGTCACAATCTTTAAAAATCTATCGGTCGGCGGACAAAGCAATAAGCTTGTGGGATCGGTTTGTGTCGACGTTTACCGGGGAGAATCACAAACGAAAAAAGGAATGAGACGCAGAGTTTCGCGTCTTGTTCTTCCAGGGATTCCATCCCTGGAAGCAGAGTCATCGAGGGCTTCCAGCCCTCGTCTGAATTAGGTGCCACAATGAGCTCGAAGGACAAAAAGGTTAAATAAAAGCGGTACCACTTATATCACATCAATCAACCGCAACTCGCAATACACCACCGGATAGGCCAGCCCAAAGTTGTTCAACACCTGCGGATGAATCTCACCGAGTCGCGCCCACAATCCCTCTTCCGAAGTCACTTTAGCGCAGCGGCCCTCGGAAAATGCGGGGTGCGAAACCGCTCTATACTCGCCCTTCCATTTTAACTCGCGCAAAATCGCATCCAAATACATGCGGCCTTTAGCATAACCGGCGTCCAGCCCGATAATGCCAAACGCCATGTGGCGATACTCGGCCGTGCCGGTTTCTTTATTCGCATCGCGATAGACGACATTTCCGAGCTCAAAAATATGCTGCGGCACGGCTTTGCGGCGGTTTTTGTTAAACGTCTCCATTATGCCGGTCATGAGGTGCGTACGCACGACTTTTTGCTCGATGGTTTTGGGATTTTCCACAATGACATGTAAATCGCCCGGCTGTAAGTTAAATTTTTCAAAATGGCGCTCTTCGGATTGCAGCAGCAGGCTCATGATTTCCGTAAATCCCAGACCGATCATGGCTTCGCGCACCATCGCGCTCATGTCCTCTTCCGGACGCGATTCGCCAATGGTCAGCGTCGGAATCAATTGCGGCTCGATGTTCTCGTAACCAAAGCCGATGGCGAGATCTTCAAACACATCCACCTCGTGACGAATATCGGTGCGGAACGCCGGATAACGCACTTGATAGACATCACCTTTGGGCTCCACATCCAGGCGCATTTTGCGCAGATAGGCCATGAAATCCAAACGGTCGAACGGCAAGCCGAGCCACTTTTTCGCCTCTTCAAAATGCAGATTGATGACACCCGGTTGTAGATCCGGCGTGTCTTTCGGGCCTTCGGGATAGTTCATCTGCACGGTTTCGACTTGTCCGCCCAATTCCACCAGTGCACTGACAAGAGTGATGAGTGAATCAGTGACCGAATCCCGAGAAATGCCGGTAACATCGATAAACAACCGGCTGGTACCGATTTTACATTTGGTTTCGTCGCTATTGATGATCGGCGGCATAGAGAGCACCAGGCCCTTGGCATCGATCAAAATTGGATATTTTTCATACGGCTGCAGCAAATGCGCATAACCCACGCCTTTGGGGTGTTTTTCGAGGATTTCATTTGGCGCCATTTCCACATTCGGCATTCCCAGGGGACAAAATTTAAAGTCGTCCGGATCCACAACGCTGTATTCGATTGGGCCTTTGATCATATCGAGATCGTAAACGCCGATGGAGGCCAGCTTGCGGTCGCGGCCAATGCCCCAGTGCAAATGCTCTTGCAGGCGCATCACCTCGCGCAAACTGTTTTGGTCGAGCGGCGGAACGTTCACCACCGCACAAACGATGTACGGCCTGAATGTTTCTGGCCGAGACATAATCGGATCTACATCTACAACCACATCACTTTTGCCGACCGTGAATTCGGACAGCCCCTCTTCCAGGCCGAGATAGCCTTTGAGTGCGCGCGACAAACCGCCGGGATCAAACAGGTCCGGCCGATCGGCGAGCAGATCGAGGCGGATGACATCGTCGGTGTCAAATTTTTCCAGCGGCTTTTCGCTTTCATAGCCGCAAAAATCGCAGCGTTTCGGCGGCTCTTCCTTTTCCAACTTGTCATTGGGCGTGTGGCATGCCGGGCATTCGTACAACGCCAGAGTTGCGGTATCTTCCACATCGCAGCCGAGCTGCTGCATGCCATGGACGAGCGTGTCCATCTCAAACTCCTGGCCCAGCAGTTGGTTCAACCGAGCCACGCTAATGGCAACTATTGGCACAGCGGCACCTCCTTGATCTTATCAATGTCACTCCAGTACAGTTCGCGGATGTCTGTGAGGCCGTAGCGCAGCATGGCCAGGCGTTCGAGGCCCAGGCCCCAGGCCAATACCGGCACGTGGCATCCCAGCGGCCGCGTCACTTCCGGACGGAAAATGCCGGAGCCGCCGAATTCGATCCAGGAGCCTTTCGATTCCATGTACACCGAAATTTCCGCGCTCGGTTCCGTGTAGGGAAAAAAGTCGGGTTTAAAACGCACCTTGTCAAAGCCCATTTTGCGATAAAATTCTTTCAGGGTGCCGAGCAGCGTGGCCAGGTTGCCATTTTCGTCGATGATGATGCCGTCGACCTGATGGAACTCGGGCAGATGTTTGTAGCTCAGCGCTTCGTTGCGGAACACTTTGCCGACACAAAATACCTTGCGCGGCGGATTCGGGTCCTCGGCCAAGGCGCGCACGGTCGAGGCCGTGGTGTGCGTGCGCAGCACGGTTTGCCGGGCGCGTTTTTCACTCCAGGAATAGCCCCAGCCGGTGGAGCCGGTGTCGCCGCCATCCTCGTGTGTGCGCTTGATGCGCTCGACGACTTTTGCCTCCGGCAGCTTTGCCTC
>CAYPZM010000087.1:0-15799 GCA_964414825.1 uncultured Cytophagia bacterium | reverse complement strand
GTTCTGCCATAAATGGATTGGAAACATGCAAAAGATTAAAATTTCATTCAACGACACCGAGTTTATTGCCGAGCTTTTTGACACAGCAACGGCAAAGGCGATTTTTGACAGCCTGCCCATAAAGTCCAAAGGCTCGCGATGGGGAGATGAAATTTATTTTTCGATACCCGCGAACCTCGAATCTGAAAGCGACGCGCGTGAAGAGCTAAAGATTGGCGAACTCGGTTATTGGCCGGTGGGCCAGGCGTTTTGTATTTTTTGGGGACCTACTCCCGCAAGCCATCAAAATGAACCGCGTGCCGCGAGTCCGGTTAATGTGTTTGGAAAACTGCAAGGTGATATGGCCGAGCTTGATTCGTTTACGTCCGGCACGACAGTCACTGTGGAAGCCGCGACCTAGCTTTCTCAAAAGATTAAACAATCGCCATGGAGAGGAGCATGACAACGTATCAGCGAATATGGAAGAACGAGTACACCATTCATTCTTACGAAGCGGATGTTTCCGGCCGTGCCACTGTGCCAGCGCTGCTGCAATTTATGCAAGAATCCGCCTGGAATCATGCCGAGCATTTGCAGCTCGGGTATTCGCATTTGATCGAAAAAAATCTGGCCTGGGTTATGGCTCGACTCTCTTTGTTGATTCAATCACTTCCCCAATGGGGCGAGAGAATTTTTTTGGAAACCTGGCCGTCGCACCGCGACAAGCTCTTTGCCTATCGCGATTTCCGCCTCACATCAACAAACGGTTCAGCGGTCGCTATGGGTACCACCACCTGGCTGGTGATTGATATGAAAACACGGCGGCCCAAACGCACCGATTCTTATTTTCACATCGATGATTGGGGAATTCCTTCCGCCGTGCCGGAATACACTCCCAAACTTGCCCCTCCGGAACGTATCGATTCAACAGCCTCGCGCCGCGTTTATTTTTCTCACCTCGATGTCAATGGTCACGTTAATAATGTCAAATATCTCGAATATTTCATGGACAGCTTTTCAAATGATTTTCTGCAAACTCATCAATTAAACCGCGTGGATGTGAATTTTCTTGCCGAAGCATTGGTCAATAACCAGGTGCTCATCAACACGCAGCAAATTGATAACACTACATTTCTGCAAAATCTCGTGCGCAAACAGGAGGACGTGGAATTATGTCGTGCAAAAACTATGTGGCAACTTTTGCCCTTATAGTACTATGTTTTTTTAATTTTAGTCATTTGTTCTGCCAACCATCCGATTACGACTCTCAATTTTTAGCCGCTTCCAAACATGCGCAACTTGCTCAGGAAGGATTTTCCCGTTGCTTAAATTTTGTGCACGGTTGGCTCGAACACGCTGATCCCGAATCTGGTCTAATTCCGCGCAATCTACAAAAGGACACCAATATTTGGAATGCGCAGGATTGCGGCGCGGACAATTATCCGTTTATGGTGTTGACCACCGCCATTACCGATCGCGATATGTTCCAGGGCCGGATGTTGGACATGCTCAGAACGGAAACCCGGCTTACATCGCGTTTGGGGGCCATCCCCGATATCTATTCTTTTTCAATAAATGATTTTCTGCACGACTCGGTCGATATTCAACGCCTCATGTTCGGTGGTTCCGAGTATATTAAAGACGGGCTGTTGCCCCTAACCGAGTGGCTCGGCCCCAGCCCGTGGAGCGAGCGTATGCTGGCCATCCTAAATGACATGTGGGAGCGCGCGCCGGTTCAGACGCCGTATGGACCCATTGTCTCCACCAACGTGGAGGTGAACGGTGAAATGCTGCAAGTGTTGTCGCGTGTTTATTGGATGCAGCAGGATCAAAAATATCTCGATTGGGCCATGCGGTTGGGCAATTATTATTTGCTTGAGGATTCACATCCGACGCAGGATTTTCAAAACCTGCGCTTGCGCGATCACGGCTGCGAAATTGTTTCCGGATTGTGCGAATTGTACACCGCGCTTCATTTTGCCAATCATGAAATGAAAAAGCTGTATCAGCCATATGTGTATGATATGCTGGACCGCATCCTCCAGTTCGGTCGCAATGAGGATGGATTGTTTTATAACGTCATCAATCCACAAACCGGCGACATTTTAAATGACGGCATTGCCGACACATGGGGATATACGCTGAACGGATTTTATGCCGTTTATCTTGTTGACGGTGTTGAACGGTACCGAGATGCCGTGCTAGAGGCATTTGCTCATCTCCACAAGTACCGTAATTACGACTGGGAACACGGCAGTGCCGATGGCTATGCCGATGCCATTGAGAGCGCGCTCAACCTGTACAATCGCGAACCGTTGCCGCATGTGGCGGACTGGATCGACAGCGAAATTCAAGTCATGTGGAACAAACAGCAGCCCAGCGGCATTATCGAGGGCTGGCATGGCGATGGCAACTTTGCCCGAACAACAATCATGTACTGCTTGTGGAAAACGCAAGGAGTCATCGCGCGACCGTGGCGTGAAGATTTGTTATTTGGCGCAGCAATGGAGAATGGGAAGCTTTTCCTCGTAGTGCAGGCCGATCAAGAGTGGCATGGAAAGTTGTTGTTTGATGTGCCCCGCTTTCAAAGCCATATGAATTTACCATTAGATTGGCCGCGAATCAATCAATTTCCCGAGTGGTTTACAGTTTCCGAAAAAAGCACATATCGCTTAATAAATGCATCAACACAACAAATAAAAAAAGTTAATGGGAGCAGTCTCGTCTCAGGTTTGGCAGTTTCCGTGCCAGCCAATGAACCGCTGAAACTTTTGATTTCCAAATTTTGAAAGGCACACCATGCGTTCTTTACCTCACCTCGTTTTCTTTGCCTCCTTCCTGTGTTCTTTTGTTCTCTATTCTCAAGTTGCTGACTTGCCCGATTCTCCCTGGCACTTTTTAGACACCCACACGATTGGCGCTTATGGCTTTATTCAACAACACCCCACCTATGACGGCCGCGGCACGATTATTTTCATCTGCGATTCCGGTGTGGATATGGCTGTGCAAGGATTGCGCGAAACCAGTGAGGGGGAAATCAAGGTGGTAGATGCGCGCGACTTTTCGGGGCAGGGCGACATCCCGTTGGAAAAAGCCGAATTGGACACCGTAGATGGCTCGCCACTGCTCAAAACCGAAAACATTCGCTTGTTTGATGTAAATCAGCTCAATTATTCGCCCAAGGATTCGGTGTATTGGGTTGGTGTGCTCGATGAAGAAAAATACTTCCAAAATGCCGGCCCGGATGACATTAACAATAACGGCCAAACCGATGACCGGTTTGGCATTGTCACCTTTCCGGTTTCGGTTGAGGACGAGGAGCGCTGGGTCTATTTCATCGACGAGGATGGCAACGGCAGCCTGGCCGACGAACAAGCGCGATTTAACTACAGATACAACCACGACACGTTTTCCTTTACCAAACGCCAGCCGGACAAAAAGGCGTTGTATACGTTTGTCATCAATATTCGTCCCGATGAAAAAATAGCCTCGTTCCATGCCTGCGACAACTCTCACGGTACACACTGCGCCGGTATTGCTGCGGGTTATCAACTTTTTGGTGAGGACACACAGCACGGCATTGCCCCGGGCGCGCAAGTCATCTCTGCTAAAATTGGCGTGGGCACGCTTTCCGGCGGCGCCACGGCCAGCGGCTCCATGTACAGGGCGTACGAATATGGCATCGAATACGCCAAGGAGCAAAATGTACCCGTGGTATTTTCGATGAGCTATGGCGTCGATTCCGAGCTTGAGGGCCGTTCGGATATTGAGCACTATTTGAACTCGGTGATGGAGGAAAATTCAAATGTGCTTATTGTGACGTCCAACGGCAATTCCGGACCGGGATTATCATCCGCCGGCTTGCCCTCGTCCGCCGAACGCATTATGTCCATTGGTGCGCTGCTGCCCGCGGGCACAGCGCGTGACTTGTACGGTTTTGCAAACGACAGCGATCGTCTCTTTCACTTTTCCTCGCGCGGCGGCGAGTGCGCCAAGCCCGATTGTATTGCGCCAGGTGCCGCTGCATCGTCTGTGCCACGGCATGCCGGAGGACAAAATTTTTGGGGCACCTCCATGGCCTGTCCGCAAGTGGCTGGCGCTGCAGCCGTACTCATCAGTGCCTGCGAGCAGGAAAATGTGCCGTGGAATGGTGCGCTTTTGAAACGTGCGCTCATAAACAGTGCCACGCCTGTCGATGGGTATATGGCGCTCGATCAGGGCAGCGGCATCATCAACATACCCCGCGCGTTCGAGATTTTGAAAACCTACGCAAAACGCAACGAGGCCAAAACCGTTTTGGATTACAGCGTCGAAACCACGTGTCCGGCCTATCCCGATCTGATTGGCCGCAATGCCTACTGGCGCGCTGGCGGCTATTTCCCAACCCAGGAAAAGCAAACGTTTCGCATCAAGGCTGTTTTCCCGGAATCGGTTTCAGGTGATGAACGCGCGGACTTTTATCGCGCCTTTGATCTGAAATGCGATCAGCCGTGGTTCAAACTCGACAAGTCATCCACTTATATTCGCGCCGATCAGGAAATGGTGTTCGGCGGCACTTATCAACCTGACTTGCTGCAAGAGCCCGGACTCTACGTCGCTACAATTTCTGCATTTCCTAAAACCGGTGTTGGAAAAAATCTGCCCGAATTTGAAATTTTGAATACGGTCATTGTGCCGAATCAATTTAATGCGGATAACAAGTATGCGCTTGAGATTCGCAATAAATCGCTCAAGTCGGGAATGCATGCGCGGTATTTTGTCGACGTGCCGCCGGGCGCAACGGCTATGACCGTGGAGCTGTCCCCGCACGGAAATGAATTTTGCGAAATTTGCGGCTATGTTTGCAACCAGGACGGTCATCAAGTCACACGCCTGCGCACTATCGATCCGCAGGCGGGAGAGCCGGTTTCTGTCACGATCTTTGGAGATGAGTTAAAGCCCGGCGTTTGGGAAGTTATCCCATTCGCGTTTCACGATGTCAGGCAGACCTCATTTTACGATTTAAACGTGAGCTTTGCCAGCTTGAACATTCCCGAGCAGCTTTCTACTTTTAATTTTGAAAATGGCGAAAAACCGAGGGGTGAATTTACCGTGTTGAGTCACTATGCATCATTTGAAGGCACCGCATCGGGTACGGTTACGGGATACGGACGTCGCTTGCAAAAAAGCATCTCCGGCGATCGATATGCGTACGATTTTAAAGTGCAGGATGACATTTCCGGCGTCGTATTCAAGCTGGAGATGTCCCCGGAGACATGGAATCTCTTTACCGACGTGGCTGTTAATATCGCGCAGGACGGCAAATATGTGGCGCGCGGCGGCTTTTCCAACCGAAATACGACGTTGTCATTTACTCCCAAAGAGCCCGGGGATTATACCCTGGAACTCGCAGCGGCATTTGCACTGCCTGAGAAAAAAGATAAATCGTGGCCGTTAATAATTGAAGAAATTTATAACACCAAGGACGATGTGGCGATCCGAATTTTGCAAAACGATAAATCCAACATTGAATGTTACCCGGGCAATCCGCAAACACTGGAATTTGAGTTGGAAGCCGCGCCACGAGTGGTTCCCGAGGATTTTACGTATTGGGGAACCGTGCACTTTGAAGATTCGGTCCGCAAAGAAACAGTGGCCGAACTGCCGGTGCGATTCGAGTTCTGACGGCCATTTTTTTGTATTGACTAGGCATTTGAGGTTGAACCATGAAAATCTATATGTACGTTTTTTTTTATGCGGAATCGTTCTGGGTCGGATTTCCGGAGCCAGTGATTTTATAAATATCGAGTATCCTCAGGAGGCCGGCACCTACTCGTTTCATTTAAACGTTCAGGATGTTGATGGCAGGAATTTTTCCGAACCGCAAGAGTTTTCGGTCACTGCTGCTGAGGCAAAAGGATTTATTCGCGTCGATCCGGAAAATTCGCGCTATTTGTCTTTTGAGAATGGCGAGTCGCCGCACGACGTTTTGCAAAATGTGGAAGCGGTATTCCCCGATTTACAAGGTGAATTTCAAATTGAACAATGGGATACGCGTAAGGTAGGACAGATTTCGGCTTCCACCGTTACCGATAAGGAGCAATTGCGCGTAATGCTGACCGAGTTCACCGGCGATATTGCACTAAAACTGCGCAAAACCGGAACCCGAGTCGGATCGGCAGAACAGCCGGTACATGAATTCGGATTATTGCCGAGTTATCCGAATCCGTTTAACGGATCAACCACGCTGTCGGTCGATCATCCTCAAGACGAAGTTGTCTGTGATGCTTTTTGATGTTTTAGGCCGACGCGTTCGATCGGTTTTTAGCGGCTGGGCCACGGCTGGTAAACACTCGTGGACTGTAGACAGCGAGGAGCTTGTATCCGGCGTGTATATCGTCAAAGCGAAAGTACAAGGGCAAACAAGCTGGCAAAAAATTTCGGTGTTGAAATGATTTTTAACCTGCCAGGATTTCAAATCCTGACAGGGTGATTTTGCGTCTTATTCTCCACGCTCCCCGCGTCGAGCTTCCAATTCAGCAGTTATTTCCTCCACGCGCTTTTCGTTTAACGGGTAAATAAGCACCAACAGCACGGACAAAATTCCCAGTCCAGCAGGAATCAAGCTGAATAACAACAGCAGCCCATGCAAGCTCTCGGGAGATTGTGCTTTATTCGCCTCAAATCCGACCTGAGACATCAATCGCAGCACCAAGAATGCGCTAAACGCCCAGCCAAACTTTTGCGACATGGTAGAGGCAGAAAAGACGAGTCCTGTGGCGCGGCGACCGCGTTTCCACTCGCCGTAATCGGCCGTGTCGGCGTACATGGCCCACAGCAGAACGCTGAGTGGTCCGCCAGTGAGAGAACCGAGAATTTGCATCAGGAAAATCAACGAGAGTTGTTCGACGGTGAGCACATAAAAAGCTGCGGTGCTCACGATTGAAATGATAAACATGATAACAAACGCTCTTTTTTTACCCACCAACCTGGCAATCCAGCTCACCAATACAACTCCAACAAATGAGGACACTTGTCCGATGGTGTTAAACGCGGAAACCAGGGTTTCAAAACTATACGCTCTGGCCCCTAAAAAGGGTAACGTTACTTGCTGCTGGCCAATAACGTATTTGAAATAATGCGCCGTAACGCTGCTGCGCACACCCACGAACAAAATAAAGGTGATGGTTGTGGCCAATAAAATAAGCCAGGGTCCGTTGGTCACCAACTCGTACAAGTCTTTTTTTACAGAGGATTTTTGATCTTTTGGCGGTCGTACTCGCTCGCGCGTTCCTTTAAAGGTAATTAAAAAGAAAATGACCGCGGCAATGCCGTAAACCACAAAAGAGAGTTGCCAACCCCGCGCATCGTTGCCATTGCCAAAGGCTTTGACCATGGGCAACAGTGTGGCCGAAACAATAATGCCGGCAGAAAATGCGAATAAAAATTTGATTGAAGAAACGGTCGTGCGTTCCAGTGAATTGGGCGAAATGACGCCGAGCAGCGCGGTGTAGGGGATATTGATGGCAGTGTATAGCATCATAATCAAAATGAACGTGGTGTAGGCCCAAATCAATTTGCCGGTCATACCAAAATCGGGAACCGTAAATGTGAGGACACCAACCACCGCAAACGGCACACACAACCATAATAAAAAGGGCCGAAATTTTCCCCAGCGCGTTTCTGTGCGGTCGGCAATGATGCCCATGAGCGGGTCGTTCACGCCGTCCCAAATGCGGCTGAGTAGAAACATGGTGGAAGCGACACCGGCAGGGATGAGAAATACGTCAGTGTAGAAAAATGTCAAATAGAGCATAAACGTTTGCCAGTACAGCACAGACGCCAAATCACCAAAGCCATACGCGAGTTTTTCTGTCATTTTCAACTTGCCGGTGGTTTCGGCCATGAATGCCTCCTTGTCGAGTTTGCCTCTCTTTTATGTTTCCAAAAGGTAAAATAAAATGGTGAAATTTCCAATAATCAATGATCATTGGTCCTTAACAAGCTGTATGGAGATCAATTTGTCAATCGCCAGGCCGCCCGCTTGCTGAATTTGCAGACGCAAAACTGCATCGCCCTGTTGTAAATTCAATTCCCCCATACGAACCGACAGGTTATTATTAATACGGAATGATGGGTTGGTGTCAATGTTCACGTTTTGAAACAACGAGGAACACTGGATAAGAAAGGCGGCGAGCAGAATGAGTATAGCGAACGGAGTGTAGCGAAACGTGTCAAATCTCCCTCAAAAGTTTTTGTTAAATCGCATGGAACGCAAATATAAAACCGTAATCAGCAAAAAGACAAGCGATAAAATCAAATACAAGAAAATTTCGCTTAAAATGAATTCGAGCTGGAAAAAGGGTCGGAACAGAGCGCCCAGAGCCACGGAAAAGAGCAAAATAAAACCGTTGATCAATTTGGCCGGTGCCAAAAACAATCCGAGGCCCTTGTTTTTTGCGGCCATGGCAGCGATGATGATCATGGCCGGCAGCACAATCGCCATGTCCAAAATATAAATAGAGTAGGTATTTTGTAGCTGTTGCCCGGAGGTTATGATGGACAATATCTGAACCGTCCATAATGGATAAAATAGCAGAGGATTTAAAAGCATAAAAATAATCGCCATATCGCGCGGCAGACGTTTTTGTTGGATCGACCGCAGGCCTTCTTTGCTGAGATTAGCGATAGTATAAACAATGGAGTAAAACGACAGTCCGAATATGGCCAAATACAAAAAGTAGAAAACCGTATAAACGCGCTCAATCGAGTAAATGCCGTAGGTATAAAACAGATACGCGAGCATGCCCAGTACCCAAATCGGTATTTTATTGCTTGATGCCTTGAGCCGCATTGCCAAAATAAACAGCGCTACTGCAACGATCAGCGTGGTCAAATCCTGAGAAACCATCCCGGGAAGCACGGTTTGACTCACCCACGGCTTGTACATGTCCGGATAGACGAGACCGGCTACAGAAGCAAAAAATGCAACCACGGCACACAAGAGCCAGAGTGTTCGTGTCAATTTTATACGAGTTACCATTCCATGTCCCTCTACAATTCAATGATCAGTTATCAATGATCATTGCTCATTATTCCTTCTTCACTGTTAATTGATACACATCATTTCGGCGGTCCCGCAAATTGCGTACGCTGCCATAGCGATGCAATTCGCGCAGCAAGTCGATATCGACATCCGCCACCAAAATCATTTCTGAATTGGGCGTGGCTTCCGCCTTTATACCGTTGGTAGGAAAGGCAAAGTCGCACGGCGTAAACACCACGGACTGGGCGAATTGGATGTCCATGTTCTCCACTTTGGGCAAATTGCCCACGCTGCCGGCAATGGCCACGTAACACTCGTTTTCGATGGCACGCGCCCGCGCACAATAACGCACGCGCGAGTAGCCATTTTGCGTGTCTGTGTAAAACGGCACAAATAAAATGTGCATATTTTGCTCGGCCAACAGCCGCGATATCTCGGGAAATTCGACATCATAACAAATGAGCACACCGACCGGGCCGCAATCGGTTTCAATGACCGAAATCGAATCGCCACCAACCATACCCCAGAATTTTTTCTCATCCGGCGTAACATGCAGTTTGGTGTAGGTGTCGTAGGTGCCGTTTCTGCGGCAAAGATAGCCCACGTTGTAGAGCTTGTCGTTTTTCACCAGCGGCATGCTGCCGGTGATGATGTTGACGTTATAACTGATGGCCAGATTGGAAAAGCGCTCGCGGATTTCTTCGGTGTACTCGGCCAGTTTTCGCATAGCCTGAGCTTCGCTTAAATGGTTGTACTTGGCCATAAGCGGCGCGTTAAAAAATTCGGGGAACAGGGCAAAATCGCTTTTATAACCGGACACGGCATCGACAAAAAATTCCACCTGGTCGAACAACTCGTCGAGCCCTTTGTAATGCCGCATTTGCCACTGCACCAGGCCCAGGCGCACCACGGATTTGTTGGGACTCAATTCTTCCGAGCTTTTCTCGTAATAAATATTGTCCCATTGCAGCAGAACAGCGTATTCTTTGGATTCCGTATCGCCTGGCAAATAACCTTTGAGAATTTTTTTCACATGAAAATCGTTAGAGAGCTGAAACGTCAACGTCGGATCATAAAGCTGTTTCAGTCGCACTTTGTGGATGTACTCTTTTGGCGACATTTCGTGCGCGAGCTCGCCGTATTTGGGAATGCGGCCGCCAAACACAATGGCTTTTAGATTGAGTTTTTCGCACAGTTCTTTTCGGGCATCGTACAAACGCCGTCCCAGCCGCAAGCCGCGGAATTCGGGTTTGATAAAAATGTCGATGCCGTACAACACATCGCCTTTGGGATTGTGCGTGTTAAACGTGTAATTTCCGGTTATTTGTTGATAGGTGTGCGTGTCACCAAAATGGTCGTACTTGACAATAATGGACAGCGCACAGCCGACGATTTCACCATCCACCCAGGCTGCAATTTGGCCTTCGGGGAAAATCTCCAACAATTTGTTTATTTCGTGTTCAAGCCAGTAATCGCTGGGCCAGTTTTCATAAGCGGCGATCATGGATGCTTTTAAAGACTGATAATCTTCTTTGTTGAGTAATTTTAGTTCCAGTGTTCCGATTTCTTTCATGTACTTCCTTGATAATTAATTGCGATATCATATAATTGAAAAGCGAGACCAAAACCTGAAAGCCGATAGCCACAAAGGCACCAAGACTCAAAGTTCTGCCAAATATAAAGCTCTTGTTTCAATATCGAATGCCAAACATGAATCGTATAGCTGTTTCTTGGTGCCTTGGGGGCTTTGGCAAAATTAAGGCACGACAAATGGTTAATGGCTCAGGTATTGAGTTATAGATGTTGAGCAACAACGCTGCAGTTCTATGCCTCGTGAGGAGTATAGTGTGCCTTGAAAACAGGCGACCGAAAATAGCCTAAATGACGAGAAGCAGTCACCTCGGCTTTTTCAAAAACGCATCAATTTCCATGCGCATGGGAATGGATGGTTGCGCTCCCAATCGTCGAACCGCTAAACCAGCCGCAGCACTTGCAAAGCGCACGGCTTCTTCCAATGATTTGCCTTCGGCCAGCGCCACGGCCAAACCGCCACAATAGGCATCGCCTGCAGCCGTGGTGTCCACCGCCACAACTTTGAACGCGGGAATGAGATGCTGCTCGCCATTGGTCACCACGTAGGAGCCGTGCGCGCCCAGCGTGATGATCACTGTGTCCGGCCCCTTGCCCGAAAGAATCCAGGCGGCCTTTTCTACATCGTCCATACTCTGTATTTTAACGCCGGCGAGAAATCCGGCCTCCACCTCGTTCACCACCAGCATGCTGATTTTTTTTAGATAAGCCATATCAAATTCGCGTGCCGGGGCAAAATTCCAGATTACGGTTTTGTCTTGCTTGTGCGCCAGGTCGATGACATATTTCAGCGTTTCCACGGTAATTTCATACTGCAGCAAAATAATGTCCGCCGGATCAATTACGGGTTTGGCGCGGTCAATATGTTTGGTACTGAGGCGATAATTGGCACCCGGAGCCACAGAAAGATAATTGTTGCCATCCTCGCCAATCATGATCAACGCTGTGCCACTGGTAATGCCTGTTTCGCGCATAACAAACTCGGTGTTCATTCCGGTGCGTTTGAAATTTTCGATCATGAGGTAGGAATAATGATCCTCACCCACACAACTGACAAACGCAACATCACCGCCGGCCCGAGCCGCTGCAACCGCCTGGTTGGCGCCTTTGCCGCCATAGGTTTGCAAAAACTCGGCATCGGTTACGGTTTCCCCCACATCGGGCAGCGATTTCATTTTCATAATCATATCCACGTTGGTGCTGCCAATAACCGCAATTTTTTTCATACGTCCTTACCTTTTTGTGTCAATTAATTTAACTTTTTAATAAAATTGCCACAAGTCACCAAGGCCCGAAGAGAAAAACCAATTATGTTCTTGGAGCAATGTCAAGTGCTGCGAAAAATGCTATTCTGATTATGCTCTCTATCTTATTGTATCTTTGTGTCTTGGAGATTTGTGGCATTGGATTTTATCAATTTAAACGTTCAGCATAAACTTACGCAATTCCGACAAGGGATTCAAGATCAAAGAAACTCCAGGTTTGAATTTCTTTGAATCGTTGTCATTTTTCGTTAAATTTGGTGGCAATTCTGGGTCACATTTCCTGGCATTCATCCACAAATTTTCGGAGGACTTTTGCAATTCGGCCATTTTGACGACGAACACAAAGAATATGTCATTACTCGTCCAGATACGCCAAAGCCCTGGAGTAATTATCTGGGCTCTACGGAATATGGCGCCATTATCACCAACAATGCCGGGGGATACAGCTTTTACAAATCCGGCGGCCTGGGACGCTTTATGCGCATGCGCTTTAATTCTGTGCCGCTCGATCAGCCGGGCCGTTATATTTATTTGCACGATCACGATTCCAAAGACTTTTGGAGCGCTTCGTGGCAGCCGGTGGGCAAGCCATTGGACGAGTATAAATCCACGTGTCGTCACGGTACCGGTTACACGCAAATTACGTCAAAATATCGAGATATTGAATCCACTGTCACCTATTTTGTTCCACTCGGTCGCACCTTTGAGCTGTGGAAAATAAAATTCACCAACCATGGCAATACGCCTCGGCGCCTCGGTATGTTCACCTACACCGAACTTGCTGGCAACTGGAGCGCGATTGACGATTTGCTCAACATTCAATACGTGCAATATACGGCGCAGTGCAAGGTAGTGGATGGCATTATCGATCACGGCACCAATATTTACATCCCGGAAATGCTTGATAATTTTAAGGAGAAAGACCAGGGACGACATACGTTCCATGCGCTTGTTGGCGCTGAGATTGTCGGCTATGATACGGACAGGGAAGCATTTTTGGGCGCATATCGCACGTATGCCAATCCGATTGCGGTTGAGAACGGCCAGAGCTCCAATTCGCTGGCCTATGGCGACAATCCGTGTGGCTCGCTGCAAGCGTTTATTTCACTTCAGCCGGGCGAATCTCGCGAGCTGCTTGTAATTATGGGGATTGGCAAAGCGGATGTCGAAGGCAAACAAGCCGTTGCCGAGTTTTCGGACATATCAAAAGCCGATAGTGAATTGCAATTGGTCAAAGACTTTTGGTGCGAACGGCTGCAGGGATTGACCGCGCAAACTCCGGATGCCGAGCTCAACAGCACCATTAACACTTGGGGTGCGTATAACTCCTTGATCACCTTTGCCTGGTCGCGCGCCGCCAGCCTGATTTACACGGGTATTGACCGCGATGGCTTGGGCTTTCGCGATACCGTGCAGGATTTCCTCGGCGTTTTTCACAGCATCCCCGAAGAAGCGTGTCAGCGTTTGGAGTTGATGATCACAGGTCAGGTTTCCACCGGCGGCGCCAAACCTGTGGTGCTGCCGATCAGTCACAATCCAGGACACGAATCCGCGCCGGCGGAAACTAATTATCGTTCGGATGATGCATTGTGGCTGTTCAACGCTATTCCCGCGTATGTTAAAGAAACCGGTGATTTGAATTTTTACAGCAAAATTCTGCCCTACGCCGATAAAGGTGAAGATTCCGTGTTTGACCATTTGAAACGCGCCATCCAATTCAGTTTGGAGCGCCGTGGCGCGCACGGTTTGCCGTGCGGCTTGCAAGCCGATTGGAACGATTGTTTGCGATTTGGCCAAACTGGCGAGTCTGTGTTTGTGGCGCTGCAATTGCGTCTGGCGTTAAAAACATATATGGAAATCGCGGAGCTGCTATCGCAAACCAAAGAACGGGAGTGGGCCGGACAGCACCTGGACGAGCTCGATAAAAATCTGCAAGAGTTTGCCTGGGATGGTGAATGGTTCATGCGTGGTTATCGATTCGATGGGATGAAATTCGGATCGAGTGAAAGTCCGGAGGGGCAATTGTATTTGAATACACAAACCTGGGCAATTCTTAGCGGCGCGGCAACGCCGCAACAGGGGCTGGGGGCGATGCAGCATGTGCGCGAGCGGCTCGCGACCGAGTACGGTTTGGCGTTGTGCGATCCGCCGTACACGGAAACGGATTACAATATTGTGCGCGCTGCCTTGTTTAACAAGGGATTGAAAGAAAATGGCGGCATTTTTGTGCATACCCAAGGTTGGGCGGTTATGGCCGAAGTTTTGCTCGGTCATGGCAATTTGGCGTACGAATATCTGCGCGCTTATTTACCAGCCGCTTATAATGACAAAGCTGAAATTCGCGAAATTGAGCCGTATGTGCTTTGCCAATCCACGCACAGCAAAGAGAGCCCCAAACACGGCGCTTCGCGTATTCCATGGCTCAGCGGCTCGGCCACCTGGACGTATTATGCTATTACGCAATACGTCCTCGGCATTCACCCCGAATACAGCGGATTGCGCATCGATCCGTGTATACCCTCAACCTGGGGCGGCTTTACCGCCACGCGCAAATTCCGCGGTAAGCACTTGGAGATCCGCGTGGACAATCCTAACCATGTTGAAAAAGGCGTGGCGCGGCTTGAATTTAATGGAAAAGAATTGCCCGGCTCACTGATTCCGGTTGAGGAATTGCAAGATACAAATGTTGTACATGTTGTAATGGGCTAAAAATAAAATGTCATAGCCACGGATGGGCACTGATGAAGCCCAGATAGACTGATCGTCTTGTATATACATGCCGGACGGCCCTTGGTTTGGGATATTCGCCCAGCTAAACTGGACGATAATTGAACGAATGTCTCAGTTCTATTTCCCACACCGGATAAATATCCGGTGCGATCATTGCAGTTTATGCCAATCATCCGCGTTATTCCGTAACTTGTTTAATATCTCTGCACTTTCGCGTCTTTGCGCGAGGCTTTTAATCAGAAAAAGGAGAAAATATGGATAAAGTAACCGAACTCGCCAAAATGATCGACCATTCCCTTTTACATCCTACCATGACCGACGAGCAATTAAAAAGTGGCTGCGACATCGCCAAACAGTACAACGTCGCCTCGGTCTGCATCAAGCCTTACGCGGTCAAACAAGCAGCGGAGTGGCTGCGCGGCTCGGACGTTTTGGTCGGCACGGTTATCGGTTTTCCGCATGGAAATTCAACACCCGAGATCAAAGTCGCCGAAACAAAACAAGCCTGCCACGATGGCGCTGTAGAAATCGATATGGTTGTCAATATCGGCAACGTGTTGGGCGGTCAGTGGGATTATGTGGAAGAAGAAATTGCGGCTGTGTTGCAAGCCGCGCATGAGGGCGCCGCTATCCTTAAAGTCATTTTCGAAAATGATTTTTTAAATGATGAGCATATTATTAAATTATGCGAAATCTGCTCGCGTATCGGAGTCGACTTTGTCAAAACTTCAACCGGCTATGGTTTTGTCAAAGGTGAGGACGGCAAGTATTCCTACGAGGGCGCCACACATCACGATTTAAAATTGATGCGACAACACTCTGCGTCCAATGTGCAAATCAAGGCCGCCGGTGGCGTGCGCACGTTGGATGATCTTTTGGCGGTGCAAGCGCTCGGCGTTACCCGCGTTGGCGCAACAGCCACGGTCGCCATGATCGAAGAGGCGAAAAAATGCTTTGGTGGCGGCCCTACGGGATCGGCGCCCGTTTCGGACGATACGCCTGGTTATTAAGAAAGAGTTTCACCTGCTTACAGTACGACTTGATTTGCTTGGATATGTGGAGTGCGGTCCCTGTGCGGCCGCATTGCGATGAATTTGTCATCCCACTCCAAAAATATATGAGAAGAGTTCTCTTTTGTTTCGAAAGTTAGGTTTCATTACAAGTACCAAAGGAGCTTTTTATGCCTAACGTCAAAATAATCGGTCCATCC
>CAYPZM010000086.1:0-15819 GCA_964414825.1 uncultured Cytophagia bacterium | reverse complement strand
GGATGGCGCATTGGCTTTTTGGCTGCACATGAACAGATAGCTGCTGCCGTCAAAAAGTATCAAGGACACAGCACTTCTAATCCCTGTTCGATGTCCCAAAAAGCCGCGCTTGAAGCGTATCGCGCGCCAAAACAATTTTTACAAACCATGCGTTCCACATTTCAAGAACGCCGGGATTTGGTATGTCAATTTTTAAATTCTATAAACCTTGTAAAATGTATAAAACCTTTGGGCGCATTTTACGCGTTTCCCAAGGTTTCTGCGTATTATAACAAATCCAAGGGAATACACTCTTCTATCGATTTATGTCACTATCTGTTGCGACAATTTGACGTTGCTGTCGTGCCTGGAAGCGCTTTTGGAATGGACGATTTTATCCGACTGTCTTTTGCTTCCTCAACAGAGGTGTTACAAACCGCTTTACAGCGTATCGAACGAGGCCTAATTTCTCTTGCAACATTGGAGTAGTGTCATGCCAACGTATGATTATAGATGCAACGCCTGTGGACATCAATTTGAAGAATTTCAATCCATTACTTCGGAACCCATTCGTATCTGTCCCGTTTGTGGTCAGGAACAGGTAACACGGCTGCTAAGCGGCGGTACGGGTCTAATTTTCAAGGGCTCCGGATTTTACATTACCGACTATAAAAGCAAAAAAACGAATAGCTCAACTGAACACGAGCCATCCAAAAAAGATAAAGCAAAAAGCGAAAACAAGAGCGAACCGAAATCAGATAAAGCATCATGAATCAGGACATTGGATTAAATAATGACCTGGAGGTCAAAGATAAAAAGCTGCACATTCAGACCAGCTACTCGAACGATCTGAATTTGACCAGTGTTAGCGTGTTTGAAGGCGGCACCATGCTGTGCAAACGCGATTTTGTTATGGAGGATATTTCCGAACATCAGCTCCAACACGAAGTGCAGCAGTGCCACGAATTGGTCAAAACGGATATTGAGCTCTTGTTTCACATGGCGGATAAAGTCCATGAATCGCAACATCTGCCTTCCATTACAAATCTCGGACAATTGTTTCTCGAGCGTGGCTTTTATGAAGAGGCGATCGATCTGTTTGAAAAAGCGAAAACCATTGACACCCATACCATGAGTTCGGATTACGAGCTCGCCAAAGCCTATTTCAAAAAAGGAGATTATAGCTCGGCTCTGCAGGAGCTGGAAACCGTCGTGTCGCATTATCCGGACTATCCCGATGTTCATCTCTTGCTGGGCAAAACCCACTGGCGTCTGAAAAATTTTAGCACGGCCCGGCAACATTTTCACCATGCCGTTCAAATCAATGAAAAGTACTGGGATGCTTTTCACTCGCTGGCCCTGGCTTTGGTGGAGAGCACGCTTGATTTGCCTGTGGATGCCGAGTTACCGCCGCCCATCGAGCGCCTTAAAGAAGCCGAGCAACTGTTTCGGAAAGCCTTGCGTTTGGCGCCGGATTTGGACGAGACGCTCATGGAAGAGGGCCTGGAAAAATTAAAGGACACCAGCGAGGTTGAAGAGGCGCTGGCTCTGTTTGAACGCGCTCGCAAGCCGGAATCGCAAGGCAAACTGTTCGACAGCGAGTTTTATCTTAAATTTATGTTTGGGCAACTGGATGACAATTCCCAGGAACTGGACTATTACATCCAATCCATCGAGTCCGTTCTGAAAGAAAACCCGCAATACGCGGATTTGCGCCACAGCTTGGGAATTGCTTATTTGTTGAAAGGATGGCAATGCTTTAGCAAAGCGACCGGAGAATTTGAAAAGGCAGTCGACATTAACCCGGCGTATGAAAAAGCCAAACGGAAACTGAAATTGATGCAAAATGATGGACGGGGACTACTCATCTTGTTACGCGCTATTTTGAACTGACCTCCTCACTCGTTTCACCTGTTCGCTCACCTGGCGTTTTGACTCAAAATCACGACTGTGGTACAAAAATTGCAATTTGAAGGCAAGCTTTATAAAATGCTTGCAAATGGCTAATGCGTTGTATAGTTTGTTTCCGTTTTATACAATAGATAATTTTTGAAACAAATCTGATACAGTTTGGGTTATATTTTGATATTCCATCAACAATTTTGATCCCAAAGCAGTAATTTTTCACTAAAAAATAAAGAGTTATGAAAAAAGTGAATCGCTTCTTCGTTTTGACCCTGCTGCTCTGTTTGCTTCCGACTGCTCTGTTGTTGGCACAACAACGTTCCGAGTTGTTTGTAACCAATACTTTACCGTCGCAAACGGCTGCTTACATTTTTGAAGTCAATTTTGACTCAGAACTAGAACAGACGTCTCAGTTTGATATCATTTTTCCACCGGAATTTAATATTCGTAATGCCATTATGGCCAGCTCTGAAAAAATGGACGGCTCGCTCCAAGTGAACGCACATGGCGACACCCTTTCGCTGTCCCGTGCGAACGCCGAATCGGTGGTTCCGGCTGGTGAAATCGTGGATTTCAAGATCGCTACGATTTTGAACCCCACTGAAATCTCACCCGAATACACCTTTACTGTTATTCTGAAACAGCAGCAATCCGAAGTGGAGCGGAAACAAGTCATATCCGCTCTGAATCCCTATGAACGAAATAACCGGTAGTGTTGGCTTATGTTGTCTCGAACTGAAAAAATATATAGTGCTCTGATTTTGGTTGTCCTGCTTGGCGGTTTGGGTTTTGGTGGTGTTGGGGATATCAGCGGTTCATTAAAAGTTGAATCACAGTCCTCTGTTACAAAGGCCCAAACCGCGCAAACAATCGAATGGATAACAACCGCCGTTTATCCTCAAAGAGCGTTCTTTGTCCTTTATTATGATGCACCATTTGACTTGTCAAACTTTATAATGGCTTCTCCAGTAGATGAAAAGATAGATGGCGGCTTTCGAATCGACTCCATAGCCACTGTTGGCCAATGGAAAAAAGTCGTGTTATACCGTTCTGGTAGAAGCGAAAATGTGCCCAATGATAGCTTGGTTGCTATTAATGTGGGAATGGTCGGAAATCCTGATCCTGGAGAATATAACTTCCAGCTATGGATCCATGATGCTGGAACCTCCATGGAAAATATGTTGAATGGCGATACCTTGAGTGTTCTGGATTCAGGAGCCACTACCATAACAATTAATGAGCCGATTGATAGTTTTGAACTGTCCGTTTCCCCAACCACGCAACGCACCGGAAAACCGTTTGATCTTTCTGTGACCAATGCGATCGATGCCGATGGCAAACCCGCAGACGGTATTGTAACCGTATCCTTTGAAACCGGAACGATTGATGATCATAAATCGCCAAGTGGCCAGAAACCGATTTTGACATCAATTTTCGTCAAAGATGGGCAGGGTTCGTCTTCCCAGACCCTATTCTTGAAAGGAAGCGTGAGGCTAAGAGGAACGAGCAGTAGCGGCTTCGCCACGGCAACTACGGGCACACTAAATATCCTTGCCGGGGATTTGGGCGAGTTTGAATTGACCGGCTACCCGGACTCTACCATTGCCGGAATCGATTTTACAATACTTGATATGAATAACATGGTCACGGTCAAAACGCTAGACGCATATGGCAACTATAAAACGGATTTTTCCGGCGATGTTTATTTTGAAAGTTTGACGGATAACCAGGCAGTTTTTGTTAATGATGCAGGAAACCCGGATCATTGGCTTAATACTGGACAAAAAACATATTCGGGTGAGGACTTTGAATTTCGTACCTCCGGCTTTCAAACTTTTTCAGTTGTTTCGGTAATAGGAGACACAATCCGGGAAACCAGCGATCCCATATATGTAAAATCCACTTCTATAAATACTTTTGAGATTGTGAGCCCAGGCGAACAGGTCGCGGGGCAACCCTTTGAGTTAGCTGTAAGAAATGTTAAAGACGGATTTAATAATCCGGTAACCGGCGGCACCATCAACATTGGCTTTGTTCCCAATACCGGCTCGCATAATGCGCCGAACGGACAAAGAGCATTGTTGTCGAAAATTAATGTGGTGAATGGACAGGGGAGCGCCTCACAAACGTTAGTCAAATCCGAGTCCCTGCAATTATATGGCACGATTAACAATAATCCAACGACAGACGTATCCGATCTTTTTACCGTCAAGCCCAGTACGCTAGCCAGATTCGGACTCGATGGCTACCCGGCATCAACAATCTCTGGCGATACATTTGACAGTCCTGTAACCGTTACCGCCTATGACGAGTTTGATAACAAAAAGTACGATTTTGCCGGACAGGTGGAGTTTAGCTCAACGGATACCCAGGCAACCTTGCCCGCTCCTGCTAACTTTCCGGGAAATACCGATACTCTCAGTTTTCCCGGCAGCTCCTTCAAACTCGTAACGCTTGGCCCGCAAACCATTACCGTGAGTAACGGATCTAGCATATCCGGCACAAGCGATGACATAATGGTGACGGGCACAAATCAAATTAATATTGAGAGAATTCATGCCGATGCTGCCGCGGTCAGTCGCGGGCAAACCCAGGTGCCGGTAACCATGAAAGTCCAGAATTCTAGCACCCTGGCTTTTGAAAACTATACCGCTAACCTAACGTTTCGGCAAAGTGGTGATGTAAGTGGCGATTATGTTGTCTCATCTCAACAGGGCTCTATTGCTGCCGGACAATCCGTTGACTTGGCGTTTTCAGTCGACGTGAAATCTCTGGCGACGCTGGGCGATGTTGTTATTGACGGAACCATTGTCGGATCGTATGGCGCGGAGTTGAGAGACGATTCAAACGCCAACTATACCCACACCTGGGCGGTTCAACAACAAGCTCAACTTAGCACCGGTTTATTAGGAGTTACTGCTGATACCGTCGCACGCAACAGCAGCGGTATTCCTGTCGAATTAGTACTCAATAACCGCGTGGGCAGTGACAGTGTGGCAGCGGCGCAAATCACAAACATTTCGTTCAAATTTCAAGATGAAACCTTTAATGACGTATCCACGCATTTTTCTGTTGAGCCCGACCCTGCCAATTCATCCATAGTGGCTGGAGGGGAGTCGGGAACATTAAATTTTTATTTGAGCTCTCAAGGGAGCGCTCCTTTGGGCAGGATTTCCGTTTCCGCACGGGTCGAGTATCAGGATTCCAATATTCAGCAGCCCAAAACACCGTTGGACACCGGGCCCCAGGACAACTTTGTCAGCACCGAAGCCCGAGCCTTGGAAATTCTTAGTGTGCAGCCATCCCAGGAATCGGCAACTCAAAACCAGACCTCTCCGTTCACTGTTGCGGTTCAAGTGCGAAATATCGGCAACAGTTCTATGCAAATAGACTTTGCCGATCAGCAAAAAAATTATATAAAATTCACGCGTAACGGTACGCAATATATTTCTCCCGCGGATGTGACCTGGCCCGTGGCTTTAGGCAGCGGCAATAGCTCCATTCCCGCAAATGGTGTGGACTCGCTGATTTACACGGTAAACCGTGTAGACGCGCCGACCGGAAATTATATCATCAGCGCCGGCGCCATGTCGGTTAGCGGCTTTACCGCTACCTCTGCCGAAAACGATGCTTTTGGTTCGCTGCAAGTGCAAAGTCCCGATGATGTGGTGATCAAAAATGTCTACACGTCGCAAGCCACCGTTACGGCGGGGACGAATACGCCGTGGAGCATCGTTGTTGAGCTGGTGAACCAGGGCGGCAGCGATGTACAGGATTTTAGCAATACAACGGTTACCTTGACGCATCAAACAGGCACCCCCACAGGATTTACCTTTGGTACGCCTTTTTTGAGCAAAGGCGATACTCGTCTTTCCGCGCAGGAAAGTGATTCTCTGTTTATTCCGGTTATGACCACGGGCACGCCGGAAGGTGTGTTGACTATCGATCCTCAAGTTCGGTTTAAGGTGGTGAACACCAATCAAACCAAAACCAAAGCCGCCTCGGCCACCGGAGAGCAGGAAACCGTGCTGGTGCAAACACCGGCCAATTTTTCCATTGTCGAGGTCAAAAGTCAACTGGATACGGTCTCTTCAATACCCAAGTCTACGGTATGGGACGTGTTTGTAAAAGTGCAAAATGAAGGTGAAGCGGCTGTCGAAATCGATTTTAATAATACCGATTCGACCTGGTTACGTTTTTATAACGGTTCTACCCCTTCAGGCGCCTTTACCGTTACCCGCCCCACTGTTTTATTTGGTTCCGGTTCGAAAACACTTTTGGGCGGGCAGCAAGATAGTCTTCTTTTCCGTGTCAGTACCATCAACGCACCGACTGCGACCTATAATGTGAAAGCCAGAGTGCGCGCTGTTGAAACCAATCAAAATAAATCATTGCATGATGAAACGACGACGGATCGATTTGATGTCGTGCGGGTTGTCAATCGTGCGGTGATTATTTATAATGATAATACGCTATCCCCCACCGAGGTGGAACTGGGCCGAGTTGTGGCGTTTCAGCTTGAAGTTACGAATACGGGTGTAGGTAATGTGGTACTGGAACCCGATCGCAGTTGGCTCATCTTGAACGATCAAGAAACCTATAAAGCTTTTCTGGATGGAGAGTTTCGGACGACCATTCCGGGCAATTCTACGGTTCTGCTGCGATTTCAACGTGAGGAAATAGCAACAACAATCCCGGAAGGTGATTACGTTCCGGTGGTCGAGCTGCGCGGTACCGAAAATACAGCAGATTTCGCTTTCAACCTTACAGCCCAAGGCGGCATGGACGACACCGTAACTGTGGGTCAGGTTGGCGATATTTCCATTATCCAATTAACACCCAGCCGGGCAACAGTAACGTCGCCGCAGGGCGATACCAATCCGCTTGTTATCAATGTGGATGTTGAGAACAACACCTCACAAACATTAGAGCTGGATAATGCTCTGGTCAAATTTTACTCCGTAACTCAAGGCCAATATATTTCGGGCAGCTTTACCGTCGCTCCGATTGAAAGCTTTACCAATGGCAGCACCCTTCTGCAGCCCAACCAAACCGGAAGGCTGGCGGTGCAAATTTTGTCCGTTGCTTCTGGCATTACGTCGGGAAAAGTGTTACTCGGTGCCGAGATATCCATGCATGATGCCGCAAGCCCCTCTATTAAATATGGCCCGGCCCGACTGGATAATGCGGCGTCCATTACCGTGCAGACTCCGGCCAATCTGAATATTCTGTCCTTGAACGTAAGCCAGGGTAAAGTAACGCTGGGTCAAACAAAGCCGTGGACAGTCATGGCTGTTGTTCGCAATGACGGTGAGAGCGAATTGCGTTTGTCTACTGATGAAAATTTGACATTTTTGACGTTTAATCGCGGCAATGATTATTTTGATAGACAGACTGCAGATACACTAGTCAGCAGCGGTACTGATATACTGGCTGGAAATACTACCGATAGTCTCTATTTCACTGTTGGGAATGTTCAAAACAACACTTCGCTGATTGGCGATTCCATACGAATTGATGGAAATATTGGTATGGAAGAAATTAATAGTGGTAGTCAGCAATTCATCAGCGCTGATCAGCCGGCCTACGTCACCGTCCAAAACCCGGCAACCGCCCGAATTGACAGCTTTGTCGCCGTCATCGAATCGGACAGCCTGGTGAACGCAGGCGGTGAGTTTTTCTTGCGCGCGCTGGTTACAAACACCGGCGACAATACTACCGAAACCATTTCGCGCACCGAGGTCGAGTTTGTTTCCGACAATCCACAATTTATTCTGGAAGGCAATACCGCTGTTGCCGATTCTATTCCCGCAGGCCAGTCGCGCTGGACCGGAGATATTCGTGTTACGGCTCCGACCGAGGAAGGTGTTGTTGGAGAATTCTACGGTTCGCTCAAATTAGCACTATCTCAAAACACTGACGGACCGATTCCAAATACAAATCTGTTACCCTCGCGGGCCGCGGAAGATACGACGGCGCGAGTACGAACACAGAAACCAGCAGAATTTACTTTTGTGGATGCCGCTCCAATAGATACGACCGTAAACGCCGGCTCTCCATTCCCCTGGACCATAAAAGCCACGGTTAGAAATAATGGCGACGGTGGAATTCGCCTGGTTCCCCAAGCCAGTGATATTACGATTCTCAATGAGAGTGGCGGTCGGGAAACGGATTATATCATTGTCCCTATAGATATCCCAGAACAAGATCGACGATTATTGTATAACCAGGAATATGCCGTAGAATATGAGGTGCAGCAAACTGGTGCGTCACTGGGAACAAAAACGGTCGATATCGCTGTTTCTGGGCTGGACATTAACAATCCGGCGGATACCCTCAAAGCCGCGGGTGAACTGATATTTAATGTCGAGACCAGCTCTTACGTTACCATGTACAAGACCCTTATCGATTCAAGCAAATTTAACGTAAAAGACGACACCACCTTTGTAAATGTGAATCAAGAATTTGAGGTTATTGCTCAGGTCAATAACCAGACAGGCAGCGCCATAAAGTCGGTGTCCATTACCCTTGAGACGGGTAGTTCAACATTTGTGAGCGACGATACACTCGATATTCAGTACATTGCTAATGGCAGAGTCGGATCGGCAACATTTACACTCAAGGCGGACTCTAATGAGAACCTCCAGGGTGAAACATTGGTAGCCAAAATTACCAGTGCGCGTGATATCGATGACAATCTAATGGCTAGCGGTCCGGCAGAAGATTCATTAGCGGTTATAAAAATTCAAAACCCGGCCAAATTGCGGGTTATTGCCACCAAAAACCTTGCACCCAATCCGCTGGGCCAGGTCAGTTTGAACCAGTTTTTCGATATTGGCGTAACCGTAGCGAATGAAGGCGCTGAAACCGCAACGGGCGTAAAAGTCGCGTTGAGCGCCTCATCCGATGCAACCGTGCAAACGTCGCCAATGGCCTTTAGTCAACCCATTGCCGGTGGCGATACCGCCCAGGTGCTCTTTCGTATCAAAGCGGGGGCAACAGAGGGGCCGGTCTCTTTTGTTTCGAGGGTGAGCTCCGCTTTTGGTGCCAACGACAGACTCGCCGTGGCGTCTCTGCCGCCGCTTAACAGTGCGGATTCTACATCCGCCGAGGTGGTAAAAGGTGCCGACCTGCAAATCACCAGTATCAGCAATTCCGACGAAGACGGCAGCATCCGCGCGGGAGATCGCCTTACCCCATGGGCTATTCGAGTTGGCGTGCAGAATACAGGTGCGGCGGATTTGCAATTTGTCAACATTGCCGACAGTAATGTGGTTTTTCGAATCGGTGGTCAGATCGATCCCGAATACCGCATTCGTCCGCCGCAATCGTTGCTGAACTCGGAAAATTTTGTTCTAAAAGCAGGTACTTCGGATACTCTGACGTACACAATAGAACGTAACGGCGAGTTGGGCGGTACTGCCGAATATACTGTCAATTTATCATGGTACGATACAAATACAGAAGGCGATTCGTTCAACACCGCTTCGACTGTAGATACTATTTTTGTGGATAGCGAAAATGCCTATGTGCAGATTTTCGATACCCAGGTGACTGCATTGAATTTTAGCCAAGATTCTACGATGGCTTTTGTCAATCGAGGCCAGACTTTTGAGGTCTCAACGAGTATCCAAACCGGACAATTGATCGGCGTTGGAAAAGTGATCGTCGAGTTGACATCCGATGGCAATACCTTAACCGAAGCCGTATATGATACCATCCCCAACATCGCTGCTGAGGATCGTGCCGACGCCGTGTTTGCTTTGCGGGCGGACTCGACCTGGCAGTCCGAAAACGGTGAAATTGACGAGACCTTTACCACCAAAATTATTGCCGCTTATGGCAAGGACGACACCACGAGTGCCGCCATTCGCGCCCATGGAACCGGCGCCAATATAACGCGCATTCGTATTCAAGAACCGGCAGAGCTGAGCTATGCTCTTCAGGTTGGTGAATTTGGTGTTTCAACCGTCGGCCTGAGCGATACATTCACAGTCTTTGCAAAGTTTAGCAACGAGGGCCGTGCCCAGATTGGTTTGGGTAGAGTCCAGTTGACCCCACCCGAAGGGTATGAAATTGAAGAATCCACGGGAACATGGGTAACTGAGCCCGTCGACAGAGAATTCAGTTGGCCGAGTCCAGATAGCGCAACAACACAGGTTCCATTTACGCTTCGTGCACCAAATATTCTTTCGGAAAATGATACACTTTTCGCTACTTTGAGCCAAATTCCGCCAGATCGCAATACAGGCAAAGAGGTCGTGCTAGCTTCGTCCTTGGAACAATTCACAACAGTAAGCACAGACACTTCGGTTTTGAACATTCAATACTTTGCTATAAGCAATCCCGAAGGTGCCAAAGATAGCGTGCTCTCAACCGAGCAGCAGTTTGAAATTATGGCGGTGATTCATTCCACAGAAAATATTCCCAACCGCCAGGCGTATTTAACCATACCGTCTATTGACGTCTCACCGTTTCAGTTATTGTCGCCAAAGAATATAGCTGTTGATTCGAAAGTTGATACTCTTATGTGGCAGCTTTGGGCTCCACAGGATCCGCTAGCTGTGCCGAGTGTATTCGAGTTACGAGTAACCGGAGGTGAATCAGGCGAATTTTATGATATCGCAACCTTTTCTGTGAGGCAGGTCCAGCGTCGCACTGCTCTTGATCTTGAACCGCTCACGGTACTCCCGGCGGGTGTCATGAGAAATGGTGAAGCACACTTTACGAGAAGCCAAACCGCCACTATTATCACGCGAGTTAAAAATAATGGTGGGGCTCCTTATACAGGTGTTGGTGAAGTGCAGCTTATCCTTCCCAATGGGTTTTCGCCAGCGCCGGACGAGTACATAACCAAAGAGTTTTCTAACGACTCGACTATTACTTGGGATATCATTGCTCCTCAAAGTCAGGTCAATGAAGGCCAAATTAGCGTTAGAATAATTACGATCCCCAATGACAGCAATACAGATACAACTGCTCAAGTCTTAAATGAAGAACGGAATCTTCGCACGGCAATTGTGGATGGTGGTCAAATAGAAGTAAATGCCGTTTCAATAATGGCGGGCACGGCTGGCGTTGCAGCAATCGATACAGTTTCCACATCCCAGCGATTTCGGATAATCGCAAATATCGGATTTGAGGACATAAAAGCCACAGAACGAACAGCAACATTATATTTTGATCCAGTAGATCCAAATGACTTTTTTCAGGTTATTGGGCCTGAGAAAACATTACCCGCAGATGAAGATAACCCAATACAAGAATGGACGGTGATAGCACCTCAAAACATACCGCCTTTCGAGGTTAGCGCCTATGTAAAGGTTAAAGGTAAAGATTTGCGATCGGAACGCGAGGACTCTACGACCTTTGAACTATCTCCGATACCTATTAAAGAACGCACAACATTCAATATCGAAACCAGGATTTCATATCCTGATAATCGCAAATCGACCGAGATAAAACTATCGACGGGCCAAACATTCCGGTTTCGAACAAAAGTGAGCTGGGATAGTACAACCGCACATTATCTCAAAGAGGAAAAGGACTCGGTCAGTATCAGAATTTTGACGCCGCCTACAAATTCAAATTTTGATCTGGTGAGTGATCCCCTGCAAACTGTCTCGGTCCAGGATATGGAAAGTGGAATTTTTCCCGAATGGGAAATTATTGCCCCAATTATAAGTAGTGACGAGTTACAGACGTTTTCATTCCAGGTAAAGAACTTGCCACGGGATAAAAATTCAAAGGAGCCTGCTATTGCCACAGAGTCGACGGTTGATTTTACAGTCCAAGTGGTAGATAAAGCTATAATAGCATTGCGGGCTGTGGATTACGCAAGTGTTCGACCAGGCATTCCTTTTGAATTAAAAGCCTGGCTGGGGAATTTGGGTGAAGCTCGTATGGTAGGTTCATATCAAGCCGAGCTTGTATTACCGCCGGATTCGACATTTCAGTTTGAGTTGATCAGCGATACAACGGTAACTGTAGCCGCGAATGATACCGCAATCTGGAAGATCAGGTCTCCGAATGAAACAACTTTAATACCGGCTGAATTTCAGGTGAACTTGCTTGTTTTGCCAGATGATAGTCTTTCCCGGGCTCAAGTAGACAGTGTGGTTGGCGATTTGTCGGCTATTGTGCGCGTAAATGTTAAAGCGGGTAAAGTAATTGTAAGTGATTTTGTCGTTCGCGAAAAGAAAAATACCGCTGTGCCTCGAGGCGCTGCAAATATAAAAATGATGGGCTTGATACTGCGAAATCAAGATGCGTCGTTATCAACCTCAACCCTTAATCGAATTCATCTGTCATTCCGCAACCCGCAGGATGAGACTATCTCACCAAAAGCGATGATTAAACGAATAGCAGCGGTTAGTGCCGGAGACATAGATTCAACAAAAATCGAGTATGGCATAGATTCAACAACAGTTGTCTATGGCGAACTGTTATCTTTTTCTAATCCGGATTCGCTGATTCTGGAATTTGACAGAGTATTTAACATTGAAGGCAATCGCGCTGATTCCGTCGTATTAGTAGTCGATATTTTGGATCAAGCCGAAGCTACGGATTTTCGTATCAGAGTTGATTCTCTAAACATAGTGGAAATTGTCGACACTTATGAATATCCACTAGCCGTATTGAATGAAACATCTGCAAATTTCTACTCGCAATGGGCGATCTTGGTAGATGGCAATTTAGCCAACTCGTTTTACAATTATCCAAATCCATTCAATTCGACATCGTCAACGACCTCCTTCCTGTATTATCTGAAAGAAGAGAGCGATGTCAAAATTCATATTTACACGTTAACGGGTGAATTGGTAAAGACCTGGGAAATAACCAAAGCGAATGATCCGGAGGGAACATATACAAGGATTGGTTTGCACCAGGGCAATATCATCTGGGACGGCAAAAATGGCGTGGGTGAACCCGTCGTAAATGGAGTATATTTGGCCTACCTTGGCACCGATTATGGTGAACAGGCCGTGACTAAAATAGTGGTTGTACGCTGATATGAAACAGACAGTAAAATATAAAGCAGCTTTTCGAGCGCAAGTGTGCCGTGTTGTGGCACTTTTGCTAATGGGCTTTTTCGCACAAGCCGCAGCACAAGGCGGCGGCACCGGCAACAGCAATGCCTGGGGTGGCACCACCGATATTTTTGATACGCCCGTGGGAGCGCGCGCCATGGCCATGGGCGGTGCGTATGTGACCGTGGCGGACGACCCGTTCGCCCTGTACTGGAATCCATCGGCCCTGGAAAATGTGTCGACTCTCAGTATCGGATTCTATCATACCACGCTGCCCGCGGCAACCCATTACGATTTTTTGTCCTTGACCTATCCGACTTTGTCATTCGGTACGTTTTCCGCCGGACTGTTGCGTATTGCTACCGGCAATATTATGATTACGGATGAAAACGCATCGGTTTACGGCACCGATAGTTACGGCCGTGTGATGTACATGGTCGGCTATGGCAAAAAGCTGTTTGGCGACATCATCTCCATTGGCGCCACCGCCAAAATCGATCGTCTGGATATGCCCGGTTTGGCGAATAAGGGAGCGGGCGACTGGGGAACATTTACCGAGTCGGCCCTGGGCGGCGATGTCGGTTTACTCGTTTATTCCCCGTTTGACAATGCCTTGTTGCGCAATTGGACCATGGGTTTTAATTATCAAAATGCCTTTCAACGCGCTATGCAATTGGAGAGTCACAAAGAGCTTAGTAATCGCAATTTCCGCTTTGGCATGTCGCGGCCGTTTTTGTTTGGCGATGGCGCCTATCATCTGTTAATGGCCTTTGAGTTGGATAAAAATCAGGATTCGACTGTTCCGGACTTTTTACACTTGGGAACGGAATTTGGATTTCGTAACTTTTTTATGCTGCGTCTCGGTTACAATAAGCGCGGCTCCAACAACGATGGTTATGGTTTAACGTACGGGTTTGGTGTCAGCCATATGGGCTTTCAGCTCGATTATTCTTATTGGAACGGCGTCGACTCGTTTTTTGGCAGCAGCCACCGCATTTCTATCACGGCAAGCATCGGTATGACTCGTGAGGAAAAACGCGAGGCCATCGAGGCCGAACGGGTGCGACGAATTCAGGAAGAAGCGCGCAAGCAATATGCAAAAGACCGACGCGATGCCTTGTACAGCGGATTAGCTGAAGCGCGTGAGTTTTTTCAAGATGGCGAATATACGCGCGCCAAGGCTTCCATCGATAAAGTTTTGGCTTGGGATCCGGAAGGTGAAGATCCCGAATTTGATGATGCGCGAACCCTTGAGGAACAAATTATTGCTGCGTTGGAAAAAGAACGCGAGCGCGAGTTTCATAAACAAGTCAATTCTGCGCGCGAAGAGGTTCAAGTACGCCAACAGCAGCAGTTGGTTCAACAACATTACGATCAAGCTATGGCCTATTACGAATCCGAGCAGTACCGCGCGGCCATTGAAGAATGCGACCGCGCCCTGGCGTATGATGCGGACAATGAAATGGTTTTACAGTTAAAGGCTATGGTGGACGACGATTTAAAACGCCGCATTGCCGATCTTATCAAATCAGCAAATGATAAGCAGAA
Organism: uncultured Cytophagia bacterium; assembly: GCA_964414825.1. Taxonomy (GTDB): domain Bacteria; phylum Zhuqueibacterota; class Zhuqueibacteria; order Residuimicrobiales; family Krinioviventaceae; genus CAYPZM01. Next base: position 1,357 of record CAYPZM010000086.1, on the reverse strand, counting down.
TCGTGGCCGTTCATTTGAAGCCTTGCAGTTGAATAATCAGGCACTGCAACTGGCTCGCGGGGTTGAAGATTGGGAAACCCTCATCGCGGGCAAAATTCGCGAACTGGAAGGTCGACTGGAATACGAAAACCTGCTGCGTCGTGCCGTGGAATATGAGAACAACAATCAATGGGCAGAGGCTGCAGAAATTTACGAGCAAGCGTTACGCCGATCGCCAAACAATCAAGAACTGCAAAAGCGCTTTAGAGAAGCCAATGCCCGCGCCAATGCCAAACAAATGGATATGACGCCGGATGTAAAAAAATTGTACGTTAATGGCTACAATGCACTGAAGGATAAGGATTATGATTCGGCCATTCAATATTATGAGCAAGCGCTCAAGCTGCAACCTTTGAATAAAACCATACTTCGCGCATTGGATTATGCGCGAAATAAAAAACGACAAGCAGCAAACGGAGCTCCTGCAACAAACTAGAGGATTGTTGCCTATTGTTTAGAAACGTCACCAAAGAAGAATTACGTGTACCCGGCAAAGTCGAGTACCTGGGTGATCTACGCGATTTTGTCACACGCGTCGGAAAAAAGTTCGGTTTTTCCGAACGGATAATTAATGCCTTTAAACTCTCCATTGACGAAGCCGCAACCAATATTATCAAACACGCCTATCGCGATTGGTCGGGCGATATTACCATTCGGGCCATTGCCAAGAAGAACAGCCTGACCATTGTTTTGGTTGATCAGGGCAAGTACTTTGATCCGCGCCAGGTCAGCAGTCCGGACTTGCAGCGGTATGTGGAAATTGGCAAACGCGGTGGTTTGGGCATTTTTATCATGCGTCGGCTGCTCGACAATATCGAATATCGCAAAACCGAAGAAGGCAACGAGCTGTGGATGGTGAAAAATCGCGATGAAGCCAAAGAGCGCAAAGTCGCACTCTCCACCATTCCGTTAAGCCTGAAAATGCGCTATTGGCTCTATTCGCTGGCTATCTTTACCACTGTTTTGATAGTCATCTCCGTGTATAATTTCTTTAATAGCCGTCAAGTCATCAAAACGGAATATCTTGAGAATGGACGTACTGCCTGCTCATTTTTAGAAGGCGAAGTGAGCAATAATTGGGATGAAATTGATACCGAGATTATCGATACGCTAAAAACCAAAGGCAGTATTGATGTAGAAGTTGCCCGCGGCGCCGAAGATGGAATTAAAACACTGGTCAATTCCGAACACAGGGATATTCTTAGTGAGGTGATTATTACCGACAAGCGAGATATCAGTCTCGCAAGTTCAGATACCAGTCGTATGGAGTTTGAAGAGTTTAAAATTCCGCAAGCCGCCAGACTCGTGCGCGAATATA
>CAYPZM010000085.1:0-15886 GCA_964414825.1 uncultured Cytophagia bacterium | reverse complement strand
TAACCGACGAAACAGGAATTGCAAAATATCTCAAAATCCAAAAATGCGAAAACAGCTCTTCTTAAATTGTTTTATATTTTTTTTCGTGCTGCTTTCGTGTCGCAATCCGCAAACTGATAATGTGCTTATGAAAGCGAGCCAATCTTCTCCGGTGCTGCTGAGCGTCTCATTTGAGACGCATCAACCCGGTGAGCAGTATGGTATATTTGATGTAAACAGTGATTTTGGCACCTTGCAGTCTTTGGGCACCTTTTTTCCGGGCGGACGGGTGTCCGTCGTAAATCGAGATGATGGGCGCGGAAATGCCCTTGCGGTGCGCTATCCTGCAGGCAAACTTCGTTCATTTAATTCCGGCGCTTCGTGGTATGCTTCCAATTTTGGCAAACATCAAGAGCTTTTTCTCAGTTACTGGGTTAAATTTCCAAACGATTTTGATTTTCGCGCCGGAGGCAAATTGCACGGCTTGTGCGGGGGCGCGTGCAATACGGGTGGCAATAAGCCAAGCGGCCATGACGGCTGGAGCTCGCGCATACATTGGGGGCGAAATGGACGGATTATGCAATATATTTACCATAAAGACCAACCAGGGAAATATGGCCAGGTGTTTCCGTGGCAGAAAAAGCAAGACAGCGATCCTGTTTTATTCAAGAATTACGAGCCCAAAGCCAAAATCTTGTTTTTCGAACGGGGGACATGGCAGCGTGTTGAAACACGAGTGCGCGTGAACGATATTGGTCAATCCAATGGCCAAGTGCAATCCTGGCTGAATGGCGAGTTGGCGTTGTTTATCACTGGACTGGAATTTAGGGATGAGAGTTGTGATCCGGATGAGCTACTTGTGGATCGGATGTATTTTTCAACATTTTTTGGGGGCAATTCCGATGCGTATCGACCGAAAAAAGATCAAGTGATTTATTTTGATGATTTTTTAGTATCCACCCAATTTATCCCCCTCAGCCAATCGCGTTAATCAACACGTCCCACCGCTGTGACGTACAAAGCGCTTTCCTGGTCGCCATCAATGTGCAGCAATTCGTTTAATTCCCCATCGTAAAATGCTGCTACTTGACAACTACCCAAACCGAGGGCCACTGCCGACAACGCAACGGCATGTGCGATATGTCCGGCATCCAACGACATGTAGCGATAGGCGCGTTGAGAATATTTCCAGGTGCAGCGTTCAAACATGGCGGTCCAGATAAACACAACATTGGCAAACATCATCCAGTCCTGGTCCAGACAAGCGCGCGCCAGAGGTTCGGATGCATTAATCGCGCGCAATTGCTCCAAAGCATGTTCGCGAACATTGTAATGAAAGACGCCTTTGTGCAAGGATTCGATATTATTCACAACAAGATAGGTTTCGATAGGGTAGAGGGCCCCGGCCGACGGTGCAGAGCGAAATTGAAAATACCCGGTGTTCTTGGTAACGCCTTGCGATGCCCACAAGAGTGCAGATAACTCTTTTATGGTCATCAGACTGCTGGTAAACTCGCGTTGGCTGCGGCGCAAACGTACAATGTCCCAAAAGTTCGGATTGATATCCGGCAACTCTGTGGGCAAAGATATTTTTTCGGATTTTGGGTAGGTTTTATGCGTTCGAGGCTTGTGAAGCAAGTTTAAACGACCGCGCGGCATGCTCGAACGGTTGTATTTTGTTTTTAGAAAAAAATCATGTCCAATGGACGAGTCGTCTTGCGTCATAATATTTTAAGGATCCAGTTTAAATTCCACAGGGATGGTCACCCATCCTTCTACAGATTTTCGTCCCACTTTGGCGGCTTGCCATCGCGTATTGCGTAGGGCGCGTTCGGCAGCCTTGTTGCAGTCCTCATTGTCAAACGATTCCATTATTTCTGTCTCTTGCACACGACCGTTTTTGTCGACCAGAACATTGATAACCACCGTGCCAACAAGGCCCTGCTCTTTAGCAGCTTTGGGATAGCGTAGCCGTTTTTGCACCGCCTGCAGTCCGCCAATAGGCGCCGGGGGTTCATCGTACGCTGTTGTATCAACAAGCTGCACAAATTCCTCCGTGGTAGAGTCCGGGAAAACAATACCCGTGGAGTCGGCACCGTTTTCTAGCAAAAAGGTAACAATGTCGGTATGTTCATGTTCCTGAGCCAAAAGGGCCGCGGATTTTTCATCGCCGGTTTTTTGGTTGATATCGGCACCATTTTCCACCAGTGTACTGACAATGTCGCCGTAACCCAAAGATGCCGCATATGTAAGCGGCGAATTGTTGTACTTGTCGATCTGATTTACATCCGCGCCGGCAATTAAAAGGGAGTTTGCAATTTCAGGATGATCAAACTCCAGCGCCAGAAGCAATGCGGTTTTGCCGATAATCGACTTTGCTTGCACGTCAGCACCATTGTTGATCAGCAAATCCACTATATCCGCATTGCCGTGTTGTGCGGCAAGCATGAGGGGAGTGATTGCAAATTTGTTTGCATAGTTTATATCAGCCCCATTCTGCAGCAACAGCTCAACAATCTTGTAGCGGTCATACTCGACTGCTTTGAATAAGGCATTGTATTCATTTTTGGGATCGCTTCGATTGACAACTGCTCCTTCTTTCAACAGCAATTCCACAATCTCCGCACCGTCTTCAGCGGCCGCTTTGATCAGAGGAGTTTGCCGCAACTTGGTTACCACCTCAATGTTGGCGTTCTTTTCTATCAATAGACGCACCACATCCGTCTGACATTCGTCTATCGCGTAAATAAGCGCCGTTTCATCCAGCAAGGTTTTGTGATTGACGTTTGCACCGTTCGAGAGCGCTTCATTCACGGCAGCAACATCACCTGATTTGGCAGCGGCTAACAAGTCATCGTTGACGTCCGCCCATAAAAGTGAGCCGAGTCCGGTTAGCAAAAGTGTCAAATAATAAAAGATTTTCATAACAGCCATACGGTTAGGTTCTATTTAATAACTCGTATAAGGACAAAGAGTTCGAAATTTTTTGAACCCAAATGAATTTAAGCATTAATATAATAGAGACAAGAAAAAAGATCAACCATTGTGTTTTTGGAACACAACTGATCCACAATGAAACAAAAAATGTGGATATAAAAAATATTTTTTATCTACAGAGTAACATATGCCGAAATTATACAAGAGCTGTTAACTATTGAAAACAAAATGATCAAGCAGCAATTACAATAAAGTATTGTAAAACAGCTTATTATTTTACTATTCTATCCGAACAAGGGTGAGCAAACGCGACTGTTTTTGCAATGACACAAATCCGGGATTATGCGAGTTGGACACGTATTTGGCCCGAAAGCTGCATGTTTGCAAAGCTAAGTTTATGCGACAATGTGGTTTGGCAGCGAAAAACGGTAGGGTAGTGTTGTGATGGGGCCTGACAATATAAACTCGCAAAAATGCGTAGAAAAAACGAACGTGACTTTCCCATGTGAGGTTATAGGATGAATCGTATCAAGTTGAGAGCGGGGCTGATGTTTATGTTGCTGTCGGTTGCTGTATATTCGCAGTCGCATTTCACGCCTCCTAGCAGCAATTTCCAGCCTATGAATATTTATGTTATCGAAGCCAAACTAAACGGACAAGATTTACTTTCCGGAGACGAAGTAGCCGTATTTGATGGTTCGACTTGCGCCGGCGTTAAAGTGGTAGACCATGTAGGCACCCCTTCCGACCCCATTAGCCTGATCGCCTATAAAAAGAATAACGGCGATACCGGATTTACGGAAGGGAATTTCATGATTTTCAAATGTTGGGATGCCAGTGCCGGCGTGGAGCATACGTTTGATGAAAACGAGGTCTCCTATTTCGATCCGGTGACCGGCGATCCTGTGCCACCAAAGGAATTTGAAGGTCATGCGAGCATCATGGTTGCGCTGGATGGCACCGCGCAAACAAGTACCTATACGTTAACCATGCAAACGTCGAGTGGCGGTACTACGTCTCCATCTCCTGGAACGTATAATCACTCCTCGGGCACGGTCGTGAACGTGGAAGCCCTGCCCAACTCTGGTTTTCAATTTGATTATTGGGAAGGCAGTGTGGCCGACCCTAATAGCTCTACGACCACAGTTACCATGAATAGCAATAAAACTGTGACCGCGCATTTTCGCTGCATTCAGCATACACTCACTCTGACAGTTGAACCCGCGGGCACCGGAACCACATCACCTGCCCCTGGTGATACAAGCGTTTGTGAGGGCGAGCAGGTTTCTGTCACAGCCACACCGGCCGAGGGCTATGAATTTGTGGACTGGAGCGGTAATGTCGCTAATCCCAATAATGCCACTACAACTATTGAAATGAATGGTGATGAAGCGGTAACCGCAAATTTTCAAGCGGTTTCGCCTTCAGACTATACTTTAACCATGCAGGTCAACCAATCCGGTTGGGGAGAAACCACTCCACCTGTGGGGCCGCATGACTATTCGCCGGATCAAGTGGTGAACATAACAGCGACACCGGCATCGGGTTACACGTTTGTCAATTGGACTGGGGATGTTGCAAATCCAAATAGTGCTACGACGACTGTCACCATGAGCAGCAATAAAACGGTTACAGCAAATTTTGAACGAGCTCAATATGACTTGACTTTGGAAGTGAACGATTCGGGATGGGGCTCGACGACTCCGGAAGTGGGTGTCCATTCGCACAACAGCGGCGATGTGGTGAGCATTTTGGCCAACGCAAACAGCGGATACCGTTTTGTCAATTGGACGGGCGATGTTGCCGATCCGAACAATGCCTCCACAACTGTCACCATGGACTCTCACAAAACCGTGCGTGCCAATTTTGAACGCGTGCAATTTACACTAACCATACAGGATACCGAGGGGGGTTCAACAACACCTCAAGCAGGTTCTTATACCTATTACTCCGGGGATGTGGTCTCCATTTCGGCCAGTCCGGATAACGGCTATTTTTTCACCAATTGGACGGGTGATGTTGCAGACCCGAATGCTTTATCTACCACGGTGATTATGGATGAGGATAAAATTGTAGCAGCTAATTTTGGGATGGATACTACTTTTCCTCTCACGATCTCGATATCGCCGTCCGGAGGGGGAACCACAAATCCGTCAGCGGGAACTCATAATTATTTTGAGGATGAGGTTGTGCAAGTAACGGCAACGCCAAATCCCGATTATCATTTTGTCAACTGGACCGGTGACGCTTCCGGCACCAATCCCACCATTTCCATCACCATGAGTTCGGCAAAATCCATAACCGCAAATTTTGCCCTCAATTCGACGCCGCAGCATACGCTGACGATGCAGGTCAATCAATCCGGATGGGGCAGTACCGATCCTTCAAAAGGAAATCATAGTTATGATGAAAACAGCCTGGTGACAATCCGAGCGCTGCCCTCCGAAGGATATCGGTTCGTCAACTGGACAGGAGCCGTAGGTGATAATAATGCCGCCGAAACCACAGTTTATATGGATGGCAACAAAACCGTGACTGCAAATTTTGAAGCCATTCCGCAATATACGCTAACTATGCAAACCAATCCTGGTGGAAGCGCGGGCGGCAGTACGGTTCCTGCGGCTGGAACACACAGCTATTATGAAAACACGCAAGTGCAGGTCGAAGCATTTCCCAATGAAGGATATCAATTTGATCATTGGGAGGGCAATGTTGCCGATGCCAATAGTCCGACAACATCGGTAACTATGAACGCCAACCAAACCGTTACCGCATTTTTTACTGAAATTCCGCAATATACGATCACAATTCAGGCCCCCGCCGACGCATCACAAGGAACCACAGACCCGGAACCGGGTACCTATGTGCTCTATGAAAATGAAGAAATTACAGTCAGGGCAATGGCCTATTCCGGATATCAATTCAAAAACTGGAATAACGATCCGGCATTGAGCACTTCCACCATCACCATAAAAGCTACATCCAACAAAACTTACACGCCCTATTTTGAGCAAGTGAGCGATTTAACGTTGAGCATGGATGTGAATGATAAAGCCATGGGCGATGTATTTCCTGCCATTGGCAACCACGTTTACAAACGGGGCGAGCAGGTTACGATTGAAGCGCGTCCAAATGCCGGTTACCGCTTTGTGCAGTGGGAAATTGATGGAAAATTTAACAGTTATTTTGATGCGGAAATGACCATTACCATGGATAAGAACAAAACCGTGGTGGCGCATTTTGATAATATTTTGTATCGATTGACACTCACTTTATCTCCCGAATTGACCGGTACGACAACTCCTGAAAGCGGTACGCACACGTACGAATCCTGGACAACCGTGGGGCTTGTTGCAACGCCGGAACCAGGTTACAAATTTACCGGCTGGACCGGCGATGTGAGTGATCCGCAAAGTGCATCAACCACGGTTTTAATGAGCGGCGATAAAGAAATACGTGCCAACTTTGCGCCAACGGACCAATACACGTTGAATGTAAATGTATCGCCTTCGCAAGGTGGCACCACAACTCCGGCGGTTGGTACGCATCAATACAATTACAATCAAACCGTGACGGTTAGTGCGGTGCCCGAACCGGGATATGTGTTCAAAGAATGGCTGGGCGATGTTGCTGAACCCGCCAATGCCACAACGACGATCCAGATAAACGAGGACAAAAACATTACTGCCGTATTTGAACAGGAGGCGCCTGATACGTTTGAACTTACCATGCGCGCCAATCCCGGTGCCGGCGGTTCGACCTCGCCCGCAGCAGGAGGGACTTACGCGTATTCAGCCGGGCAGCAAGTAACCATCGCGGCTACTCCTGCGTCGGGGTACTATTTTGTCTCGTGGAGTGGAGATGTAAGCGATCCGTCCAGTTCGACTACGACTGTAACCATGGATGAAAACAAAACCGTCACTGCAAATTTTCAGCATGGCAGCAAAGAATTCAATTTCACCATTGATGTGCATCCGCAGAGTAGCGGCACCACGACGCCGTCGATTGGCACGTACTATTATGAAGATGGTACGGTCATTAATATTTCCGCCAACGAAAATGCCGGTTATGTGTTTGATTATTGGAGCGGCGATGTGGCAGAGCCCTACAACCCGAATACCACGGTTACCATCGACTCGGATAAAAGTGTTTTGGCGCATTTTGTACAAATTGCCCAGTACACGTTAACCGTGCAGCTTACCCCGAGTTTCGGTGGCTCCGTAATTCCAGCAGTGGGACAGCATGTGTATGATGAAAATGCTCAGGTTACCATTCAAGCCACAGCCGCGTCGGGATACGAGTTTGTAACTTGGAATGGCGATGTTGCCGATCCCAACAGCTCTACCACAACGGTTACGATGACTCAAAACAAGACCGTGGAAGCGGTGTTTAGACAAAAATCGAATCAGGCTTTGCTTACGATGCAAGTCGATCCAACGGGCGGTGGAAATACCGGCCCGGAGCCTGGAACGCATGCATTTAATTTAAACGACAAGATTTACATCACCGCTGTAGCCAAAACGGGATTCACGTTCTCGCATTGGACAGGCGAGGTGGACAATCCGAATCTTGCAACCACCTTTGTCGTGATGAATAAAAACAAAACCGTAACTGCACACTTTACCAGTGGTCAACCCGAAAAAGCCACTTTAACCATTTCCTCCAACCCCTCATCAGGAGGCGTAACTCAACCTGAAAGCGGAAGTCGTGAATACGATTATGATGAAATTGTCAACCTCACGGCAACGCCGGCATCCGGTTATCGGTTTGTTGGATGGACCGGAGATGTGGCAGACCCGAAATCGGCCAGCACGACTATAAAAATGAACGATAACAAATCCGTCATTGCCAATTTTGAAAGCTTGAACAGTGAAAACTCCATTCTCAGCATGAATACCAGTCCGGTGGGTACGGGCTCAACCGCGCCAGCTCCAGGAATTCACACCTATTCCAAAGATGAACTGGTCGCGATTTCAGCCATTCCCAAAGATGGTTACTATTTTGCCGGATGGGTGGGAGAAGTTGAAGACCCAACGGCGCAAACCACGCATGTCAAAATGGATAAAGACAAAGAAGTGTATGCGACCTTTGAAACGGGAGCTCCCAAAGAGTTTGCGTTAAATATGATGGTTTCGCCAACTGAGGGTGGCATCACGGCTCCAAAAGTGGGTACGCATAAATATAAAGAACATGAAATTGTCAATATCACTACCATTCACAATCCGGGTTATGTATTTAAGCAATGGACCGGCGGTGTAGAAGACCCAAGCAGCCAAACTACCAAAGTGAAAATGACCGGTAATAAAACCGTCGTTGCCGAGTTTCAAAAGATTGCTGTGGATCAGTACACGCTCACCGTAAATATAACTCCCGAAACTGGCGGCATAACGCTTCCCAAGGTAGGCAGCCACGCCTATAATGCCAACGAAACCGTTGATGTGTCGGCCGTGGCCTCGCCTGGTTACCAATTTACGCAGTGGAATGGAGATGTAGCCAATAAGCTGGGTGCTATCACATCGATTAAAATGACCGAGAATAAAACCATTACCGCAAATTTTCAAGCGGATAAATTTACCGTAACCATGACCGCAACGCCGGTTGGCGCAGGCGGGCTGACCCCATCGATTGGCGATACTATGGTCTCCGCCGGCGATGTGATTACACTCTCCGCCAAATCAGCCGATGGCTTCCGTTTTGCATTTTGGAGTGGTGATGTATCCGGTGAACAAAATCCCAGAACGGTCACCGTTAATCGCAACATGCGCATTATGGCTCAGTTTGTTAACCTGGATGAAGATATTTCCAAGCCAAAGCTGTATGCCACAGCCAATGCTTTCCGTAAACAGCCGGTGCACGTGTTTGTGCGGGATGCCTCAAGCTCGCTCGGTCACGATTTGGAATATCAATTCGATTGGGGAGACGGGCAGCTTTCGCCTTGGGCTGATTTGAGTTCGCAACTGCACCAAAATATCACCACGATTACCACGCCGGTTGGCGGCAGCGGACTACCGAGCTCCGGAGTGCTGATTGATTACAATACAGGACAACCATCGGACATGTCGCTATCGGTTCGCGGCGGCACTTTTTCTGGCAAGCTGGATGCCTGGAATGGCGCCGAGCCGTTTGAAGAGACGGATGCCTGGGATGTATTTCGGCAGGTCGTCAATTGTCGCGGCGCTATTACGTATATGAACACACCGAATGACAAACTCACGCTCGAGTTTAGTGGTCTGGATCCCGGTAAAATGTATCTGCTAGTGTTTTATGCCAATCGTGATGATTACGGGTGGATCAGAGCTTCTCAAATTACGCTAACCGGAGCCGATGGATTTGTAAATCTTTCATCCAAAGGCAAAGATCAAACCGGAAATCCTTTGTATAACAATGTTTTTGCCCCAAATACAAAGCTTCCATCGGACAACACATACACCGGATATATTGCACGTTTTGCCAACATAGTGCCGGGTTCGGATGGAGCTATTACACTTGGCATCAAGTTTGGCGGTATGGAAGGCGCCGAGTTCAAGGGCAAATATGGCAGCGCAGTGATGTTGCAGGAGATTGACCCCGCAACATCGCAGACCACTTTTACGGCATTTAATGATCTGGCCTGGGGCGGTGATTTTAAGGCGCATAAATTTTCTGAATCGGGAAGCTATCTTGTTCGCGCACGGGCACGGTGCAAAAACCATACATCCGTTATATCGCCCTGGTCGGATGCGTTTAGCATCATAATTTCCGGTATCACCTTGAATACCTCAATTTCCGCAGGCGCCAATGCCGTTGTCAATCGTATGCCCGACAAGCCGGATTATGATTATGGCGAGCAAATTACCCTGATTGCCTCGGCAGGCAAAAACTGGGCGTTCGGTTTTTGGAATGATGATAAAACTGATACATTAGCCACCAAATTGGTGCATGCCAATAATAACAAAGCCTTTCAGGCGCATTTTCAATTACAGACCCTTGTAGATGAACAGAAAGCCGAAATGCCCAAGGATTTTGCTTTGCTGCAAAATTATCCGAATCCGTTCAATCCCTCAACAGAGATTCGATACGATCTGCCTGCTCCATCACATGTCAGTATTAAAATATTTGACGTGCGTGGCAGATGGATTCGTACCTTGGTGAACTGGAATGTTCCAGCCGGTCGTCATTCCGTAACCTGGGATGCATTGGACAACAATGGCTTAAAAGCGCCAAGCGGACTCTATTTCTACAAAATGGAAGCCGATAATTTTTTAGACACACGACGTATGATTTTGTTAAAATGAGGATAGGCGAAGCTGCGGACCATCCTGTCGGGAAAACTGACAGGATGGTTTATTTAGTGCGTACCCCTTTCATCTACATTGTCAGCACAATCAATAATCCGCTCTTTCGTTGCAAGTCCGGAAATTTAACAATGCCAGAAGTATTACAAGTTCGCAAAACTGCATTTTTTCAATACTATCTCTGAAACCTTTAAATCTATTAATGTGCTTTTAACGGGATGAGGAAGACGAATGCTCAAAACGACTACGGCTCTCGCAATTTTACTGTTTTGCTTCACTGGCTGGGCTCAAACCTGGAACCATGAAAAGCTTTTGTACGAAACTGCTCTAACTCAGGATAAAGAGGATCATTTTGTCAGAATTGTTAATAAAAAAGGGCAATATAATGTAAAAGGCTGGAAGGCAATCGCCAGTGACAGTAAATTAATCCTTTTATTTAATGAACGACTTCCGCAAGCGGGCACCATTGAACTAAAATTTACAAATTTCGCCCCATCAACCTACGTGAACGACAATGCACATACGTTTCTTTTATTGTCATCGAGTTGGGATTATCCTCTTGATCAATCGGGAGACGAAAGCTGGATTAATCTGCGTACGAGTAAAGATTATGTTGGGGCAGACGAGGCCTGCTATTTCAAAGTAGATGTCTCGCCACTCGGGCATGACATGCGCGAGCAACGATACACGCCAGAAGACAAAAAATGGATTTATGACCGCGAATATCATGTAAAAATATTATGGGATCATGTTCATGCCGCGGTATTTATAGACGATATTCAGGTCGCTGAAAATCATTTTGAAGGCCAAACTCAACGATTCAAGTATCTTTATTTGGCAGGAGATTACAAGAATTCCAATATTCAGCAACTCGAGTTCCATGATATGAAAGTCTATACCATGGAGCCGAATCATAATCTATTTTTTACGGATAAAACCTATAGTAAAAATTTGATCGGTTTGGGTGCTCCCGATTTTGGCGGCCACGGACTCACACTTGGAGATGTGAATGGTGATGGCCTTGAAGACATTTACATCGCCAATTGTATGCAAAATGGCTGCCGGCGCGACGTGTTATTGATCAAACAGCCAGATGGCACGTTTGAAGATGAAACAGAAGCGCGCGGTGTGGCGGATGAGTGTTGTAGCCATGGCGTGGTTTTTTTTGATGCGGATAACGATGGCGATTTGGACTTGTTTAACGCCAATACCTGGGAGCCCAATCAACTCTATATAAATGATGGAAACGGCTATTTTAGCGAAGAAAGTTTTGCCCGGGGCATAGAAAATATCGATGGCGAAACCCGCGGTGCGGTAGTGTTTGATGTGAATAATGACGGCTGGATAGATATCTTTGCCGTTAACTGGGGTATGAAAAATGAAATGTACATCAATGATGGCACCGGACGCTTTACCCGCCAAGATCGTGGTGCGGATGGTGCTATCGAAGATCCTGAGCAAATTGGCACCCAAGGCGTTACGGTCGCGGATATCGATAATGACAATGATTACGATATTTACATTTCCAAGCGCGATAAAGACAACGAATTGTATATAAATAACGGCGGCTATTTCCACGAAGCGGCAGATGAGCGCAATGTGGATGTGTCGAAGCGTTCGGATGGGGCCACGTTTGCCGATTTTGATAATGATGGCGATATGGACCTATTTGTCAATAATACCCGACAAACCGGCCAGGGCGCGCTCACTTTAAATGTACTTGAAAACGACGGTCGCGGTTATTTTATCGATCGAACGGCCGAGTACGATTTGCTGATGGACGGATTTACCACGCAGTTGATGGATATCGATAACGACGGCGACCTGGACATGTACCGTCTCATCAACAATGACTATCAGCGCACTATCGGCGGCCGCCTGGATTTGAATGACGGCCAGGGAAATTTTACTACCACTGTACACAATGGCGCGGATATTATTGGTGCCGATGCCCGCGGTTGTTCGGTTTATGATTTTGACGGCGACGGCGATCTTGATTTTTATATCTCGTGCAAACTATTCGAAAACATTTATCTCGAAAATAGCAGCCCGATCTCCAATAATTATGTACAGGTTACCACAGTTGGTCCGGCCGGCGATGTCGGCGGTGTGGGCAGCAAAATTGATGTGTACGAGAGCGGTCATCTTGGTGATCCGAATTACCTGCTGGGTCATCGTGAAGTGACTACGGTAGTCGGCTATTTAAGCGGTTCGGGGCTGGTGCAGCATTTTGGCCTTGGCAGCCGAACCACGTGCGACATTCGCGTGACTTATGTAGATGGCACGACGGCCGAAGAGCGTAATGTAGCAGCTAATCAGCGTTTCACTATCGAAAAACCGGTCGCTTATGATGTGCTCAGCATCGATTCCGGGAACAATCAGAGCGGTTATACAAATCAATTACTGCCGCAGCCGTTGGTGGTCAAGGTTGTGAATCAGGATGGACAGCCGGTTTCCGGGAAAACGGTTACATTCGCCGTCACTCAAGGCCAGGCTTCGTTTGAGCCAACAGCAACGGCTACAACCGGTAGCGATGGCAAAGCTTCCGTTTCCGTACGGCTGGGCGGGGAAGAAGGCACGGTAAAAATGACCGCCACTGTTTTTGGTGCGCAAAACTCGCCGGTTAGCTTTACGGCAACAGCGGAGCAAACGGCACTTCTCCTAACCAAAGTTTCTGGAGATTTGCAAACAGGCCCGATAGCCCAAACTCTGCCACAGGACTTGGTCGTAAAAGCCAGTTATCTGACGCTTGGTGCAGCACCCAATGTATCCGTAACTTTTTCTGTACTTAGCGGGGGTGGCTCAATTAATGGTGCCGCTTCCATGCAGGTTTTTACTGATGCTCAAGGTTATGCACGTGCTCCCTGGACCTTGGGGCCTATCCTCGGATTACAAACCGTGCAAGCCGAATTGTCTGGAAATACATTACAATTTCAAGCTACGGCTACTGCGGGATCGCCTGCAAAAATATCGAAACGATCAGGCGATGGGCAAACTGCTACGCCCGGCCAGCCGTTTTCAGAGCCCTTTTCCGTTTTGGTCGAGGATTCGTATGGAAATCCTGTAAATGGGGCTCAAGTAAAATTTGAGGTGATCTCCGGAGGTCCCTTATCTGACGAAGACTTGGTCAATGTTTACACGGATAAAGATGGCATTGCCTCTGTAACATGGACAGCCAGCCCTTACCTGGGCACGCCCCATGAGCTGCACGCCAGCGCAACTAATAATGGCGCTCCTCTGCAAAATTCGCCTATTGTGTGGTTTTTTCCGGGAATGGATGTCGATCCTAACAACTCCACCGTAACGGCCACTACTCCGGTGTTGGCAGATGGTTTGGACGCGTCTGAAATTGTGGTGACCTTGCGGGATTCGAATGGCGAAGCGGTGGGTTCTGGCTTTTCAGTTGAGGTTGCAGCTTCGGGAAGTGAAAACACCATCAATTTGCCTAGCCCGATAACCGATGCGGATGGGCGGATTTTCGCTTATTTGAGCAGTATTCAACCTGAAACCAAAACGGTGTCTGCCAAGGTTCTTGGACTCGATCTCGTACTGCAGCAGCAGCCTCAGGTTGAGTTTATGTCAACCAATCAAACGCCGGATCGTTTAGAGATGATATCAGGAAACCAGCAACACGTTCCTGTAAACGAACCGGCAGCGCCGCTCGTCGTCAAAGCATTTGACACCGACGGACAGCCGATGCGAAGTTTTAATGTCGAATTTGTTGTCACTTTGGGTGATGCCTCTTTTGACGGTCAAACCTCATTCACAACAAAAACGAATGCAGACGGTTTTGCAGAAGCCACGCCAACCATTGGAACCACTGCAGGACAAACTATTCAGTTTGAAGCGCGGGCTGTTGGCGTGACCAATTCGCCAATCTTGTTCCAACTGTATAGTGTTGCCGGTCCTCCACGAAAATTGACTCTGGTTTCCGGAAACAATCAAACCGGCACAGCCGAACAGACCTTGCCTGAAGCACTGGCTGTTTTGGTGTCGGATCTGTATGACAATCCCGTGCAAAACTACCCGGTGTTATTCAAAGTCAATATTGGGGAATGTTATTTTAATGGCGCCACCTCCACAACCGTTCAGACGGATTCTTTGGGAGTGGCTAAAACGCGCGTCGTTTTGGGCACTCGACAAGGACAATCCATTGTCGAAGCCAAAACATCGTTTTCTTCAGTCACCTTTATGTTAACCACCAGCGGCGAAAAGTCGGTTCCGGACTTGAAACGCTCAACTGTTACCGCATCATCGCCTGTTATTGCCGATGGCATCAGTCAGTCTCAAGTTGTCGTGACATTGGTTGATAAAAATAATTCCCCAATTCCCGGTTCAAACCTTTCATTTATTGTTACCGGAGACGAGGTCACTCTGACGCAAGAGGACTCGATTACCAACGCCGAAGGCCGGTTGCGAGCATTTGTGACCTCTACTAATGCCGGAGAAAAAGCGGTCATGGCTGTCGTTCTTCCACAAAATTGGATGCTGGAACAGCGAGCCACAATTAATTTTATTGAAGGAATTCCCACGTTGGAGGTTGTTTCCGGCGATAACCAGTCCGCTATTGTGGGCAAACTAGCCGAACCGCTCTCGGTTCGTTTAAGCAGCGAGGGCTTGCCCATGTCGAATCATTCGGTTACGTTTACGGCTACAGCAGCAGGTGGCCATTTTGGAGGGTCGCCAAACAAAACGGTAAGCACGAATGACGAGGGCTTGGCGCAGGTTGACTATTTTATGGGCACTGTGGCGGGCGAGAATAAAATCACCGTGACCTCGCCCACTGTTCCGGATCAAAGCCTCACGTTAACCCTCTTTGGACGGCCCGATGTTGCAGCTCAGCTCAGCAAAGAAGCGGGTGATAATCAAGTATCTAATTTGAATACCGAGCTGCCTGATTCGCTGCTGGTCGTTGCCAAAGATGTGTACAACAACCCCGTGCCCAACGCCTCGGTTCTGTTTGAAGCTATAGACGGGGGCACCATCCTGACGGCTCAACCGGTTCTCAGTGATTCGCTTGGACGAGCGGCCTCGCGCGCCCTAACCGGAAACCGTGTTGGCCGGTTTACATTCAAGGTCTCATTGGAAAATGGAGCGATAGTGCTGTTTAATGCAACGGCCGAAAATAACAATCACCCGCCAAATATTATATCCTATCTGCCGGTGGAATCTGATGTGTCGTTTCAATACGGTTCCAGCTTGACATTTGAAATTACCCAGGTGTTTGACCAAGACAATGATCCAATTTCATATCTATGGCATCTCAATGGCAATTTGGTCGGTAATCAGTCAAAGTTGCTTTTGTACATGAGCCCATCATTTCCGTCGGAAAATAGTGTGACTTGCACTATAAGCGACGGCAGCGCGTCCGAAGAGGTGAAATGGAATTTGAATCTTTCTACCCCCGTAGAGTTGTCCGCCTTTGCCGGAGAATTTGTCAAACAAAAAGGGGTGCTCCTTTCCTGGAAGGCTCACATTCTCGGTAATGATTGTGCCGGTTTTTATATCCGCCGTTCGGATACAAAGTCCGGAGACTATGTGAGAATTTCTCCGCGGCTGGATAATTCGGCAGATTCATTTGTAGACGCGCAGCAGCAAGCTCCGGGCACTGTATTTTATCAATTGGAAGCTGTATTTGCCTCTGGTTATTCGCAATATTACCGAAAAGGTCAACACGGCGCTGGCCGCCGGCGGAC
>CAYPZM010000084.1:0-15908 GCA_964414825.1 uncultured Cytophagia bacterium | reverse complement strand
ACAAACCTTTTGTATTTAATGGTGCGGCTGATGATTTGGTGTTTTATGACTGTTTGCAGAAAATTACAGAGTAGGTGAAAATCCGATGGCTCGCTCTTAACAATGGTTAAAGTAATCATGTAAAATGATTTCCAATCAACGATCGTCCGGGATGTGCATCCCGGACAGGCAATGGACTCGGATAGGTATCCGAGAAAAGTTGAACACAAACAAAAGGAATTCACAATGAGATTACTCTGCATTTTGATATTTTGCTTTACTTCAATGCTTGTCGCGCAAGACTATCCGTTCGACGGCATCAACACCAACATGGGCAATTTGTACCGCTTGTCCGATGCCAAATCCCGCTCCATCAGTCCGGAGAATTTTACCGGCGAAAAAGGCAATGGCGGCATGGCCGAAATCGGTGAGGGCACCGCGTCGCATGCGGCGCGCGATCTGGGCCAGGGCTGGAAAGTCAATCCATTCATCAATATCGAAGCCGGCGAAACTTTTACCCTGGCGGACATAACCGGGCCCGGCGCCATTCAGCAAATTTGGATGACCCCGACCGGCCATTACCGCTACAACATCTTGCGCATTTACTGGGACGGCGAAACCGAACCCTCGGTCGAAGTGCCGGTTGGCGACTTTTTTGCTTGCGGCTGGAACGAGTTTCATCAGGTCTCCTCCATTGCCGTGTGCGTCAATCCGGGCAGCGCGCTCAATTGTTATTGGGTGATGCCGTTTCGTAAAAAATGCAAAATCACCATGGAAAATATTGGTGAGGAGCGCATGCGGCTTTATTATCAAATCAACTACGCACTTACCGAGGTGCCGGACGATGCGGCTTATTTTCACGCGCAGTTTCGTCGCACCAATCCCACAAAAATAAAGGAGGATCATGTTATAGTTGACGGCATCAATGGCAAAGGCCACTATGTCGGCACCTACATGAACTGGCAGAGCAACAACAACGGCTGGTGGGGCGAAGGCGAGATCAAATTTTTTATGGATGGCGATGCCGAGTTTCCCACCATTTGCGGAACCGGAACCGAAGATTATTTTTGCGGCTCCTACGGTTTTGCCTCGGATGTCCCGACGGGCGAGCGCGAATATGTCGATTTTACTACGCCGTATGCCGGATTTTATGTGGTGCGTCCCTCTGACGATCTGTTGTGGAAATCGCAAACCCGCTTCGGATTGTACCGCTGGCACATCACCGATCCGATCCGTTTTGATAAAGATTTAAAAGTCACGATTCAAGCGCTGGGTTGGCGCAGCGGCGGCCGTTATCAGCCGTTGCAGGACGATGTATCCTCGGTGGCGTACTGGTACCAGGCCGAGCCGCATGCTTCGTTTCCGACGTTACCGAGCAAGGACGAGCTGGAAATCCGTTAAACTATAAAAGGGAGATGGTCATGAATGCAAAAAGGATTCTCGCTGTTGCTATAATTTTGGTCATTGTCGTACTGGTCGTTGTTTTAAATTTTGAACCGATCCCATTCAAAGACGAATTTTTATCCAATATCGGCAATCTGCTAGCGTTGCTGTTTTTCGCCTCATTATTGCTCGAACGTGCTATGGATGTATTACTCACCATTACTCGTGCGCCCAAGTCAGAACAGTTGGACGAATTGATCAATAATTTCAAATTTGTGCTGCAACATAAGGCGATGCCTCCGGAACAAGAAGTTGAGACCCGCAAACAACTCGCGGACATCCAGGAAGAAAAACGCAACTGGCGCAACAACACGCGCAACATTTCCATGTGGTTGGGGCTCGTATTGGGTGTGATCGTTGCCGCTGTAGGCATTCGCACGCTGGGATCGATCATCGACATGGGAGCGATCACAAATAAAATTCAGCTCAGCGCCTTTGCAATTGTGGATGTGCTGCTCACTGGCGGCTTGCTCGCTGGCGGCAGCGATGGCATTCACAAAATTGCCGAGTTGTACCGCAACTTTTTCGAAAGCCGATCGGCCCAGGAACGCAATCGAACCTTGGAGCAAAAAACGGCCAGGGAAGGATCAACAGGATAGAAACAAAAGCATGTTGACGGATTAAAATAACACGAGTTCACTGAGGTAAAAATAATAGTTATGCCAAACCTTACATTTGATATTACCGACGAACCTCTGGTTGGATTTGATGCCAGTTATACAAAAGAAGTTTTACATGCTATAGAGCAAGCTCATGAAAATGTCTATAGCGATAAAATTGACATCAAAAAACTGAGGCGCTTTGTAGAACGGTATCCACACATTCCGCAATTTCGCAATTATTTGGTCAGTGGTTACAGAATAAAAGATCAAGATAATCAGGCTTTTCGGGAAAATGATGCGGCTTTGGAGCGATTTCCCAATTATTTATTTGCTAAAATCACAAAAGCAGAAGAGTACATTGAGACCGGGCAATTGGCCAAGGTCAAGTTTATGCTGGGTCACGCTCTGGATTTGCACGCCTTGTACCCCGAACGCCAGGAATTTCACATCACGGAAGTTAGCACCTACTACGGAGTTGTTATCGACTTTTTGTGCGAATCGGGTGAGCTGGAAAAGGCTGAGGAATATCTCGATTTGATATGTGAAATGCTGCCCGGGCATGCGGTTTGTGAATATGCCGAAAAGAAGATAATGTTGAAACGTATGGAAATCAATCTGGCCCGGCTGCAAGAAGAGAGAAAAAATGCCCGAGAGGTAGAGCCCGATACGTACGACCAGTCCATTCAAACAAAAGAATCACCAGATTTTCATTTTTTTGAAATATGGGAATTGTACGAATACGGTGTTCATGAAATCGAAACTGCTTCACTGCAACAGCTTCTTCTCTTGCCACCGGACGAGCTGATACCTGACTTGGAAACCGCGCTGCTTGACAGTATGAGACGTTTCGAATATTATCGGGAGCAAAGAAACAACGGTCATATTAATTTTAATCAAACCGAGTTCCCCACTCATGCCTTGTTCCTGTTGGCTGAATTGCAAGCCGAACAAAGTCTGCCTGTTGTTCTTGACTTTTTGCGGCAGGGACCCGAATTTTTAGATTTCTGGATTGCGGATTTACTCACCGAAGCGATGTGGGAAGTCATCTACAAGCTGGGGCAAAATCAACTGCCGTTGCTAGAGGCGTTCTTGTGCGAGCGCAATCGATATACCTACGCTATTGCGGCGGTAAGCAGTGGATTGTTTGAACTGGCATTGCATGATTCTGCCAAACGGCAAAAAGTGATTGAAATCTATGGGCGGGTCTTGGACTATTTTTTTGAACATCTGGAGGACGATCAATTGATCGATTCGGAAACCCTTGGCTCAATAATCAGTGACGTCACCGTGCTGCGTGCTGATGAACTGTTGCCGCAAATTGAGCGCTTGTTTCAACAAAACGTGGTCGCTTCCTACGTGTGCGGATCTCTGGATTCGGTACGACAAGATATCAAACTGCCCGTCGACTTTACCGTTAAAAATGAAATTCTCAGTGTATTCGATCGATACGGATATTTCAGGAAATTATTTGGGCCTCCGGAGGAAAGGTATGAAGAAATTGATGACCTTGACTGGGAAAATGAGGAATGGGTAGAAATTCAGCCGGTGCGTACGGGGGATAAAATTGGCCGGAACGATCCCTGTCCCTGCGGCAGCGGCAAAAAATATAAAAAATGTTGTTGGGGAAAAGATCAACCTGAATAGGGTGATGCTTCGTGCACACTTGTTCTGTTGAATTATTGGGCATTATGAAAATGAACATTCAGACCGATTGTTTTTCCTCTCAGATTCAAAAGTGAGAGAAAAAGTTACAATGTTCCCACTCACACAAACTCGTCTGAACAACGTGGCATGAAAAATGGTACAGCGTTTGTTGATCAGGTACACGGCTACCTGGATGTTGATAAAATGATGATTCAGAATAAAGGAGATTAATGTAGTGAAATTTACCTCGCCTCTTATTGTTGCTTTGTTGATTGGGCTTTTCCTATCAAGCACCTCCGGCTACGCACAAGACAACAATCGCCAGGATGCGGCGCGCAAACTCGAATTTTTCAAACAAAATGTACGGGCGATTGTTCTTAAACAAGATCATCAGGTTGTAAAAGGCCGCCTGAGCCGCTTTAGCAAGGCCGGAATTGTCTTTAATCCCGCCAAAAGCAGCCCGTTTTACGATCCCAAGCCCACCTTTTATCCCATTAGCCAGGTCGAAGCCTTTTTGGATGCGAATGGGCGCGTGCTATGGTCGCGACCCGGCAGTGATTATACAAAACCGGCTGTGCGTCGTGGCGTGCCGTTCCGCGTACGTATCGGATTACAATATGGTGTGGGTACCCACCTGGACGCTTACACGTCGCCCATTTCGACAGAAGGCTATGACGATTATGTGCAGGACATTAAAACCGGCAGCCAACCTTCCGCAGATGTGCTGGTCTTTTTGCAGCGCAATTTGGGGCTGGGTTTCAAATATGTACTCCATTCATCGAGCGCCTCGTATCACGGTTTGCGGGTTGACAATACCTCGCAAGATATGCCGAGTTTGGATAGTATAGAGGAAGATTTTGATGTCAGCACCATGGCACTATTTGTGTCTTTTTTTCAACCCGTAACAGGGAGCATGCTGTTCCACGCGGATTTGGGACTCGGCCAGTCGAGCTTTACAACTCCCGGTCAATTTCTCCCGGAACCCCAGGAAATTTCCGCCAAGACCTTTAGCGCTTATGTCGGCACCGGATTTGATTACTCGTTTACTCGAAACATTGCCGTGGGTTTTGATGTGTCTTTGCTACTCGGCGGCATATCTGAAGAGATTGAAGGTGCGGAGCAAACCATTGAATTTCAACAGAATTTGAATCGGCTGGATATCAACGCCGGCCTTCGGTTTTTCTTCTAGTCTGACCTGAAATGTTCAAATGCCACCAGGGCTCCAAGACTCAAAGTTATCTGACCGTATCTTTGTGTCTTGGAGTCCTGGTGGCAATTTTTGAATAATAAAGAATACATCAAAAAGAGGGGTAGCAAACATGATTAAAAATCGTAGAGATTTTTTGCAAGTATCTATGGCTGCGGCAGCGACATCTGTCCTGGCTCCGTTTACGGCCTCTGCTCAAAAAATAGAACGGCTATCGGGAACCAAGATCAAACTTAGCCTCAACGCCTATTCCTTTAATCGACCTTTGCGCGATGGCGAGCTGACCCTGTTTGACCTGGTGGATTATTGCGCCGAACATAAATTCGACGCCCTGGACGCCACCGGCTATTATTTTCCTGGCTATCCCGAGGTGCCGAAGGACGACTATATTTGCCGGCTAAAGCGATACGCGTTTGTCAACGGCCTCACCCTCAACGGCACCGGTGTGCGCAATGATTTTGCCGCTCTTGATGAAGAGAGCCGCAAAGCCGATGTGCAACTGGTGAAAAACTGGATTCCCGTGGCCTCTAAACTCGGCGCTGGTGTTATTCGGATTTTTGCCGGACGCGCCATCCCCGAAGGGTATACGTTCGATCAAACCCTTAACTGGATGGTGCCGGCCATTCAAGAATGTGTCGAGGTTGGCAAACAGCATGGCGTCATTGTCGCGCTGCAAAACCACAACGATGTTTTGAAAATCGCGGCGGAAACCATAAAAATCGTCGAGGCTGTCAATTCCGAATGGTTTGGCGTTATGCTGGACGTCGGCAGTTTACGGCAGCACGATCCGTATGAGGAAATTGCCAAACTGCTGCCCTACGCCGTCTCCTGGCAGCTCAAAGAGCACGTCTGGTACGGCGAGCGTCAGGAGCCCATCGATTTGGCCCGACTCGAACAGATCATCACCGCCGGCGGCTATCGCGGCTTTTTGCCCGTTGAAACCTTGGGGGAAGGGGATCCCCGCATCAAAGTGGAGCGCTTCTTAAAACAGGTGCGACAGCATTTTGGTTAATTCATTCGTAGTACACCTTTCTGGTGTGCTACGAATTTACTCCCCAATACTCGCAATATACGCCTCAATCTTGTCGTTTTCTATTTGAATCCTCCACAATAAATTGCTTTAATAGAAGCGACAAAACCCATCCGATACATCAAGTTCCCCCCCCCCAAAAAAAAAGAAATCTTCAAACGCGCGGTCGCTCCAAATAAACATTGCGCCTTTGACATATTCTTTATACTATCGAACAATCCTTCAGTCCTTTACCCACAACAATTCGGTATCGTCATGAGATTGATTTTCTTCTTGATCGCCTTGTGCAGTTGTCCTGCAGTTATGGCTGCCTCTGTCATCCAGGGAACGGTCGTCGATGCGGAAACAAGGAAACCGCTGCCAGCGGTCAATATTTACATTCAGGAGACGTCTCTCGGCGCCACCACCAATGCCAAAGGTGCATTTTCACTGCGTTTACCTGATCTTCCCGATTCTACAGTATTTGCGTTTGAACACATCGGCTACCAATCCAGGTCGATATCTTATGCCCAACTGCAGACAAAGTCCAGGATTGAACTGATCCCCAAAGTCGTACAAGCTCCCGAAGTCCGTGTGGAATCGACGCGCGAGTCCATGCAACTCGGCCGCGATTTGCCGCAGTCGTTTACCATTTTAAGTGGCGAAACGTTTCAGGCGCGCGGCTATATCGATGCCGGCGATTTGCTGAAAACCGAAGAAAGCATCCAAATTAATGAAGAATTCAGCGGTGAAAAAACCGTGTCCATACGCGGCGGCAATGCCGATGATGTGCTTGTGTTGTACAACGGCATCAAGCTGAACAACAGTTACGACAACACATTTGATGTGTCCCTGTTGAATTTGGACGATGTGCAGCAGGTGGAGGTGGTTCGCGGCAGCCACACGTCGCTGTATGGCGCCGAAGGCATGTCGGGCGTCATCAATGTCGTGCCGCTCACGCAGCCGGAGTATTGGGTGCGATTTCAGCAGCGGTTCGGCACCTACAATTCCGGCGTGTGGGATGCGCAATTGCACTACAATATCGCGGACAAGCTGGACCTGTCCTACTCGCAAAAGCGCGGCGGCGCGCAGCGATTTTATTCGCCAAACTATGATTCGGAATTCCTTCAAAACGATGTTGTGCATCATTCGGGCCATCTGGGATATGAATTTGGGAAATCCGGAGACGGCGGCAGCATCGATCTGTTGGTTTTGCACACCACCACAGAATACGACAATAATAAAAATTTCGAATCGCTGCAAAATGTCAACGAGCTATTGGGTGCGTCATTCAACGGACACGTGGGGCCGATTCGGCATTTGCGCCTGATTGGCGCGGTGCAGCAGTTCAATCGAAATCAGTTTGTGTGGTTGGAACCGGATTATGTCGATCGCCAGGCGGATAATCGCTCGTATCAATTCACCGTGGACAAACATTGGTTTGCCGGCGATTTTGAGGTGCTGGCCGGGTACCAGTGGGAAAGCGCGTCACTCGATTTTCTCGACAAGCGACGCATGAGCCAGGACATTCCCATCGGAATTGAAGGTGCGCTGGCCGAGCAGCAGCGCCACGGTTTTGTGATGATTGTGAAATATCACGCGCCCACAGCGTCCGAAACCCTGCACACCATGGATTTTGATTTTAGCGCCCGATACGACCGCGTCATCAACGACATTCAGGAAACCGCAGAACGGCAAAGCGTAGATTTTGAAATGGGCCCAAGCCCCTTGGACCCTGAAACGATCGAATGGAATCGGCCTACGATTAAATTCTCAACCAACCTCGAAGCCTTGCTCGGTACGGTTTCTTTTCAGGGCTACGTGAATAATAGTATAAATGTGAAATTCCCGTCGCTGTTCCAGCAGCTCAGCACGCCGTTGTCTCTAAGCCCGGATGCGGATTACATTCACCCCAATTTAAACCCCGAGCAGAGCAGCAGCATGGAAATCGGTCTGAATCTCGGTCGTCAAATGCCGTGGTCAAATGTCAACGCCTGGCTTTTGCAATTCAATGTGTTTCGAACGTCCTATGTCAACAAATTCCGCATGTACTATTTGAACGGCATTCCCATGGCGTTTTATGATAATGTGAATACGGCGAAAATATCCGGGTTCGAAATCAGCGGCACGCTGTACGCCTTACAAAACGCCCTGTCCGCGCAGCTTGGCTTGGTGTTATACGACGTTTCCGCCAAGTCGGCGTTTCCGTTTAAATCGGACCAAAAACTTGTGTGCAATCTCGGTTACCAGGCGCACGGCTGGTCCTTGCAGGTGCACGGCTTTATGGAAAGCGATCAGGTCGGCTGGGTTCGCGATGAGCACGGCCGGTTTATGGAAATCGAGCTGCCCGGATTTGCCAATATGGATGTACACGCCGGCAAATCGTTTCCCGTCGGCAGGGTGCGCGGCAATATCAATTTTAGCGCGCGCAATCTCATCAATGACGAGACGCTGGTGGAAGGTCTGGCGCTGCGCGATAGTCGAATCTATGTAACCTTTGGAGTACAATATTGAGACGCGAAAGAGGCATGAGCAGACGATTGTTAATAGCCGTTCTGTGTTGCATTGCTGCGGTGGTGGCGAGCTGCACGAACAATCCATTTTTTGACGATTCCACACAAACCATGGACGGCAGCACCATCAGCGGAAAAATTCTCATGAACGATGGCGCCTCCGGTGAGGGCACCTATGTCTGGCTGCAAGGCTTAAATATAGGCACGTATGCTGGCGAGAATGGCGATTTTGTGTTGACTCTGCCGAATCCCAATATTCAGCCGGGTGGCGGGCTTTCTGGCGAGCATGAGTTGTACGTTTACATGGGCAATTATATCATCAGAACGTGCAAGGTGTTGCTGCTGAATGGGCAAGTCAAATATGGCCAGGCTGATGTTGATGCTTCCGGTTATATCCGTTTCCCGATTATCCTGCAAAAAATGCTGAATATTGACATGAACTGCAGTCCGCTCAGCTACACGGCCGGCGATACCTTGAATTTTGAAATGGAGATCGAACTGACCGTTTTGATTGATCCGCTGGTGGTTCAGATGCTTTTGGTTCCGTGCGAGGAGCAGCGGTTGGGACGAGTATTTTTTCGAGATATTCATACACAGGGTCTCAGGGCATATGAATATAGGGGCGGTGGCGATTTGAAAAAAACCCGCATTAGCCGTGACGGCCAAAGCTATTTTGTTCAAGCAATTACGACCGAACTCAAGCTTTACCCTGGCTCTTACGAAGTGGTGCCCTATTTAGAGGTGCTGCAGCCCGGTATCCCGAATAGCTTGCTGTCCAGCTTGGGCATCAATCCGGAAAAAATCGATTATAACTATTTGAACATTCCGTATGTCCGCCCCAAACTGCTTTTAACGGTCCATAAATAATCGCTATTTCTGCAGCACAATTTTCCGCGATACAATTTGCTTTCCAGTGCGCAATTGCACGATATACAGGCCGCTGGGAGCATCCTCTGCCGACCAGCGGATTGAATGATTCCCGGCTGCAATTATCTCATCCACTAGCGTTTTGACACGCTGTCCGGAAATATTATAAATGCTTAAAACGACATGATCGGTATTCGGTATGCTGAATTCAAACGTTGTGGTGGCGTTGAACGGATTGGGATAGCTGGCTTTGAGCTGCAGCGTTGCGGGAATGGTCTCTGTGATTGAAACAACGTTTGTGACTTTTGAGGCGCTGCGCGAGACGCCAATATCCGTCGCCGCCCACAAATAGCCGCGCGAGTCGATGTGCAAATCGTGAATCGATCGATTCCATAATCCCTCATTAACGTCCTGCCACTGGTTTCCATGCAGACGAAATACTCCATCATTTGTGCCAACGTAAATGTGGGCGCCGTCCGAAATTGAAATATTGACAAGTGTATTGGACAGATCAAACGTAACATCTTGCCAGGAAACACCCGAGTCCGTTGATTTGAACACGCCATTACCCGGCAATGCGGCAATCAGCTCGGAACCGTGCAAAATGAGGGAAGAGACATTCACATTTGGCAAGTCGGCCGAGAGCGAGGTCCACGTTGCCAGTTCATCCGTGGTTTTCAACAGGCCGCGACTTTTTGTGCCGATTATCAAGCCATCTTGAACAGCTTTGATGCAGTTGATAAAATAACCGGTCGTCGAACCGACGCGTTGCCACTGTTTGCCGAGATTGTCGGTTTTAAACAGCCCTACCGAAGTTCCAATAATTAGTGTTTGATCCTGACTCCAAAAGCAGTGAATGTCCAGATCCGACAGTCCGACAATTCGGCGCTCCCAGGAATCACCGCCATCGGTGGAAATAAAAAATCCACCGAGAAAAATGCCACCGAACAGATTGTCTTCCGCATCACAATACAAGGTGCTGCGATTCCAATAAAAATTGCCGGTATTGCACTCTCGCCAAATCGCTCCCAAATCCATGGTTCGATAAAAGCCACCACCTTGCGTACCGGCAAACACAGTACCCTGTTTGTTGCTGGTCAAAGCCGTGGCGCGAAAATACCACAGGCCGGTGTTGCGTGTTTCCCATGTATCGAACGGGTTTTTTGCAAAATAAATCCCGTGCTTGAACGTGCCTACGAAAATACCATTGTCTTCAATGAACAGCGATTGCAAATTTTTATGTGACAAATCAACATTGATCTCCTGCCAGGAATCACCATTATCGGTGCTATTGTACAAGCCGCCAAACTGGTCGTGCGATGCGCACGCATAAATAGTTTGATCCGCCACATGCAATTCTTCGATCCAGCCGTAAATGTAATTGGCAAAACCATCGTTGATCGGCGTCCACGAGTCACCGTTGTCAAAACTGCGCAGCACGCCACCGCTGTATGTGCCGGCATACAATGCCTTATTCCAGGGCGCATACGCCAAGGTTTTGACCGTGATGTTGGGGATGCCCGAATTCTTTTGCTCCCACGTCTCACTGCCTGGCGCCAATCGATAGACGTCGCCGTTGTTGCCTCCGACAAACAGGTAACCATTCGGAAGTTTAAGAAACGTTTGGAAAATTTTATGCTGTAATCCCATGCTTTCCCAGTTGGAACCGTTGTCCGTAGATTTATAAACTCCTTGTCCGCGCGGTGCAATAAAAATGGTTTCGTCCGTATCGATGTACAGCGACTGCACCATCTCATTTTCAATACCAGAGCTTAACGATTGCCAGGAGTTACCTTTATCCTGCGAGACATACACGCCTTTATCGCCCACAGCGGCATAAAGAGAGCCTCGATGATCCTGAACCAGTGCCGTGATCTCGTATTGCGGAATGCCGTCATTGATGGATTCCCAGGTATACCCGCCATCTACCGAGCGAAACAGACCGGTGTTGAAGGTACCGAGATAGAGTGTTCCATCCTCGTCCTTAATGATGTCCGTGACATGCCCACCATGCGGACCGTTGGTTTGGTACCAAAATGGTTCGGCTCGCAGAGTAAATGTGCATAACAGGAAAAGTAAAAAATATTTCATGACTACACCCCACATTTTGATAGAAGACGTCCCCTTTAATTAAAACACAAGATACAGCTTCCATTCAAGTATCGCAACAAAAACCAACATTTTTTAAATTGTTTCAAAATCGTTTTGTTTAAAGTCTGAAATTATTTATGTTTGTGTATAACAATAACGAGCAAGAAAGGGAGCTGCACTATGAAGACTTTGATGTTCTGTGTGTGGGGATCGTTTTTTCTGTTGGGTAGCGCGTTTTCCACATTGGTGGCGTTGGAGGTGGGAAATTTAAAGTGCGAGTACAAAACCAATCCCGTGGGCATTGATGTCACCGTTCCTCGATTGAGTTGGGAGCTAAAGTCCGACAAACGCAGCGTGTTTCAAAGCGCCTATGAAATCCGCGCGGCGGCCACGGAGCGCGATGTCAAATCAGGGAAGCGCCTGAAATGGGACACCGGCAAAGTAGAGTCAGAGCAATCCATTCATGTGGAATACAATGGCGAAGCGCTGTCATCCGGCGAACGCGTGTATTGGCAAGTGCGCGTTTGGGACAATGATGGTAAACGCTCCAATTGGAGTGAGCCGGCATTTTGGGAAATGGCACTGTTGAATCCTGAAGATTGGCAAGCGTTGTGGATTCATCCCGATATTGATGAAAACATCACCACATCGAATCCGGCGCAAATGCTGCGCAAGGAGTTTCAACTAAATGGCCAAGTGGAATCGGCGCGCGCTTATGTTACCTGTTTGGGAGTGTACGAAATACACATCAACGGCCAAAGAGTGGGCGACGAAGTGCTAACGCCGGGCTGGACAGCCTATCAAGACCGCATTCAATACCAGATCTACGATGTTACGGATTTGCTGCAAGATGGCGACAATGCAGTCGGCGCCATGTTGGGCGATGGCTGGTACCGCGGCAACATCGGATTTCGTGGTCAGCGTAATGCCTATGGCGAGGATTTGGCGTTGCTGATGCAAATCAACATCCGCTACAGCAATGGAGAAACCGACACCTGGGTTTCGGATAACTCGTGGAAATCGTCTACCGGTCCGATTTTGGCGTCCGATATTTACAATGGCGAAGTGTATGATGCGCGCCTGGAAAAACCGGGTTGGACGAAACCGGGATATGACGACAGCAATTGGATGGCTGTCACCGCTCTTGACGCGCCAGATGTTAAAATCGTTGCCCCTCAAGGGCCGCCAATCGTCAAAGTGGAAGAACTCAAACCGATTGAAATTATGACCACGCCAGCGGGTTTGACTGTTGTCGACCTCGGCCAAAATTTGGTGGGCTGGATGCGTATCCGCGTTCAAGGACCAGCCGGCACCAAGATCACATTGCGTCATGCCGAGGTTCTGGACAAAGAGGGCAATTTTTACACGGAAAATTTACGTGCCGCGCAGCAAATGATTCAATACACGCTCAAGGGTGAGGGAGAGGAAGTGTACGAGCCGCACTTTACCTTCCAGGGCTTTCGTTACGTCTCTGTTGAAGGCTGGCCAGGCGAACTCTCGCGCGACGACCTCACTGCTGTAGTGGTGCATTCGGAAATGGAAAAGACCGGCTATTTCGAATGCTCCAACGACATGATTAATCAATTGCAGCACAATATCATTTGGGGACAAAAAGGCAATTTCGTGGATGTGCCTACCGACTGCCCGCAGCGCGATGAGCGTCTCGGCTGGACCGGTGATGCGCAGGTGTTTGCGCGTACCGCCTGTTTTAATCACGATGTGGCCGCGTTTTACACCAAATGGATGAAGGATTTTATTTACGACCAGCAGAAAAATGGCGAGATCCCGCACGTCATCCCCGATGTGTTATCCATTGGGAACAATCGCCAGGGCAACTCCGCTTCCGCCGGCTGGGCCGATGCCGCGGTCATTGTGCCGTGGACCGTCTATTTGTGTTACAATGATACCCGCATGCTGGAAGTGCAGTACGAGAGCATGAAGGGCTGGGTCGGTTATATGGCCGAACGCGCCGGCGATACCTATTTCTGGAACACGGACTTTACCTTTGGCGATTGGCTGTCATTCAATACCACGCGCTCCGATTATCCGGGCGCCACCACTGACAAGGATTTTATCACCCAGGCCTTTTTTATTCGCTCCACGGATTTGCTCTACAATATTGCGCAAATTCTTGGCAAAACCAGCGATGCGGCGCAGTATGCCGAATTGTTGGAAAAGGCCAAAGATGTGTTTATGAATGAATTTGTCACGCCCAATGGCCGCTTGTCGCCCAATACACAAACGGCATACTCGTTGGCGCTTGGATTTGATATTTTACCGCCGGATGTTGCCGAAAAGGCGGCCGAACGCCTGGCTGAAGACGTGCGCAAATTCGGACACATCACCACCGGTTTTTTGGGCACGCCGCTCATTTGTCATGTGCTCAGCGATTATGGTTATTTTGATGAAGCGTTCATGCTGCTCAACCGCAAAGAATATCCGTCTTGGCTTTATCCGATCACCCAAGGCGCCACCACGATTTGGGAGCGCTGGGACGGTTTAAAGCCCGATGGCACGTTTCAAAATCCCGGTATGAACTCTTTCAACCATTATGCCTACGGCGCCATTGGAGAGTGGCTCTACCGCGTCGTGGCTGGAATTGAAATTGATGAACAGCAACCCGGGTACAAACACATCATTTTCCAACCGCATCCTGGTGGTGGATTGGATTTTGTGCGTTCCGGTGTTCACTCTCTATATGGCAACGTGAGCTCAGAATGGAAAGTGGAAAATGGTATTCTGACTGTTTCCGTGCAGGTACCGGCCAACACAACGGCCACCGTAAAACTGCCCGGCGCTTTGGTGGATTCGATTACCGAAAGTGGAAAAGCTTTGGCCAAGGTGGATCACATTCGCAGTTATTCGCAACAGGACGAACAAGTGGTGCTGGAGATTGGCTCGGGAAATTATGAATTTAGTTATCCGGTGCAATAGAGAAAAGCCCGATTTTAGCTCGGGCTTTATTCTTACGAGTCCCCTAAAAGAAAATTCATTTGGTGAGTCCCAAAAGTGTTCATCGTGACATTTGGGATGATTGCGGATCACTGCCGAGGAGAATATAGTTGTAACCATCGTAGCGATAGAAGCCGTCTTTGGAGCAAAACCACGGCGGTCTTGAACAATGCCCAAGCCAATGCTGCAGCAGCAGGTCGTAATTGTGCACTTTTTGGTTGTGAAAAACCAATGCATTTAGTACAATACCACATCCGTGCTTTTGGGCACTTGACTTTCCTCATAACAAAATATAGGAGAAGTTGGCATGAAACAAGTAATGAGTGTTGTATGTTTTCTGATTCTCGTTGCCTCTATGGCCCAAGCCAAAATTGAATTGGTGGAAGCCAAAGTAGAACCGGCAGCCGCCGCGGTTGGCGAGCAAGTTGTTGGGCATGTCGAGTTTACCGGCAAAGCCAAAAATGTTTCCAAAGTGATGGTGATCCCGCGCGAGTACGCATACGAGATTGAAGAGCCGTTCCAACTCTCAAAAGACGAATCCACAAAAAAGAATGTCTGGAAAATTGAAACCCGCGTTCCTTACGATGCTCCTAGCGGCAAAATGAATTTGGAGATTAAAGCCCTGGACAAAAACGGAGATGAAATCGTTATTGAGGAATACAAGGATCAAGTGCATGGCAAGGCCGGGAATATCGAATTTGAAATCAAATAAAACGGGCCCCGCTTCAGGGGCCTTTTTTAATTGACTCGCTGCTTCTCCCGCCCAGAATTTTTCAACTGTACATTAAAGAGGATGTTATGAAACAGCTATTTGTGATGTTTAGCGTGGTGCTGCTGTGCGCTACATTGTTTTCAGCGCAAACCGAGCGCTTTTACCTTTCCGGTGCCGGTACGGACGACACGGTGGATTGGCAATTTCAAGTTACCGGCGGCCGCCAATCCGGCGAATGGACCACCATTCCTGTGCCCTCCAACTGGGAGCTGCAGGGATTTGGTGAATACAATTACGGCCACGACCGCCCCAAGTCCGAGGAACAAGGCTTGTACAAATACGAATTCACGCTGCCATCCAATTGGGATGAAAAACGAATTTTTATTGTATTTGAAGGCGCCATGACCGATACCGAGGTGAAAATAAATGGCAACCTGGCCGGACCAGTGCATCAGGGTGGTTTTTATCGATTTGAATACGACATTACTGAGTTGCTGAAAGCTGACGAAGAGAATTTGCTCGAAGCAACCGTCAGCAAAATGTCCGCCAACGAGAGTATCAATCAGGCCGAGCGCCAGGCCGATTATTGGGTGTTCGGCGGCATCTTTCGACCGGTTTATCTCAAAGCCGTTCCCGTGGAATACATTGACTGGACTGCTGTTGACGCGAAGGCCGACGGCTCCTTTCGCATGAACGTTCATCTCGGTGTTGTGGAACATGCCGATCGTCTGCAGGCGCAAATCGTCGGTTTGCACGGTCAGGCGGTCAGCGCCCCGTTTTCAACCAAAATTAGCTCGGACTTGAGCATGGCAACGTTAGAAACTCGCGTCAGTGATGTATTGGTTTGGAGTGCCGAATCCCCAAACCTCTATTATGTGGATGTGGTTTT
>CAYPZM010000083.1:0-16077 GCA_964414825.1 uncultured Cytophagia bacterium | reverse complement strand
CGATCAACTCGATAAGTCTTTGATTTAATTGAAGCGACGACCACTTTCCGGAGGTAAGCATCCAGTAATAGGTCGTATGATGCTTCCGATGACCAACGTGATAAAGCGCATCGGTAATGTGACCCGAATGAGAAAGCACGGCGCCGATGAGCAGCTCGGCAAACGTTGAAGCCAGGCGAACGGGCACAGCCGGGATGATAAAATTAAGCCAAAGAACAAGTAGAACATCAGAGCGACTATTGCATAATAAATCTCCTTGTAGAAAACATACATTCTCTACAAGTTTTTGAGAGTCGCTTTTAATTGCATATTATCAATAACTTACACAGGAATCGCTCTCAATGCTGTTTTTGGAAAGTCAAGTACTTTTTTCATTTTTTTGTAAATTTTCACGATTTTATTGGTCTGAAACTCGAAACTCTAGTTAAAATACCAAAATATGGTGAGCTTGAATGTTGAATATATAAAACTAGAGTCTTAGCTTGTTCAGGAATTAGGCAATGGATATACCGCAAAAAAGTCCATCAACTACAAAAAGACATTAAATGCATAGTTGCCCTCACTCCACAACCCGCACGTACAAGCCCGATTCCCGCTGCACAACATATACGACGAAATGATACAACGCAAACAATTCCATAGAAAACGGCAAATACCCCAAATAACCGATCAGCGGCATTTCAAAAATATGCGCAAACTGCACAAACGGCGTGGTGTACACCCACTTGGGATAGGACCAGTAATTCCACATCTCCCAAAAAAATCCGCAGGTGAAAGCGCCGAGCCAGAGTGCCCACACCGGGCGCCAGTCGCCAAATTTGCCATAGTCGAACAATGAGCGGTTGTTGAGCCAGACGTTGATCGGATCGATGATAAAATAAGCAGACAGCCACACAAACGGATAAAAATAGCGCGGCCATATCAGCAAAAGCGTCAGCATCATCCATCCCACGAGAAAATACCAAATCATTTTGCGATGGCTAGCCGGAGTTTTAATAAAGGTTTTGGCCCGACGTAGCCACTTCAAACTGCCCATCAGTTCGGCGGTGCCAAATACGGCGGGAATGACGGTGGAAAAATTTAGCGAGGCGAACAAGGCGTACTGCAAGTCTGTAAACATCTCTCGTCCGAGATAGTGCCAATTGCCGGTGCGCAGGTTGATTAATTCAAACAACCACCACGCCGGCGCAGAAATCAAATACAAGCCAATGTACCGTTTCCACGAGCGCGTGGCCAGGGAGGTGCCTTTGCGTCGGTAAACCAGGCCGTCTACAGTTAAACAGTATCCCAGCCACAACGGGAAAAACAGCAAATGCGTGCGCATCCCGGGCAGCGACCAATTGAGTATCCAGGCGGTGGAAAGCAAAATCAGGCCAATCCAGCCGTGACGAGGAAACATTTGTTTATCAGTAGTCATTTTTCAGGTTCCTTTTAGAGCGTTTGGTGAATCCAAAATGATTGGGTTTGCTATTTGTAAAACGCAAATGGATAGTTCTATTATTCAACGAGCTTTTTATACTGCACATTGGTCTACCTTCAGTATGAAAAATAAATAATTCAGACGTTTGAAACAAACACAACGCCAGAACGTTTTGAGCAGCAAAACCAAAGGCAAAATGAGAATGAGGGAAATATGAAAACACCACGCTTTATCGGAATTTGTATTGTTTTGGGACTTGCTATGCTGCCCGCGTTTGCTCAGGTAAGCGATCCTTGGCAAAAGGCCGTGGAGCATTTTTCTAATAGCCTGGACTTGTACCCGGGCGAAATTGTTACCTATTTTGAGCTGCGTAATGGCAAAGGCGAGACTGAAGAGGTAACAGTTACGACCTCGCGCGTGCATGAAGACGCTCAGGGCGACATTACATCCGTTATAGAAAAGGTGGTTTTTAATGGCAAGGATGTAACGGAAGAAGCAATAGAAAAACAAAAAGACGACAATATAGATTTTTCAAAAACATCGTCCCTGTTTCATCCTGAAAACCAGGATCAAATTTCCAAAACAGTTTTGCAGGAAAAACGCAGCATCGATAATAAAATTTGTGTGGGATACGAATACTCGCAAAAGCTGGAGAAAGAAACCCGGAATGGTACGGTATGGATCAATAAAGAGACCGGCATTCCGGTTGAAAATGTGTTTACGCCGGATCCGCTGCCCAAACATGCGAAAACACTTGAAAATCATGTGACTTTTTCATACAATCCCGACGGCTCTTTTTATGTAGATCGCGTGCGCGTCCACGGAGAAGGTGGCATGTTGTTCATTAAAAAACAGTTTCGTATGGACATGACATTCAAGCAATATTGGAAAAAAGAGCCCCGCTAATCTGTTTCACATTGAGGAATCATGACTGATCCAAAAACGTTTTTCCGCGAACTGGATGCCTTGTTGGCGACCATTCGCATCGAAAGCCCGTCTACAAATTTGCTTCCGTTCGTCATTAAAATATTGGAATCCAATTTTGGCGCGCAGCTCAAGTTTCGCAATGGCTGTTTGTACGAGCTGCGCGCGCAGGATTTTGTGCTCGTTTATCCTGAAAACAAAACGTTACACTGGGCCGAAAAGATTCCGCGGGATGCAGCAGCTATTCGTTTGGCGTGGAAGCATCGCAGTTATGTTTACGATAATGACGAGCTGAACCATACGTTTCTCGCGGACCCCGCTTCTCCAGCCGGTTACTCGACCGCCATTTGGGTTCACAATCAAGAAAAGCAATGGGTCATTGTATTTGAGTTGATGGACGGCTGGATGCGCGAAGAAATTACTCTGTTGCTGAATGCCGTGCGAATGTCGCTGAATTACCGTTTGTTTACGGACATTATTGGCGGTAGCTTGCAGCAAGCAGTGGAAATTCAAAAAAGTTTGCTGCCGAAAAACAGCATCAATGTGGCCGGGTATGATATTTATGGCCATTCGCAACCGGCCGAATTGGTGGGCGGTGATTTCTACGATTATCACGATTATGAAGACGGCACCTTTGGCGTCAGTATTGGCGATGCCAGCGGACACGGCATTCCGGCGGCGCTTCTGGTGCGCGATGTGGTGATCGGCTTGCGTATGGGCCTGGCAAAAGAACATCGCTTGGTACATTCGCTGGAAAAGTTGAATCGGGTCATCCAACGCAGCACCTATTCCACCAATTTTGTGTCGCTGTTTATTGGCGAATTTGAAGACGACGGCCACATTTTTTACGTCAATGCCGGGCATCCGGCGCCGTTTCTGTTCACGCATGACAGTATTTATGAGCTGCCCGCCACCGGCATTACCCTGGGTTTTATGGAGGATATCAAGCTGGCGCGTTCGCACATCCACATGCCGCCCGGCAGCGCGCTGGTCATGTTTACTGATGGCATTGTGGAGCGCGGTCCGGATCCGGATCATCAATTCGGGCACAAGCGCCTCAAAGAGCTCATTTTTAAACACCGGTTCGAATCGGCGCAAAAGATTTGCGATCTCATTTTTACTGCGGTATACAGTTACGACAACCAGGTGTCTTGGGAAGATGATGCAACGGTTGTGGTGGTGAAGCGGTTGTTGGAATGAAAGTATGAGTGAATTGACTGTTTCAATTTACTCATCGACACAGTTGATATGCAAAAGCAGACCAGTGCGGTCACTGTGACCGCACTATTTTTATTCTAATGTCCTTCGAAAAGCTGTCCCGGCAAAATGCGCTGACTGTTAGCGCACTCGATTATATTCTGAAGATACTTTGTCCATTTCCATTATTAAAAGTTTACGAGAAAAAGAAAACCATGACAGTTTTTGCGGTTCACTTTTTCCCAGCCTCCAATCGAAACACCGTAATCTCCGGCCGGCAAAACAGCCGTATCGGCAATAACACTGTGCCCAAACCGCGGTTGACATAAACCTGCGTGTCGCCAAATTGAAAGAATCCCTGAGTGTAGCGGCGGCCTAATTCGATGGGTACCAAGGGCGGCCCCCAACCGGGAATACGAATTTGACCGCCATGGGTGTGACCGCTGAGCAGCAAATCGATTCCGGCAGGTTCGGCTTGCAGCACCATATCCGGGGTGTGGGCGAGTAAAATCGAAAAAGCCGAATCCGGGATTCCTTCGGCTAGCCAAGGTATGGCCTGGTATTCATAATTAAAATCCACCCAACCGGGCGGATTTTCTTTATCGGGAACATCTGCAAAATTGTCCTGCCACAGCGTATCACCACTGCTGCTTATAACCGCCAAATCCGCAAACTGATGAATGGCATGTTCGCCATGGCTCCATACGCCAATAGTGCCGGATTCGAATGTAGCGTTGGCATCCAAAGCGTCGATCTGCCAGGTATCGGGCTCTGGTGTATTCTCGTGCCATACTTTGGCGCGCATGTAGGTTCCGATGCTGTCGTTTTGACATTCAACTTTAAATAAATACCAGGCATTCGGCTCCATGGTCAGATCAAATTCCGTTTTGCCTTGCGGCATTGGAGTGCCGTGCGGCGATAAAATAAATGTCGAAAATCCGGCCCGTTTGCGTAGCCGGTAAAAGCGGTCGTAACCGCGATCAAATTGAGAATAAAACGTCACACCAAGTCCGCCGGAATCCGGGGCGCTCGAACGGAACTTGCCAGAATAGATGTAATTTTGCCATTGAGAACGATCTGTACGCAACAGCACATGCGAGTAGGAATTTTTAAAGGAAACATCGGATTGCAAACATGTGCCCTCATCGTACGAACTCACAACAAAATCGCCAACCACTATCTTTTCAAAATCCGGGTAATCGACACCGAGCAAATAAACGTCCGATTCACCAGGCAATTTTATATGTCGATTAACGATGACTTGGGCATCAATGCCTCGCATAGCATCGAGAAAAATATCGCTCACCTCTTTGTCATCGCCAAAGTCATTATTGCCGCGGCACAGGTAAATCCCCAAAGGCGCCTTTAAATTTGAAATGAATCTCACGACATTAGAAAGTGTGGTTTGAAAGGCCTCGGATTCGGGTTGTTCAAAGAGTCTTTTGCTTTTGAAAACGTCGCCGGTGATCACAATGACATCCGGAGCCATGGAATTTGCGGTCTCGACAATCCGTTGCTCATGAGCAGTCCAGCGGGACATATGTAAATCCGAAAGCTGTACCAACATCAATCCGTCAAAGTTAGAGTCGAATTTTTCGGATGATATTCGTATGTTGTTTATCTCAAGATGTGTTCTTTCGAAAAGGACACCATAGGCGATCATTAAAAAAAATAGGATCAGAGCGCCAACAAAAAGTTTAAATAATGTTTTTCTCATAATTTCCTTGTTTTTTTCGCGATGCAGTATATAAAAGCAAGCCGCCTTTTTCAACGAAAATTATCTGCAGCGCGCCTTTTGGGTTTACGGAATTCTCGTTGAAAATGGGTTGTTAAAGGTGCAAGTAAAATTTAACCCTACGAGGGAGACGTTCATGTCCGAATCTCAAAATCCATTGCGAGAAGGCATGCGCTTAAA
This sequence comes from uncultured Cytophagia bacterium, assembly GCA_964414825.1. Lineage (GTDB taxonomy): Bacteria > Zhuqueibacterota > Zhuqueibacteria > Residuimicrobiales > Krinioviventaceae > CAYPZM01. The sequence goes on along the minus strand of CAYPZM010000083.1, from coordinate 10,621 downwards.
ACGCACGCCTCAACCCAGCACGCTTGTGATTCTGGGCGCCACTGGAGATCTTACCAAACGCAAGCTGATTCCGTCGCTTTTTAGTCTATTTCAACAAGGCTTTTTGCCACCGGATTTCAAAATAATCGCCTTTGCGCGGCGGCCAAAAGACGATGAAGAGTTTCGCAATGATATGGATGAGGCGTTAGAGACTTATCACGGCAACATTGAAGATCAACAAGAAAAAAAGCGGTTTCTGTCGCTCATTCATTATCATCGCGGCGATTTCTCCGATCGTGAACCGCACAAAGAACTGCTCAAAAAATTAGAGGACATGGAAAAAGAGCGCGGTATTCCCAGCAACCGGCTGTACTATTTGTCCACGCCGCCATCGACGTATGAAACGATTATCAACAATATGGGTGATGCCAACCTTCAAAAAAATGAGAACGGCTGGACCCGAATAATTATCGAAAAGCCCTTTGGTCACGATTTGCAAACGGCCCTGGAATTGACAAATGTGGTGGATAAAGTATTCAAAGAAGACCAGATCTACCGCATCGATCACTATTTGGGCAAAGAAACCGTACAAAACATTTTGGTGTTTCGGTTTGCCAATGGCATATTTGAGCCGGTGTGGAATCGACGTTATGTGGAAAATGTGCAAATCACCGTGGCAGAGACATTGGGTGTGGAAGGCCGCGGAAATTTTTACGAAGAAACCGGTATAACACGAGACATCATTCAAAACCACATGTTGCAGTTGTTTTGTTTATTTGCCATGGAACCGCCGGCCACATTCAACTCGAATGCGGTTCGCGATGAAAAAGTGAAAATTCTCCAAGCCGTAAAAGCGTTTGAACCCGAACACGTGGATGAGATGGTGGTGCGCGGGCAATATGCTGCCGGATCGTTAATGGGAAAAAATCTGCCGGGATATAAAGAAGAAGAAGGGGTTGCCCCGGGTTCGACTACGGAAACCTACTTTGCGGCAAAATTGTTTATTGACAATTGGCGTTGGGCTGATGTGCCCTTTTACATTCGCGCCGGAAAACGACTGCCGAAACGCGTGACCGAGATCGCCATCCACTTTAAAAATGCGCCTTTGCAAGTATTTAGCGAAAGCGCGCGCTCCCAGGTGGGCACCAACATTTTGGCGCTTCGCATTCAGCCGGATGAGGGCATTTCCCTGCGTTTCGATTCCAAAGTCCCGGGCCATTCCAGTCTCATTCGGCCGGTGACTATGGATTTTCGATACGGTACCAGCTTTGGTCAACAGCCGCCCGATGCCTACGAACGCCTGCTTCTCGACGCCATGTTGGGCGACTCGACACTGTTTACGCGCTCGGATGAAAATCAGATGGCCTGGCAACTGTTGGAGCCTATTTTTAGGCGCTGGGATTCGAAAGGCAAAGGAGAGATTCCACAATACACCATCGGCACGTGGGGCCCCACTGAAGCGGATGAGCTATTGGAACGCGACGGGCGGGAATGGAGGCGCTTATGACACAAAAAATCACCTTGGGTGAAACAGTTGCGCTGGAGCAGGTTGAATCCGAGTTTCGCAAATACTGGCGCAATGCCGTGGATGAAAGCAAAGCCGAGGCCTTGCTCAAAGCCAGTACGCTGAATTTGATCATTTATATTGATGATGCTTCTCACTATGAACAAGTGCTGTCCGAAATTGATGAAGTTATTTCACACCATCCCGGACGCATCATTGTGGCGTATGTGAAAAAAGATAGCGATCAAGAAGATATTGACGCGCACATTTCGGTTTATTTTCGCGAGCTCAAAGATGACCAGATTCAAATTTCTGCGGAATTGATCGTTTTAAATACCGGCGATCCTGGAAATTCTCATCTGGCCGGCGCCATTTTGCCGCTTTTGTTGCCGGACCTGCCGGTCTATTTTTGGTGTACCTCATCCTGCATGTTTGTGGACGAACATTTTAGAATCGTATTCCAGTACACCGATCGGTTGATCGTGGATACGCCCGCGGAATACGAATCCATACAACACATTTCCGACATTCTCTCCAATATCCTCGAGCTGGAAAACGAATGCAAGTTGAGCGATTTGAGCTGGTCTGAGCTCACCGACTGGCGCGAGGCCGTGGCGCAATTTTTTGATACAGAGAAAAACCGCGAGTATCTGAGCGCTATTGAGGAAATAGAAATCATTTACTCCGGAAAGCAGTTGTCCAACCATGCGCTGCTCATGGCGGGATGGCTCTCGTCGTGTTTGCAGCACGTTACCAAACGCCCGCATTACGATGACTCTTCAACTATTTTGTATCGCAAAAGCGCTGAAGAATTTACCATGACCTTGCATCGAAAAAATGTCATTGGCATTAAAGGCTTGCATAAAGTTAAAATCATTGCGCAGCCGGTGGGGCAAAAGATCATTTTTACCGCGGTTGCCATGGAAAACGGAACGATCCAAACCAATATCCAGGTTGGCGGTACATTGTATTCGCCAAATTATATCCGTGTGCCGCAATTGAGCGAAGCGCAGTTGTTGTGCAATGAGCTCGACTTTTTACAGCAAGACGATGTTTACTTGACCGCGTGCAGAAACATTAAAGAGTATTTACATGAAAGATGACTATAAGATTTTAGAGACCAAAGAGCAGCTTGGAACCTACGCTGCCGATTATATTGTGGAATTGTCGAACCAGATCATCAGCAAAAAGGGCAGGATATCCGTCGCACTCTCCGGCGGTTCGACGCCAACATTAATGTACAACAAACTGGTTGAATTGTATAACGACGATCTAAAAGCGGATTATTTTAGCTTTTTTTGGAGTGATGAACGTTACGTGCCATTTGAACACCCGGAAAGTAATGCGGGCATGGCGTACAACCATTTGCTTAAACCATTGAACATCGAAAAAGAGCGCTATTTTCCGGTGCCCACCGAGCTTAAAGAACCGTTCCATGCGGCCATGGAATATGAGAATTCCATTCGGCAAGTTTTTGGTACTCCGGAGTCGGTGCCCTCGTTTGACGTCATTTTTTTAGGCTTGGGAGCGGATGGCCACACCGCATCGCTGTTTCCGAATACAAAAGCGTTGAACGAGAACAAACGTTTGGTAACCGCCAATTGGGTGGAAAAGTTGGAAAACTGGCGCATCACTTTTACCTACACTCTGTTAAATCAGGCCAGGAACGTTATTTTTCTCGTGTCCGGGGAAGATAAATCGCAAGTTGTAAAAGAGATTTTACAGGATAAAAACACGGCACACCCAGCAGCCAGGGTTCAACCAACTGCCGGAAACGTGCTGTGGTTGTTGGATGCCAAAGCAGGCGCCCGACTTTGAACTTGGAAAATCCATGCATCTTCTTTAACTTCTGCACTCGAAAACCAGCGTGCTTGTAACCGCCTGGAATAAAAATCTTAACAGTTTCAAACCATGGAAAAAATTATGAATGATGTAGGACACCAACTTTCCGACATTGCTGAAAATATTGTTACCACATATGAAAAAGACGGCGGCATAAATCGAATTGACGGCGTCAATTTGCCGGCGCCTGAACCCGTCGTAGACATTTTGAACGATATGATGGAAATTCTGTTTCCCGGCTATTTTGGCAAACGCGTACCCGCTCGGTCCAATATTTTGTTTTATGTACAAAGTGCCATCGACAGTTTATTTTTGCGACTGGTGGATGAATTCCAGCGCGCCTGCACTTATGCTGAATCCATTGGAAAATTTGATGGAGAAATCAGCAAAACCACGTGCGAGGAAAAGGCGTTGCGTCTCATTTCCTGCATTCCGCACATTCGAATGTTGTTGAAAAAAGATATTCAAGCCGGCTATGAAGGCGATCCGGCGAGCAAATCCATTGAAGAGGTCATTTCATGTTACCCGTTTGTGTTTGCTGTCGCAACACATCGCATCGCCTATGAAATTTACAGCATGGAAGTGCCGTTGGTGGCGCGCATCATGTCGGAATGGGCGCACCGCCGAACAGGGATCGATATTCATCCCGGCGCACAAATTGGCGAGAGCTTTTTTGTCGATCATGGCACGGGTGTGGTGATTGGTGAGACCGCGGAAATTGGCAATGAGGTAAAAATTTATCAGGGCGTGACTTTGGGAGCGCTTAGTTTTCCAAAAAATCCCGATGGCTCAATAAAAAAGGGCGGCAAACGCCATCCCACGATTGAAGATGGCGTGACCATCTATTCCGGCGCCACTATATTGGGCGGTAAAACCGTCATTGGCGCCGGAAGCGTCATTGGCGCCAATACCTGGATCACCTCGTCCGTACCGCCGGGCACTATGATTACGTTTCAAGAAAAGCAGGTGTACCGCTCGCTCAACAAACAGGCCAGCTAACTAGCGCAGCAGTGTCAGTTTAAGCGTTTGACGCCAATGCTCGGTATTGATGCTCGCAAAGTAGAGACCGGATGGCGCGGCTTCGCCTTGATCGGTTTTGCCGTTCCATGGAATCTGATAAATTCCAGCCGCAAAAAGATTCTGCTCCAAAGTTCGAATTCGTTTGCCGGCGGCGTTATAAATCATAACCTCTACGAATCCGGAGCTTTCAAGAGTAAACTCGAATGTCGTTCCCGCATTAAACGGATTGGGCCAAGCCTGAACGAGCTGAATGTTAGTTGGAAGAGGTTGAGAAGAGACACTCGTGCTTATTTGAGTTGAAACCGGTCCATAAAATGTGCGCTGCCCGTCCAAGGCGATTTCTTCCAATTTGTAATCAAAGGCGCTCATGAATGGCGGGTTATCCATAAACGAGTACGTGTGACCATTGCAATGTTCCGGCTGACTTGGAATCATCTGCAAGGTCACACATTCATATTTTTCCTCTTCGACCGGCGAGCGGTGTAGAAAAAATCCCGCACAATTAATTTCTGCGGCGGTTTGCCATTCGAGCAAAATAGTGTTGTTGTGTTGGGTGGCGGTAAAGGAGATCAGGTCTATGGCAATGGCATCGGAAGAGTAGGTTCCGATGGGGAAGCGGGGTTCTGCTTCATCATTTGTCGGATCGTCGTTTTTATCAAGTACTCCAGAGCCACTAAACGTCCAGTGGCTAATTTGAAAAAAAGATCCATCAGGCCCTGTGTTGTCGTTGCGGTAGGCCCAGCCGTCAGTGTATTCCCAACTAGTTCCATATCCGCTGGCATTGATATCGCCAAACACATCAATAACCTCACCCTCCTTAAACAACTCGATGGCATCATCACCATTAATATTTGCAGCACCAACACTGAAATAGTCGGGAGGAAATCCAAAAAAAGTATGAAAATTTGCAGAATCATAAGAAACGTGGATGAAATCTCCTGCCGAAGCAGCAACTGCGGGAAAAGTAAATTCCTCTCCATCACTTCCCCCGCCATTGTTTGCTGAGCCAACTCCATAAATGGAAAGGTCTAAGATATTATTCAAAACACATAGTTCTATCGCCTTGGGTTCACCTCCCGTCAACGGCCCATCAATCACCCCGGTAATCACCATATCCGCAAAACAAGGCAACGATACGGCAAGACAAGCACCAAGCAGAACACAGCAACGCGTTAACCTCATCACACACCCCTCATGTTTGTAATGAACGAGAATTGTTATTTGACAATTAAAACGACTTGAGAAAAACCCCAATGGTGCGGAACGCGTTAAAAAGATGCAACTTTATTTGAAAAAATCAACTCTTTTTACAAAAAAAGTGCACGCTCGTCCGGGCTTTCCATCCCAAACCAGGAATGAACCTCGGACATTCGTTCGACTAGATACTGAAAAAAATATAAAGCGCGAAAAAATCAATCTCGTTAACAAAAAAAGGGCGCCAAAATTGACGCCCCTTTGTGTTGGATTGTGCCTTGTCTGTTACTTTATTTCAATTTGTCGCGGTTTTTCTTCTTCTGCTTTCGGCAGCGTCAAATGCAAAACGCCGTCTTTAAATACCGCATCTACCTTGCTCATGTCCACGCGAGCCGGCAGAGTAAAAGACCGCGAGAACGTTCCGTAAATGCGCTCAACACGATGAAAGTTTGTGTCTTTTGCCTCTTCGGTGCGTTTTTTCTCGCCAGAAAGGTGTAGCACACTGTCGCGCACGGACAATTTAATGTCTTCCTTTTTCATGCCCGGCAGCTCTGCATAAACCTCAATATTGTCACCGGTTTCACGAATATCCACGCTGGGATACCAGGTGGATTCCATTGCGTTTTCATCCTGATCTGCAAAAAACGAATCAAACATACGATTCATTTCACGCTGCAATGTGTTCATCTCGCGCATGGGGCGCCAACGTACAACAGTCATAATATTACCTCCCTATTCAGTTTTAATTTCAATTTCTTTTGCTTTTACTCGTTCCGCCTTGGGCAGAGTTAATTGCAAAACGCCATCCTTAAAGCATGCACTGATATTTTTCACTTCAATATCGGTCGGCAGCGCAAATTTGCGGCAAAATTCGCCAAACGTGCGCTCGGACCGGTGCAAGCGTTCACCTTTTTGCACATCGCTAAATGTTTTCGTTCCACTTATTTCAAGCACTTTGTCGCGTATCGACAATTTAATGTCCTCTTTGCTCATGCCCGGCAATTCGGCATAGAGTACAATCGCATCCGCAGTCTCTTCAACATCCACTTTGGGAATCCACGAGCCGCTGCACTCTATCTCCTGTTCGTCCTGGGGATACATATCCCGAAAAACGTTCGGCATCGGCCATTCGCCAAAAGGTTTCACTTGCTGATAATACATAATGTTCTCCTTGTTATCTTTTTGTTTTTCGTTTTGAATGCTTTTCAAAATATATGCCAATTTAGACGTGGGGTGTAAATTTTAATAAAAACAAAATATTAGGTGTACACGCAAAAAACAGACATTCTTTTTAGGCGTTTGCCACTTTGGCAGATTGATTGTTCAATCGACATATAGCTGTCAGATAAAAAAAGTTAATTTGTGCTTGAAATTCTAACAGGTTCTGGATACTTTAGTCAAACATTTTTCCCAATGTCTCGTAAGAGGGGAAATCTCACAAATCAGGATTCACCTATATGCTAACCGTTACCGATCTCACCAAATCGTTTGGAACGCTGCTCGCTGTGGATCACGTTTCGTTTGATGTTAAAGAAGGCCAAGTGTTTGGGTTTCTTGGCCCAAATGGCGCCGGCAAAACCACCACCATAAACATGATCTGCAATTTGCTCAAGCCCGATTCCGGCAGCATTACCCTGGATGGAGAAGACCTAACCAGCGGTCGAGCGGCCTTGCGCAAAAAACTGGGCGTGGTGCCGCAAGAAATTGCCTTGTACGAAGAGTTAAATGCTATCGAAAATTTGAATTTTTGGGGCAGCCTGTACGATTTAAGCGCAAGTGTTTTAAAACGCCGGGTTTCGGACCTGCTGGAGCTTGCCGGACTTTTGGACCGCGCCAAAGACCGCGTGAAAACCTATTCCGGCGGTATGAAGCGGCGCTTGAACATGATGGCCGGACTGTTGCACAAGCCAAAGTTGCTGCTGCTCGACGAACCGACTGTAGGTATCGATCCGCAGGCGCGGCACCATATTCTCAATACCGTGCGTCAGATAGCCAAGGAAGGCACTACCATCCTCTACACTACGCATTATTTGGATGAAGCCGAAGACCTTTGTGACAGACTGGCGATTATTGATCACGGTCGGATTTTGACTATGGGCACCCAAGAGCAAATTGTGCAAATTGTCGGTGAAAATTCACTCATCAAAATCAGTGGCGATATTAGTGAACGCGCTATTGAAGAGCTGGCGCGAACGTTTGATGGGCTGAACATTGAAACACTGGATGATAATCAGGTTGTGCTCAGTTTGCCATCCAAAGAACACACCGGGCGGTTGATTGAGGCGTTGATCCGCTCCGATATTGTTCTGGAAAATTTACAAATCAAAGAACCCAGCCTGGATTCGGTGTTTATCAAACTAACCGGAAGGGAGCTGCGAGATTGATTTGGCGCTTGCTGAAAAAAGATGTGTTGCGGCTGATCAAACAACCATGGGGATTTCTGTTGTTATCCGCTATTCCGATTTTTCTTGCGTTTTTGATGAGTACGATTTTTCAAAATTCCGGCGAGAGTGTCGAATTTAAAATAAAGCTGGCCATCGAAGATCATGACGAGACATTTATTTCCGAACTGGTAGCAGGCGCTTTTCAACGCGGCCAACTAGGGGATATGTTTGATGTGCAAAAAATGGATGGCGGCGGAGTGGAGCTTGTTGAACAGGACGAGGTCTCTGCACTTTTGGTCATTCCGCAAGGATTTTCGGACAGTTTGTTGCTTGAAAAACCAATATCGTTAACTCTGATCAAAAATCCCTCGCAAGCGTTTGGCCCCAAAATTGTTCAAGAAGTCGTGACTATTCTGGCCGAAGGTGGTGACCGGCTGCTGCGCATTGGCGCCGAACCGCTAGAGGTGTTGCGCGAGCAACTGTCCGGCGATTCCGAAACGAGCGATGAACAGGTCGCGGCTATGGCGATAAAAATTAATCAAATTATGAATAAAGCCGGATCGTTGTTGTTTGATCCACCCATCTCCCTCAGCGAGACCAGCCTCGCAGTCAAAAGTACTTCCAACACAACCAATGCCACATTTGCTGTCTTTTTATCCGGCATGGTTTGCATGACTGTTCTTTTTTTGCTGAACGGTTTGGCCGTTGACTTTTTTCGCGAAAAAGAAGGTTTTACTCTCTTTCGTATTTTGGTGACGCCTGCCGGCCGCCTAGGCTATTTTTTTGCGAAATTTATATACCTCGCCTCTACTGCGTTGCTCAGTTTTATTCTTGTGTGGATTCTGGGATTTACAATTTGGGATATTCCATTAGGACTTGAACAGATTCTGCCGTTTCTTTTTTACGCCATTCTGTTTGTCTTGGCATCCACGGCGGTGGTTGTGTTTTTGTACTCGCTGCTTAAAACGCGCGGACAAGCTTCTGCCGCAACGCCGGCTATCATTATTGTTTTGAGCATTGTAGGCGGCGGCATGGTTCCGCTGGATGCGCTTCCCGGATTTATGAAACAGTTTGCCTTTATTTCGCCCGTGTATTGGGGCGCGGATGGACTCCAAGAGTTGATTGTTTTGCAGCAGCCACTTTCCACATTGCAGACCCATATGATGGTGTTGTTGCTGATTACGTTCTGCTTTGCCGCGGTTGCCTTGTTGTTGCAGCGGAGGCAGATGGTATGAAAAACACGCTGAGAATAGCTCTGCACAGCCTTCGAATTGTGCTAAAAGATAAATCGTCAGTTGTATGGATTTTGATTGTGCCGCTGGTTTATATTTTTATTTTTGGAAACGTATTCAATTTTCAAAGTGATGTGACAAAATACCGGGCCGATTTGAGCATTTTTAATCAGGATGAAGGATTTTTATCCGAGATGCTCATTCAGGGCATCGCTTCTGAAAATGTGCGCATTACCCAATTGGACTCTATGCCGACCGAACCGCCGCTGCGATTGCTGATCATTCCACAAGCATTTACCTCTGACGTTTTGGCTGAAAACGAATCCATTTTAAATTTGCAAACCAAGCCCGATTCTGACATGGAAGCTGAAATGACTGCCAAAATGGCGATTCGCAAATCCTATATTCGCCTGCTAGCCTCCATGGCCGAGCTCAAAATAAAAACAACGCCCATCGATTCGCTGCACATCTCCGATATCAATGAACGCGAAGGATTGATTCGCATAGAAAGCAGTTATGCCGGAAAACACAAAGTGATTCCCTCCGGATTTAACCATCAGGTGCCGGCCAATATTGTTATGTTCACCATGCTGGTGCTGTTTATTTATGCCGGCAATATGGTGTTGGATGAAAAGCGTTCCGGGCTTTTCCGGCGCATTTTCATTTCGCCGGTTCATTATGGGCAGTTATTTGCCGGAAAATTGTTGGGCGGCACGCTCGTTGGCGTTGTTCAAATTGCGGTGTTGTTGGCGGTTGGGCGTTTTGTGTTTGGCGTCTATTATGGGCCCTCGCCAGGAGCTTTACTGTTGCTCTCCTTGCTTTTTGCCATGACTGTTTCGGCAATCGGTCTGTCTATCGGCATGTTTTTCGAAAGCGAGGAAAAAGTTACGGGTATCGGTATTATCCTGGCTATCTCCATGTCTGCGATTAGTGGCTGCTGGTGGCCGCTGGAAATTGCGCCCGATTGGATGGCCCGCGTAGCCTCTGTATTACCTTCGGGAATTGCGCTTGCCGGTTACCATCAACTGATTTCGTACAGCCGTGGATTTCAGGCCGTGCTTCCGCACCTGGTCAAACTTTTGGCCATTACCGCGTTATTTACAGTTGTATTTGCGCGCCGATTGTCCAAACAGGATTATATCTAAACGATCCGCCGATAAATTCCAATTTTAAGGCATGTCCTGCACATCTATGTGTTGTTTCGGTTCAGAATAATCCAACTCCGAACCGTGCAAGCTGTGCGGCACCATAAAAATGACCAGCATTACCAGCGCTGCCGCAACAATCCACCAACGCGCGGATGGCCGGCGCAAAAAAGCTACAAGAGCGATCGACCAGGCAAGCAGCGCAATGAGCGTTTTATTGTCGGTCAAATCCGTGCCAAATGGAAAGCCGGTCCAGAAATCGCCAAAGGCAAATTTTTGCACAATGGGCCCAAATACAAATCCGCCCAAAATTAAAAATAG
>CAYPZM010000082.1:0-16091 GCA_964414825.1 uncultured Cytophagia bacterium | reverse complement strand
CTAAATCCCAACGTTGTCGTTGGATTAAATGGATTTGGATAATTCTGAAATAATTCAACTTTACTAGGGACGTTATGACCAATTTCAGCGATTCCAGTAGATACAACCTTGACAGAGAATGCATCATGCCAGTACGTATGGCCGTTCCAACCGATATTTACATCAATAGGTATCTCGATATTTTCAGGACAATCCTTTTGAATGGCTATCGAATAGTATCGTCTGCTCTCGATGGTCGACCCGGGTGCAATATCACTTAAAAGATGAGAATTGTTATAAAGTTCTGCTAAAAAATCCGGACAGGTTATTGAAACCCTGATATCTCTCGCCGTGGTACCGAGTCCGTTATTTTTCAGTGAGAGTTTGAATCTCACGATATCTCCCGGACTAAAAATTGTGTCCGAACCGGCAAACGTATAACCTTCGAGCACCAGCGGACCCACCGAGGTAAAATGCGTCAAATCATGCAAGATGAAATATTCATTGGCATCCAAATCTGTAGTACCGATACCAATGGAGAAATAGTTTTCATACTTTATTCTCCATTCTGGTCACAAAAGTTATCAACTTTTTTGGGTTAATGAACAGGCGCTTTTTGATTCATAAGTCGCTCGTTACAAAGACCCCAAGCTTGATGAATTAGGCCTGCGCGTGCAGAGTAGCTCATATACATACTTGTTTTCCTATTTTGGCGCACTTTTTATACCTGGGGTCATGCGATACTATCGCAACAGCATCATTTTTCAGGGTAACTGCATGCAAAACTCTCGCGCCTGTATTTAGGAATCGTATGTCCGCGTGCGATGATACGGGACCAGTGTAACCGTTGTCATTATCCGCGCTGCCAGCAGAGGCAGATTCAGATATGATGGGGAGGATCAAAGAATGTACCAATAATCAAGAGGGGTCTATAAGTAACAAATATACAATTAGATGGATAGGTTTTTTGGGGGGGGGATAATGTTGAGATTTTGGAGGATTTTCGGAAAAATGGTCGAGAGAGGAGAGTGATGATCCGATTCTACTACAGTTAGATTCGGAAAAATTGTCGAACGATGGAGTGACGTTTGGACAGTATCAGGATGCCAACTTTTGGATATTCAGCGTTTCCATTTTATAGCGAATATTTTTTTCAGACGTATGGAGTCACCGGGCGGCTTCCGACTAGTTCCAGTTGCACTCGATCAGTGTTTTTTTCAAGAGCTGCGTTTCAAAATCCTGTACCTGCTCCTTGAGTGAACCCGAATAGGAAAAAATGTTCTGTTGGTGTCGGAATTGCTTGACTATATCGTGCAGGTCTGCCGGAATCGTATCGAGGGTTATCGTTGATATATCATCCGGCGCCAGGGCCACAAGTCGTTCAACAAAATTTTCCAGTTCTCGGATGTTGCCGTCCCATGTCTTGAACTTTATAAAATCGATCACGCTCTCATGAAACGCGGTGACTTTTTTTTGGTGACGTTTCGAATAAATGTTGAGAAAATGCTTCGCGAGTAAGGGTATATCCTCACGTCGTTCATTCAAATCGGGGATATAAATCGGATAGACAAACAAGCGGAAAAATAGATCCTGTCGGAATAGATTTTTTTCGACCAACTCTTTCAACGGCACACTGGACGCCGCAATAATTCGAACATCTATTTTTACGGACTTGTCGCTGCCGACCGGCCGGATTTCCTCTTCCTGCAAAACACGTAACAGTTTCGATTGCATCTCCAACGGCAAATTATTGATCTCATCCAAAAACAAAGTGCCCCCGTTGGCTTGGAGGAATAAACCCTGGCGATCGGAATGCGCCCCGGTAAAGGCGCCCTTTTTGTGGCCAAAAAATTCACTCTCCAAAAGACTGTTTTGTATCGAGCCGCAATCGACAGCGACAAAGGATTGATCGGACCGGGAACTGAATTGATGGATAGCTCTGGCGACGAGCTCTTTTCCGGTGCCTGTTTTGCCGATGAGCACTATTCTGGTATCGCAATTCGTTGCGGCTTCAATGGCTTGAAGCATATCAATATATCTGAGACTTTTTCCATACAATCCGCTATTGTTGTATTTTGTTATGAGGGAGGTGTCCGGCAAACTTTTTTTAAAATACTCTCTGATTTTTTGTGCGTTCCTCAAATAGGGCGCTGACAGTGCTGCAATATTTTCCAACGAACGCAGGGTATTCTCATCCAAATCCGAACGCTCCTCATAAAGCACAATTAAAGCGCCAATGATGGTCCCCTCAATCATGACGGGAACCCCGGCCACAGCGGAGATGGCAATGTGATCAAACAGTCGCTTGACAAACCGGTTGTCCGTTTGAAGGGTGTTGTTGAGAAACGCTTTTTTATGGTTAATGATCCAGCCGCCCACGTGGATGTGAATATCTCGGTATTTGTGCTGTTCGACCGATTTTCCATCCTTGAAAATGGTTTTAATGGTTTTCCGGGTATCGGGATTGAGCATGAGGAGTAATGCAAAATTCGCTTTTAATAATAACGTCATTTTCGTGGCCACCAGCCTTACGATGTGTTTGAAATCGGTTTGCTGGCCGAGAATTTTGGCAAATTCAAAAAAATCTTTACTGTCTTGAATTGGTTCCGGCACGTGTTTGTCCTTTTGTTTAAAATCCTATATCCTTTAATATCTTTAAAAATCTTTTATCGGACCGTAGAACATCCCAGCGCGGATCACAATTCATAAAACCGCCAAGATAGCCATCGCGTTGTTCAAAGGCTTTCTCAAGCCAGGTCATTGTGGTATCAAACTCACCCAAACCGGCATAGATAAGAGCAATATCATAGGATGATATGTATTGTTCTTTGGATAATTCCAGCAGCTCATTGAGTATTGTAGATGCTTCATCCTTTTTCCCCGAAATGGCATAGGCATGTGCCAGTGATGCCATACAGGTTGTCATGCCTCCGGAATACTCGACCGCTTTTTTATGGTGTTTTATCGCCTCGACATACATTTTCTTTTGTTCATAGACAAATCCCAATATCCAGTGTGCGTATGAAAATTTGGCATCAGAGTCCAATACTTTTGTCAAGAGATCAATAGCTTCTTCAACCCGTCCCGCCTCAAAAAAACGTTCACCATACAACGTTTTGTCTGTTAATGATAACGGATTTAAATCACGGGCTTTATCCGCATTTGCAATAGATGCATCAAACCGTCTCGTTACTGTTAAAAACCAGGAATAATTTGAGTAAGCCAGAACGCTACCCGGGTTAAGCTGAATAGCTCGCTTCAGAGACTCTTCCGCACCTGCCCAATCCCAATTATACATCCCTTTAATAAGCCCAAGGGTAGCATGAGCGTCGGCCAGGTTTTCATCAAGTTCCACAGCTTTTCTTGCGTAAATTTTAGCAATTGGAAAAGATTCGTTGGGAGGTGACAAGGCGTAATTTGACAGCAGCGTATAGGCCATGGCCAATCCAGCATAAGCCCCTGCAAAACTTGAATCTATTTCTATAGCGGATAAATAATGAGCGATGCCCTTTTGAATGGTCTCTTGCGCCCAATAATTATTCATCAGATAATGCCCTTGAAGATACAGTTCGTATGCTTCGGGATGCACCGTTCGATGAACTGCCAAATTGGCCTCTTCATCGGGAGTCAAGTTTATGTTGAGCTCCTCGACAATGGCTCGGGCCATCTCCTTTTGCAAGGTTAACACATCACGAAGGTGTCGTTCGTTCTCGCCCAGCCATAGCAGCTTTTCCGGCGCCGCTTGTATTAACTTTGCGGTGAGCCGTATGTTGTCCTCATCACGCTGCACGGACCCTTCGATTACCACATTGACATTTAATTCTCGTGCTATCTGATCAAGCGGTTTGGGCTCTTTTTTATAGTGCATCACCGAGGTTCGGGATATCACACGCAAGGCACTGATTTTCTGCAATTCCGTGATCAAACCATCGGTCATCCCATCCGTCAAATAGTCTTGTCCGACGTTGTTGGAAAAATTTTTAAATGGCAATACGGCAATGGAATTGGTCTCCCTTGAAGGAAAGAGAAAAAATCGACTTGGGACCAGAAAAAGAAAAACGACAACAGAAGCCAATAAAATGTATAGAAATGTTCTTTTCCGGAGTCGCGGTACAGAAACGGCGGGCCTGCGTTTTATAGCGGCCGAGTGATTTTCATTGACAAACGGTTGCAAATCGCGTTGCACGTTCAAAACATGTTGATAACGTTCTTTGATATCTTTTGCCAGCATTTTATCAACTATTGCCTGCAACGATTCAGGAACATTTATTAAATAGTGTGATAATGGCCGGGGTTCTTCATTCACAATGGCATACATCATGGGTTCAGAATAGTCACCCGCAAAGGGCAGGCGCCCGGTGAGCATCTCGTAAAAAACAATGCCCAACGCCCAAATGTCGCAACGGTGATCCACTTTTTGTCCACGAATTTGTTCAGGGCACATATACGCCACGGTCCCCTTGCTGCTGGTGGTTTTGGTCAAATTCAAGCCGGCTAATTTGGCTAAACCAAAATCAGCGATTTTTACTTCGCCATTTTCGGTGATCAGAATATTGGCGGGTTTGATGTCTCGGTGGATGATATTATTCTCATGCGTTGCTTCCAAGCCTTGAGTAATTTGCCAAAAGATGTTCATCGCCTCATCGATGGAAATCCGACCACTATCGATTTTTTGTCGAAGCGACTCGCCTTCATAATAAGCCATAGAAATGTATAGTTGACCGTCAGGTGTTTCATTGATCTCGTGGATGGTGCAAATATTGGGGTGGTCGAGCGCTGAAGCGGCTTGTGCCTCAACAATAAAGCGTTTTCGAGTGGATTCATCCTGTGTCAGATGTGGAGGGAGGAATTTGAGAGCGACAAAACGATTGAGAAAAGTATCCAGAGCTTTATAGACGACACCCATTCCTCCTTCGCCCAGTTTCTCAAGAATTTTGTAATGTGATATGATTTTTCCAACCATAATGCTATAGCTAGTTACTCATCTTGCAGATTTTTGATTCCCGATTTATAAAAGACTGATGCTAATGGAAGCGTTTTCATCATATTTACATTGTATTAAGGAGCAGCCGCCGTCTCGCAGAAATACAGGATAGAAGCCAGACCTGGGAAAGCCTTGAAAGTCTTTATTCATGGCTTTGCCGTTTTCGGATAAAGTTGATATCATTAAGAAGAGTTTCAAACCGCGTCTCTGGTTTTTTGGGCTAACCAGGCAGGAAAAAAGGAAACCCGTACCCGTTAGCCACAAAGCCCCATACTTTGGAAGAACGGATATGAACAGGTTTACGCATTGGAACCCCTCCAAGCCGACATCAAAGCTCATACGACGATTATAATTTCCCGTTCAATACTCCAGCCCCTTCTTACTAATAGTATACGTATAAAAGTGAATCAAATCCAGTAAAATATATGCCTTCCAAAAACTACGGCAATATATAAAGATTGTAAAAAAATTAAATTGCTTTAAAGCAAGGCGGAGTGACCTTGATCTCAGATACTCTACGCAGGTTTCTCTAAATTATTTGATAAACACCCCATGCATCAAAATAAAATCTGGCCCTCAATGCCCAAAAGCATTCCACCCACCGGGTTTGATGACTGGGTCCAGATGCTGTCGGGTTTATCGGCAAAGGTCCACACTTGCTTTTGCGTTACCCTGGCAGAGACGTCGGAAACGTTAAGAAACAAAAAATAGTCTAAACCATCGGGCGAGATAATTGCCGGTTGAAATGGAGAATCAAAGGTGAAATTAACATCCCAGTATTCTTCCCGCGGTTGTGCACGGTCAGACAGAATCGTATAATCACACGATGCCGTGCCGGTGAGGGTGCTGCAGCCAACTTTAAGATTAAATTTTGCATCGGTAGAGTGCAAAAGATTGGTCAGCACCCCACACACATAATTTTGCCGATTGACACTGGATTTTAAACTCGACCCATTAAAGGGACCGTTCAAACTATTGTCCTCACAATGCCAGGTTGGAAAAACAAAATCTTCTGTCCAGCTCGCGCTGGAATCGGCGATTTGCACGCCGTCGAAAAATTCGCCAACATCTATAGTGGTGAACGCGGTATCCGCTCCGAATTCATTTTCGATGCGTATGAAAATCGAGTCGATACTGCCGGGACACATATCCGGAGCCACGGTTGCGAGATGCGCACCCGTAAATTCCAGTGACGAAACGCCATCGATTGGTTGACTAAAAATCCAGCCGCTATCGGGCTTGAAAATTGAAACCGTGGCCGAGGCGTTTGGATCATCCAATTTGTAGGTAAATAACGTTTCGCCTTGTCCCTTCGGGGTTTGATAGGTCGCGAGATATTTCCAGTAGCCCATGGACATCGTGTTCGAAATGCGCAGTTTTGGCGAGGATCCAGAGGGCTCGTCGTTTTTCGGCACATCAATAGTGAACGTGATCAGCACATCATTGGTGCCATCATAGGGTGATTCATGTCGGCCGTGAGACACAAGCAGAATGAGGTCTTGTCCTGCCCGTGTGAGTTGATCCAGCCTGCCAAGTTCAAGGTTGCTACTCTCTCCGGGCATTATTTCCTTGAGCGGCAGGATCGACTGATTTTTATAGGCACACAACAGCATTCCACAATGAGCAGAATCATCGACAGTCAGTTTGAGCATCGCCGTGCTGTCGAGGCCAGCAAAGTCGAGATCCATTTTAAATAGCGCACCGGCGAGATCGTTAAAGCCGCATAACATGGATGCGAGAGTATCTTCGGGACCATCAATGTGAAATGCGTAAGCATAGTTGGAACCATTTTCCAAGAATTGCACACTGACAGTACTGTTATACAAATCCCCTGAAATAAAATCGCCAAGCGTTTGATGCCAAAAGCGCTCAATCGAACCGGACATTACGGGCAGCACGGCATCCACAGGATCTGTAGCCGACGAAGGCACACTGCCATCGCGGATGTTCTCGACGATCGTTACAATTGCCGCATCGCCATATGTATCCGCAATTTTTTTCAAGAGCGCTGACATGCCAAAGCCGTGTATTGCAGAAGCGTACTGCCAACCGAGAAACAATTGGATAGCATTGACGGTGAGTTCAGGAGAAACATAGCTGGGCGCCGTTGAGAATTTTTCCTGCACCCACACCGCAAGCGCCTCCGCCAGCCACACCTGTTCAGGCTTGACATATGGATCTGAAAATTCATACATATTTTGCACGAGATGCATAAACTCATGCCCCGCGGTCACGGCAACCTGGTTTGGGTCTTTCATAATATCCGCATCGATCGTAAAACGACCCCGGTTCAAATTAGCCCGGATTGTGGCATCCGTTGGAGTTTTTGGCATAAAACAAGCGTATTCTCCGTACCCATCAATATCGGCAACAAGCACCGATGTAGGCCAGGTCTTGCCTGTATAAGAAAATCCAATGGCCAGCAACGAGTCGTAGGCCGCCTCAAAGCATTGTCCCAGGTGTGCGGCTTGTGAACTTTGATCTACAGGATAAGAAATCAAAAAATGTTCATTTTCGGAACGTCGTGAGGTATACCCACTCAACACGAACAAACGAAACGGGGAGGAGACTGTTTTGTTTTTCACCTGCACCGGTTTGGCCAGGTTTGTTGCGCTGCCGAGAGTCACTAGCACGTTGCCGCTGTCTAGCGTGGCCGGCATGGCAAGATACGAAAACACGCTATCCTGGCGACTGGAGGAATATCCCTGTTCGGCAACTGCAACCAAGGTGTCGCCGACAATGGTCCCTGAATAAGCGAGTTGGACTTTAATCGAGCCAAACTGTTCTGGCAGACCGTTGATTTGAATGGTGCTGGATATAGCGTTCTTCCCAAAAGGAGTTTCGGATGGATCGGACAGCAACGTAATGGTGTGCTCCTCAAGAAATGCGCCGGGTGGGATTACAACTTGTACACTATCGGCCTCAACCAACCCGCCCGACGGACCAATGGGTTTTGTTGCAAGTACTGTTAATCCATCTTCTAACGCGGGTTGGGGGCTCTCCGTTTCGGAAGGCGGTTGCGTTGGCCTTTTGTCGCAAGTTAGAATCAAGAAAGGAGCGAAAAGCACAAAAAGTGAAAAGCTCTGCCGTATTTTCATTCATGACTCGAATGGTTAGGGGATGTCTTTTATTATGTTAAATGTGTACGGCAAGCGGGATTATTCGCGCACGCGAGGGAAAACTTTGCAGGGAATGGATGTCTCCATTCATTGACCCGATCCCAAAAAAGGGATCGGGTCAATGCAATTTCTACCGCACCAACAGCGCCTTTTTCACATCCACAAAATCACCGGCAACAATACGGTACAGATACATACCGCTGGAGACCGGTTGGCCATTGTGGTCCAGGCCATTCCAGAGCAGCGTGTGCTGACCGGGCTGAAATGTGCGGTCGGCCAGGGTATACACTTCGCGGCCCAGAACGTTGTAGATTTTCACGGTCACATCCGAGGGTTTCGGAAGCTGAAATTCAATTGTGGTGCTCGGATTAAACGGATTCGGATAGTTCTGCATCAGCTTGAACGTTTCCGGCATTTGCGGCAACTCGTCCTCCACTTTGGTCGGATCGTAATCGCCAACTAGCGTATTGATGCTTTAGGACGGTAGCAAAAAAAGCTCGCTGTTGCCGATCATACCGCCGTATTCAAAATTGCGGTGTTCGGACGTGGTGTAAATTTCATACTGACGCGGCAAATTATGTCCGGCCAGATTGACCACCTTGGGCGTGGAGCTTTTGTTGATCAGCACCACCGAGACCTTGCCCTCAACCGGATTCTTAAACGCCAGAGCCGGAATATCTTCGCTGTCGCTCTGATGCTCCACACGAATGGCGCCCGGACGAATGTATTTGTAGTACTGCTTGGAAACATAATACCGCGAGCTCGGCTTATTATCGACCACCAAGCCAAAGCGCTCAGAAGCTTTGGTGTCGTTAAAACTCCACCACACCCAGGCACTGGCATTGCCGTAACCGAGAGCGTTGTAAATATTACCAGCCAGTTCCATGGCGCCTTCCCAATTATTGGGATGTCCGGACGTCTCGGTCATCCACGTAGGACATGCCGGTTCCGGTTCTTGCGCCCATTGATAAATTTGCGCCCATTGTTTGGCGCCGGCGCCGCCGACGTTGATGCCATCGGCATCGTAATTGTGAATGGCAACAATATCGGCATATTTTGCGGCTTCGGGATCGTTTTTCACCGCCATAATGTAATTGCGGATATGACCCTGGGCCGGCAGCGCTTCCGCCCAAAAGATTTTTGTGGTGATGCCTTCGCGTTCAAATCGCGGTCCCACGACCTTGATGAGCTCGCGCATTTCATCCCACAAAATCACGCACGAGGCGTACGGCTCGTTAAACTCGGGTTCATTCTGCAAGCTAACGGCGTAAAGATCAATACCGGTTTCATTCTTGATCGTTTTTATCACCGCCACCATGTGCTCAGCATATTCCTCGTAATAGTGCGGCTCCAGTTTGTTGTCCGTGGCCCAGTATTCGGCGGAAAGCGATTTGTTGCGTTTCATCCACGCCGGCGGGCTCCACATGGTGAGGATGAACTTGTCAACATCCGAATATTGAAACAGCCAGCGCATGGTCTCGAGCGACATGGCTTCTTTGTCAAATAGCGAGAGATCGATGACATCGGAATCGCTATTGTCATTGTACGGCTCAAACTCGCGGCCAATAATGCCAAATCGCGCCATGGACATGCCGATATCTTTGGCCCAATTCAAGACGATTTCCGTCTTTTCACCACCCGAGCCCATAAAGGCGCCAAAGCCGTCAATGGTTTGATACTCGGTGCTCAAATTCACGTCTACGTTAACTGCATTCGCCTGACTCATCTCAACAACCTGAATTTGAAATGAAGCACGTTTTGTTTTAGCGCCCTCAGCAGTGGCGGTTAGGGAAATCCGCGTCGTTCCGATTTGATCTGCTTTGGGTGTAAAAGTGAGCGATGCTTTGCCATCTTTGACCTCACTCACAACGATTTCATCGATCAACGATGTGCGCGAGCTTCTCGCGGTAATGATCACGGGATTCGGATTCTCCTCGCCCGCACTAATTCCGGTGACATAAATTTGCTGCTCGCCCGCATTTTTCGGCAAGGCAAAGTCCGGGATTGGATCAAACATCACATCCGGCTCAACCGGCTCGCGATTGGCAAACTCGCCGACGCGTAAATCGTCAAAATAAAAGCTGCCCTGGAACAGCGGCGAATTGCCGCCCGGATCAAAATTGAACAGCAGCGCTTTGATGCGCGAAAAATCAACCAGTTCGCCATTACCCTGCAAATTTTTGCCAGTAAAATCAAAATAATATTCCACAAACTCGTCGGTGACAATGTGCTCCACGGTGCCGCCGGTGTTATAATGATCATAGGCATCCCACAAAAAGATCAGCATTT
This sequence comes from uncultured Cytophagia bacterium, assembly GCA_964414825.1. Classification (GTDB taxonomy): domain Bacteria; phylum Zhuqueibacterota; class Zhuqueibacteria; order Residuimicrobiales; family Krinioviventaceae; genus CAYPZM01. Next base: position 5,720 of record CAYPZM010000082.1, on the reverse strand, counting down.
TGGTGCCCGGCACATCGGTTTTCATACGAATGCTGATGTAGGGATGCTCGGTCAAATCAAGCTCATCGGGAATGCTGTACCAGAGTCCCGCCCATTTGTTGCCGCTGCGGGTCTTGTCAATTTCGATGCGCATAACACCGTCTTCCTCAGTGCAGCGATGCGAATTTTCGCCGGACCCCACGCCCCAATCCGGCGGCCATTGCGGCGCCACAACGCCGTCGTTAAATTCGTCTTCAAATCCAATCGTCGGACGTACGCGCACCTGAATGTTGAACGACACCGATTCCGATTGATTGCCGTTGTTGGAGGCCGTGCCGCCGTCATCCGTCAGGGTTACAGTAATGGTGGTGGTACCGGTGCGACCGGCAACCGGTGTGAATTTTAGCGCGGCGGTCGAATCGCCTGGCATATAATCAACGATGGGATTCGGAATCAGATTCGTATTGGTACTCGTGGCGGCAAAGGTTAGCGTTTGTTCGGCATCCGCATCGCCGTCTGAAATGCCGGTGAGTCTGACAATGTGTTCCTCAGCGCCTTCGAGTACGGAAATGTTATCCACCGGATCAATGGTCGGTGATTCGTTCACATCGTCGAAAACAGTAACCTCAAAACTCATTGCGGAAACATCAACACCGCCATTTACAGTGCCACCGTCGTCTTTTAGATTGACTGTGACGGTTGTACTTCCCACGGTTTTCGGCAACAGGGCAAGCGTGGCATGCACATTTCCGGAAGCATAGGACAACACCGGTTCGGCCACAACCGAGGTGTCCGCGCTCACCGCAGTGATTTCAATGCGCTGTTCAGCATAGCCGTTGCCGTCGTGGATGCCGGAGAGTTCGACATCATACGGCACTCCGGCTTGCAGCACGAGATTCTCTTGCGAGTCAATTTGCGGAGCTTTGTTCTTTTCCACCTCGACCGTAAATTTTACCTCTTTTTGATTCGGCTCGGCTCCGCTAACCTGCACCGTAACAACGGCTGTTCCGGATTGATCCGCTACCGGCGTATAGGCCAGTGTGCCGGTGGCTTCGCCATTCACATAATTCACGGTTGGGTCGGGAATGAGTCCGGGATTCGAAGAGGTAGCGGTAATTTCGAGCGGTTGCGCCGCATCGGAGATCGGCTCCACATCGCGGAACGGAACGGTGATTTCCTCAGAATTGATATAATGCGTTTGTTTGGGAATGGTGGTCATGTAGGGAAACACACGCGCCAAATCGCCAATGCGGATTTCATCAAACCACACTGTGCCATTGTAGACTTTGGCGCCGCCGGGATTAAACACAAAATTGAGCATTTTGATGTTGGTTAGATCGACATCATCCGCCACGGTCGAAAAGTCAAAACAATACTCGACAAAATGCTCAGAAGCAATCACCTCCTGGTACATGCCGCGGGTGTACTCGTAATTATCCTCGGTGTCCCACACGGAAAATCCGAGATTGAAGACATTATCCGTGCGCACCACAACGCTGACATAGGGATTTTCGGAAATATCGATGGGCGAAAACGAAAACGTAAAGGAATTCCAGGTATCGCGTTTATTAGCATCAATTTTCATCACGCCGCTGGTAGCGCTGAGCCGGTAATCGCCAGTCTCGCCCCAGCCTGGGAGATTGGAGTTGGAAAAATCGTCAATCAGTCCGGTTTGCGCGAATGCCGAACCCAAAGCTAAGATTAGCAAAAGTGCAAAAATGTAGCGGAAAATCATGAGCAGGCTCCTTTGAGGTTTTTAAAGATGTGAGAAAAGCAGGTGGTCTTGATCGATTTCGTGCTACACAAAATGTGAAAAGTTGTGCTAAAATGCAAGGTGAAATTGGCAAGAAACGCGCATCATAAAAATTCCAAGTGGGATAACAGGTCACTTTTATCACGATAAAACCCGTTGTCTCTTTTTTTTTATTTTAGTATGTTCAAAGTACCGCGAAACATAACGCTTCACCTACTCATCAAACCGCGAGGTTCAACTATGACAACGCGTTCACTCACCTGCATGATGACATTGCTGATGGTTGCGGCTCTGTTTGCCCAGCCTCACACCGAAGATATCCGTATCAACCAAATCGGTTTTTATCCGAATGGACCGAAAACCGCCATTGTTGTCGAATCGTCTGCCGAACCGTTTTATATCACCACGCCGGATGTGCAGGACACTGTGTTTACGGGCACATTGAGTGCGTCCAAAACGTGGCCGTATTCGCAGGAACGGGTCAAGCAAGCTGATTTTTCCGAATTCACGGACACAGGTACGTTTGTGCTGCTAGTGCCGGGACTCGGACATTCGGCGCCATTTGACATCAAACCGCGGGTGCACCAGGAAGTCGCACGTGCCACCACAAAGGCGTTTTATTTTCAACGCATGTCCATGGAATTAACCGAGGAATTTGCCGGAAAATGGGCCCGTCCCATGGGGCATCCGGACACGGAAGTGCTGGTGCACGCCTCTGCTGCTTCGGCGGAACGACCCGAGGGCACGGTCCTTTCATCGCCGCGCGGCTGGTACGATGCCGGGGATTACAACAAATATATTGTCAATTCCGGCATCAGCGTGTACACCATGCTGGCGATTTACGAGCATTTCCCCGAATACAGTCGCTCGTTGGACACCAGCATCCCAGAGAGCGGCAACGCCATTCCCGACGCATTAGACGAAACCTTGTGGAACATCCGCTGGATGCTGACCATGCAGGATCCCAACGACGGCGGTGTGTATCACAAATGCACGCACGCAAATTTTAGCGGCGTGGTCATGCCGCACCAGGCCACGGCGCCGCGTTATGTGGTGCAAAAAAGCTCCACCGCTGCACTGGATTTTGCCGCGGTTATGGCGCAATCGGCGCGAATTTTTCGCGAGTTTGAATCCGAACTGCCCGGTTTGGCCGACAGTTGTTTGACCGCTGCGCTCGCGGCCTGGGATTGGGCACGGCAGCATCCGCATACCTATTATCGGCAGAGCAACATAAATTCGAAATACGAGCCCAATATCAACACGGGCGAGTATGGCGATTCGGACGATTCCGACGAATTCCGCTGGGCCGCCGCAGAATTGTACATCACCACCCAGCAGGACAGCTTTATCACGGCTGTCGATCCGCTTGCCGGTGGCAATGCCTCGGTACCGGGCTGGCCCAATGTAAGAACGTTGGGGCTGTACTCCTTGGCGCACCACCGACAGAACCTGACCGGCGCCATTGATACATCGGTTGTGAAAAGTCGATTGATTCGCCTGGCCGATGACCTGAAATCCGAGTGGTCGAGATCGGCCTATGGGGTGATGATGACCAGCTTTCACTGGGGCAGCAATTCGGCGGCAGCTAACCAGGCCATGGCCACGATTCAAGCGTTCAAGTTGACGGGCGATTCTACTTATTTGAATGCGGCCATTGCTAACCTCGATTATCTGTTGGGCCGAAATGCCACCACCTACTGTTTTGTCTCCGGAATAGGTGCCAAACCGCCGATGCATTTTCATCACCGCCCGTCCGAGGCCGATGACGTGAAAGAGCCGGTACCTGGCTTGCTGACCGGCGGGCCGAATCCTGGCCAGCAGGACAATTGTCCAGGCTATCCCTCTGACCTGCCCGCCAAGTCTTATGTGGACGACTGGTGCAGTTATGCCTCGAATGAAATTTGTATCAACTGGAATTCACCGATTGCTTATGTGGCCACGGCTTTGGAGGCGATCAAATCCTCAACCGGCCGGGCAAACACCATTTCAATCGGCATAAACGCACCGGCCGCGGATGAAACCTTTGATTCCTCGGAATCCATTACGATTTCTGCGGATGCGTCCATTGACGATGGCAGCATAAGCAAAGTTGAATTTTATGCCAATGACCAAAAAATTGGCGTGTCTGCTGCGGCGCCGTTTGAGTTTTTATGGCAAGAGCCGAGTCCAGGCGTATTTGAATTAAAGGCCAAAGCTGTTGGCGATATGGGGGATTTTCGCTATTCGGAGCCTGTTCAAATTGTCATTTTAAATGCGGAGGCCATCGGTTCTCTGTTGTTCATTGTCGATTCACCCGAACTGGAGGCCGGAGATTTGGCCATCTACAAAAAGTTGGTCGAGTGGGGTTACCACATCACCCTTCAGACGGACGACGAAGATGCAGATTTTGATTTGCAGGGAAAAGATGCGCTTCTCGTCTCCGGCAGCGCCGCCGCCACGCGCAAAATGAGAGGCGAGCTGACCGACATCAATGTGCCGATTGTGAGCTGGGAGCCCACGTTATTTGACGATTTTGACTGGACCGGCCGGCGACGAGATCGAGATTATGGTTACGCACAAGCGTCGAACGTTGAAATATTAAGCGACTCTCACCCCGTTGCTGCGGGATTGTCCGGCACCATTCAGGTCACATCGGATGCGCGAGAGCTGACGTGGGCCGTACCGCACGAAAATGCCGATATCATTGCGTGCATGCAGGGTGATGCTTCAAAACCAGTGATTTTTTGTTACGATACGGGCGACACAAAAATCAATAACACCCTGGCCCAAGCACGCCAGGTCGGACTCTTTTTCTCGGAAGAAAGCCCGGCCTTTTTTACGCAGGAGAGCTGGAACATTTTAGGAGCCGCCATCGAATGGGCGGCGGCTGGCGAGCGCTTGGGGGTAGAAGAAAAAGCAGGCGCTATTCCGGCCTCTCATCAGCTTTATCAAAACTACCCCAATCCGTTCAATCCGGAAACGCAAATCCGGTACGCCCTGAGCAGCCGGACGGACGTGTCTATCATGGTTTATAATTCCTTGGGCCAACATGTAAAAACGTTGCTAAAGGAGCCGCAATCAACCGGTCAGCACCGCATATTCTGGAACGGCACGGATGCGCAAGGCAATATGGTGGGAAATGGAATTTATCTGTACAAAATGCAGGTGGAAGAGGTTATCGAAACGCGCAAGATGGTGTTGATGCGGTAGAGACGCTCATTGACCCGATCCCTTCTTAGGGATCGGGTCAATGAATTTTACGACACCATTTTGACGCGCCCGGCAAACGGATCCGTCTTGGATTGAAACCCCCGCACCCGCTTGCTGAGTGATGAAAAAATTTCCTTGGTCTGGCGATACACCTCAACATTTTCGGGTATTGGTTTACAGCGCTGGTCTTCCAAAAGTACCACGAACGGCTCCACAATATCTTTCAACTCCACCAACTCGCCATTTTCCTTTTTCCACACCCAGGCGGCATGCAGAGCAGCCCCCATGGCCGCGCCTTCGCCTTCTACCGGCACGACTTCAGCCTCAAAGACATCGGCAATGCTTTGGCGCCAGGCTTTCGATTGACTTAAACCGCCAGTGAGGCGAATTTCCGTGGCATCCACCGGCATGTTTTTATAGCCGTCGTACAGATTCAAAATATGGCCTTCGAGCACGGCGCGGCACAGTTTTGCTTTGGTGAAATCGCTTAAAACAAAGCCAAAATAAACCGCAGCAGCGTTTGGCACATCCGGGGTGCGTTCGCCCATGTACCAGGGGATGAGAAACCGGCCTTCGTTACCCACAGGAACCTGATTGACCACCTCGACAAATTCGGCGTGCGACAAATCAAATTGCTTCAGGACATCATTGTATCCATTGGCCAAATTTGACACACAAAGAAGCGGCAAATGGTTGCCGGTAGAATCGCAAAACGCAGCGATTTCGCCTTTGGGATCGATATAGGCCTCTTCCAAAAACGTATACGCCGTACCGCTGGTGCCCAGGCTGATGGTGACGA
>CAYPZM010000081.1:0-16093 GCA_964414825.1 uncultured Cytophagia bacterium | reverse complement strand
TTATGCCTATCAAGATTTTGGTGTACTGCAAGAGATTCAGATGTTTACGCTAGGTTTGGGTTTCTAAGCAATCTAAATCAGATAACTTTTTTCCTCAGAAAGAAGAGGAGAACAACATGTTTATGAAAAAATGTTTGCCGTTCGCTCTAATCATTCTCGTCTTTGTGGGCATTAGCGGCCTGTTTGCCGGAACCACGGGAAAAATTTCCGGGCAGGTCTATGATGCCGAGACTCGCGAGCCGCTACCCGGTGCCAACCTTCTGGTCGAGGGCACCAACAGGGGCGATGCCAGTGACCTGGAGGGTGATTTTAACATCATCAACTTGCCGCCGGGCAAATATACCCTGATTGTAACAATGATGGGATATACGAAAACGCGGGTCGAGAATATTGATGTCAACATTGATATGACCACAACACAAAATATTTATTTAAAACCCCAGGTGCTGGAGGGAGAGGAAGTCACGGTTGTGGCGGAACGCCCTTTGGTGCGCATGGATATGACTTCTGCTTTGTCCTCTGTGGGCTCGGAGGAGATTGAAAACCTGCCGGTGCAAGAAGTGCGTGACGTGCTGGAGCTGCAAGCCGGTATTGTGCGCTCGGGTAATACGTTGCATATTCGCGGCGGCCGCGGCGGTGAAGTGGCCTATTGGGTCGATGGGGTTGCGACAACCGACGTTTATTCCGGTGGCATGGGAATTAACGTTGAAAATTCTGCTATTGAAGAATTGCAGATCGTCAGCGGAACATTTAATGCCGAATATGGCCAGGCCATGTCCGGTATCATCAACATTATCACCAAAGAAGGAAAGCCTAACTATAGTGGTATGCTTCGGGGTTATGTTGGCGATTATGTATCCAATGCGGATCAATTCACAGTTCCCAATCGAGTGATTACAACAACGGACCCCGAAACCGGAGAGGTTGTGCAAACCGTTGAGGATGAAAATCCATTATCCAGGTTTAATCCGACCTACAATGTTGAAGGAAGTCTCAGTGGCCCAATCCCCGGGCTTGGCAACAATCTCACTTTTTTTGTCAATGGACGGTATTATCAAAACGAAGGTCATTTGTACGGACGAGAGTGGTTCACGCCACAGGGCAATCCAGGTGACAGCAGTTTGGTGCCCATGAATCCCAATCAGCGCAATTCATTGCAGACCAAGCTGACGTGGAGAGTAGTGCCAGGTTTAAAGTTGAGTTATAACGCGTTTTGGAACAATTATCACAGTGAGCGCTCGTTTTCGAAAAATTGGAAATACGTACCCGAAAGCCGCCCACAATCTTTCGGTTATAGCACAACCCATATTTTGTCTATGAATCATGTGCTTTCTCAGAATACATTTTATGAAGTAAAGCTGAACCGATTCTCCAACTCTTCGGAGTCCTATCTTTATGAAGATCCGTTTGCTTCACCCCGATATCTCGTCTCTGTGCCCGAGGATACGCTCAACGGTATCGAGGCGCACATCGTTGATATTAATACTCCCGAAGGCCAGGCAGCACTGGAAGCGCTGCGGGAGGATCGTATTCGATTCAACTATATTATCGATCCCACCGGCCCCGCTGGGTATGTGCACCCGGATTCAAACTCGGCGCCTACATCCTACAGCTTTAATAATGTCGGCACCGCAAATAACCGCTTTTCCAGAAGTACTGCTTATTGGCTTGGAAAGTTTGATATCACTAGCCAAATCAATGATATTCATCAGCTTAAAGGTGGGTTTGAATATCGTGGCTATGAACTCAAGCTCGACTCTTACACCATTCGACCGGCTGTGGATGCAGAAGGCGGCGAGCAAATTGTGCCGTTTCAGCCGGGTATTCCCCCAACGTCCAGCACTTATCACGACAAATACAACCGCAAGCCCATGGAACTTTCAGCCTATTTGCAAGACAAAATGGAGCTGAAAGAGATCATTATCAATATGGGCGTGCGTTTAGACTATTTTGATGCCAACCATGTGAGTATAGCTGATCCCGATGACCCGAATATTTATACGCCCTTGAAAGCATCAAACAAGTATGTCAATCCCGGTGCGGATCCGGAAGACTTGGTCGAGTACACTCCGGATGAACGTCGTGAGTTTATGCACAAAGCAGTCGATCCTAAAGTGCAAATCAGCCCACGCTTGGGAATTGCCTATCCGATTACAGACAAAGGAGTGATTCATTTTTCCTATGGACACTTTTTTCAGATTCCGGAATTCCAGTATCTTTACTCAAATCCGGATTTTAAATTGAGTGAAGGCGGTGGCTATTTCATTATGGGTAATGCCGATCTAAGTCCCCAAAAAACGGTCATGTATGAAGTCGGTTTGCAGCAGCAACTGACAAACGATATCGGCATTGATGTAACATTGTTTTACCGCGACGTGCGTGACTGGGTTGGCACCAGTCCGCTCATTCCCACTGTGCGTCCGGCCGTGCAGTACTCTCAGTATGAGAATAAGGATTACGCCAACGTCCGCGGTATCACGCTAAAGTTGGAAAAACGTTACAGCCAGGGGTTCTCAGCGCGGTTGGATTACAGCTATCAGATGGCTGAAGGAACCTATTCGAATCCCAACGACGCGTTTAACTCTTTGACAGCGCAAGAAGAACCGCGGTTAAATTTGATACCGCTCAACTGGGATCAGAACCATACATTAAACGGTTCGCTCATTTGGGATCTGAAAGGGTGGACCTTTTCCATGGTCGGCCGATACTGGACCGGCAGGCCTTACACGCCTAGTTTCCCTGTCGGATCGGTTGTAGGCGGAGCCGCACAAATCGGGCTGCGAGAAAACAGCGAACGGCTCCCGAATCAAAAGAGCGTCGATCTCTATATAAACCGTCGGTTCGAGATTGCCAAAGCCGGGTTGAATGTATTTTTCAATATCTATAATCTGTTTGATATACAAGATCAAGTTGCTGTCTATAGCGATACGGGCACATCCGAGTACACCACAACGGTTCGCCCATGGGCAATCTCGTACTCACCCAATCGCGTCAGCACCATTGATGACTATGTCATGCAGCCCGGCTGGTATACAGCGCCGCGTCAAATCCAACTTGGGTTCTCCCTCGAGTTCTAATCAAGGAGAAATGAGATGAAAATAAAGAAACTAATCGTTTTACTTGTGTTTTCTCTCTTTGCCATAACCGCAAGTTATGCGCAAATGGAAGGATTACACGGTGATTTTGAACACCATCGCGACGGCCTTCACGCGGGTAACCAGTTCCGAACGAGCATTTATAACGATGGAACGTTTGGACGAAAACAAAATCCGCCCGACATTGCCGGCGAGTGGCCGATCAACTCCGGCCGCATGTATATGATTGACGGCAACCTCTTTGTCGGTGGCGAAGTACTCGATTCCAATAACGAGGTGAAACATATCGTCAGTACGGTCACGAGCGCTGGAAAGGGGCAGCCTGGACAATGGTCGTCCGGTGATACCGATCCTGTTACCGGAGAATGGTGGACCTTTTTGCCGCTGCCCGGTTTTGCCAGCGCAGATACCAGTAAAATTGCCATGAGCAAATGGGACTGGGCCTGGCCGACTTTTTGGCCGGACAAGTTTGACGATCCCGTCGATCCCGGCTGGCCTGGCAAATGGAATGGCTATTTTGGCAAAGATATTAAAAACGCTGACGAAGAAGCTTTTTTCGTTGCCGACGATTACAATAATAAAGAGTATAAATTTTATCCCGATGCAACCGATTCCTCTCGCCGTGGTTTGGGGCTTCGCATGTGGGTTCGCACATTCCAATGGTCTAACGCTCTTGTCGAAGACGGCATGTTCAGCCTGTTTGATTTGGAAAATATTGGCACGTACGACCATGATAAAGTCGTCTTTGGCTACAAGTTTGGCAATAACATGGGTGATACGCAAACCGGCGGCGACGGCGGTGATGACATGGGCGCGTTTCAAAAAGCATTGGATGTTGCCTACCTCTACGACTATGATGATATTGGCGCCGGTGGATTTACTCCGGTCGGTTATTTTGGCGGTGTCTTTTTGGAATCTCCGGGTAATCCATTCGACGGTATCGATAACGATGGCGATGGTTTCAACGGCTCTGGAGATATCATAACCGAGGAAATGTTTGTGCCCAAAACATTAAATCAAGGCGACGATATCATCCTCACCGATTATACTACCTTTGAGCGAACACTGACTACCATGGGTTCGGATACGGTATACGTGCATTATCAAGACCTCGTTTTCAAGTTCTGGCCCGGCAAACTTATGGAGGAACTGCCCCACAATCTGGTGGACGATAATTTGAACGGCGTTATTGATGAAGCCAACGGTGCCCAGGTCGGGGAACCACCGAATGCGATGACCACCTATCTCTATGTTGGTTTGAAACATATTAATTATTTCACCGGCGCCGGCGAGGATAATCTTTTGCTGGATGAAAAACGCGATGATTTTATCGATAATGACGGAGATTGGGATGTGTTGACCGATGACGTTGGTTTGGATGGCGTTCCGTTTACGGGTGACCCGGGCGAGGGCGACGGCATGCCGACCTCCGGTGCCGCCACCGACTTTCCGGGCGAACCGCGTATCGATAAAACCGATATTGACGAAACCGACATGCTCGGTCTTACCAGCTTTACACTTTATTTGTGGCCGGATATTCCACATTATGAGGATGATCTGGTATGGCGTAACATAACACCGGGATTTTTCGACGAGTTGCTCGAAAACGAAAATATCGAATTGCTCTACGGCTCCGGCTATTTCCCCATTAAACCCGGTGGCATCGAACGCTTTTCCATGGGTATTATGTGCGGCAGTACTCTGGATGACTTTTTGACCAATACCCACTGGTTCTCCAAAGCTTACAACGAAAACTATAACTTTTCCAAAGCTCCCAATGTACCCAAAGTGACTGCCATTCCGGGTGATAAACGGGTAACCTTGTATTGGGATTCGTTTGCCGAAGAATCTGTCGATCCGATCTCCGGAGAAGATTTTGAGGGCTATCGCATCTACCGATCCACAGATCCGGGATGGAATGATATGCAAGCCATCACGGATGGTAATGGTTCGACTACATTTCGCAAACCCATTGCACAGTTTGATTTGGATAACGAATATTCCGGTTATGCGGCAGTGCCCATCAAAGGTGTAAAATACTACCTTGGAGACAACAGTGGTTTGGTGCACTCGTGGACTGATACGACCGTGGTCAACGGACAGAAATATTACTATGCGGTTACGTCGTACGATCATGGCCAACCGGATGCCGGCATCGCGCCTTCCGAATGCTCAAAATTTATTTCGATAAGCACGGCTGGCGAGGTGGACAAGGGCTCCAACGTTGTAATCGTTCGTCCTGAAGCACCGGCAGCCGGCTACCATGGCCCCGGCTTTGAGAATATGACCCTTCTCGAAGGCAGCAGCGCTTCGGGAGCGATCGGGTACGAAATTGTAGACCGTACTCTCATTAAAGATGACCGTACATACCAGGTGGTCTTTGAGGATACCTTGGTGGAAGGCTCATCCCGCGCCATGACGCCGCAAACAAAAAATTTTAGTTTGGTGGATGTCACACAACCGGGGGATCCGGATACTTTGATCAACAAAAGCACGGCCCTGGCTGCCGAAGACAAGCAACCCATGACGCATGGATTTCGGTTGCAGCTTTACAACATCCCTGAACTGACCGTGAATGCCGATAGCTCTTTTTGGAGTCGGGACAGCGTTTATGCGTTTGAGTTTGAACCGTTTCGGTATAGCCGTACCACTGGAGTCGCAAATCCGGCGGATTATTTGATCGAATTTGGCCAAGTGGGTATGGATACTTCCTCTGAAGTTTCGATCTCAGCGACGCGTTCGCTTCCGCCTATTCCGGTAAACTTTACCATTACCAACCTCTCAAACAATCAAAAAATCGATTTTGGGTTTTGGGAGCTCGATGCGCTTCCGGACGAAGAAGGCAAATTTACGGCGTTTACCGATCGCACGCGCACGGATCAAGTCATTTTTATGGAAACCAATGATCAGGACTCGGTTATTTTTACCTGGGCATTGGAGTTGAGCTCAGATACCAACGACTCGTTGCACAACAATCCGCGTGCGGGCGATTCGTTGATGATTCGAACGCTCAAGCCATTCCTGAGCAACGACGTCTACCAATTTACCACAGTGGCCGAGGGCATCGACGCCGAGGTGGCAACGGTGGATTTGGAGCGCATCAAAGTGGTGCCGAATCCGTATGTGGTGGCCAATTCGTGGGAACCATTAAATCCATATGCCGACGGTCGCGGCCCGCGCGAGCTGCATTTTATTCATTTGCCGGAAACATGCACCATCAAAATATTCAATGTACGGGGACAGTTGGTGCGCGAGTTAGAGCACGACTCGCCATCGGTTGCCGATGGAACGCTGATTTGGGATATGCAAACCAAGGACCTGCTCGATATTTCGTATGGAGTCTACGTCTATCATGTGGATGCTGGCGAGCTGGGGAGCAAGATTGGCAAGTTTGCGGTAATTAAATAGGCTGCTTTTTTTGATAAAAGCCCCAAGGTTTTGCTTTGGGGCTTTTTTTATGCCCAGCAATGTTTACAGCGATATGGACCATTGCTGCTCGTTTCGCTGTTTGATGGCAAATTGAATGTCCAAAAATTGCTCAATAATAAATTTGCTGGTTTGGGTATGCTGCGTGGGCTCGGTCGTGACAAATTCTCCCGATCCGGCCAATGCCAGGGGCAGTAACAATTGGTCTGCCAGATATGAATCTACAGGCGCGTCTGATGTGTTGTAGAATTTCCACTGACGTATCACGTCTTCAGCCAAACGCAGCGCAGGCAATCCTTTTTTGCCGAACGCGGTGAATGTCATGGTGATGTGGTCGTTTTTCTGTTTTATCACAATAGCATTTCCCGGTCCGCCTGACTCTACCACTTCCACCTTATAATCCGATTTTTCTCCAAGCGTTTTGCGCAATATTTCAATTTCGCGCTCTGCGATGTGTTGCGGCAGATTTGCCAAAAGTACGCGCGTCTCGATTCGTTTGATATTTCCGCGTTCGGTTATGTTCAAAGACGAAACATTCGACATTTCGTTTGTTTGAATTTGGATTTTCCCCCCACCCGCAGGAAAAAAGCCGCACCGTTCCAAAGAGCCTTGCACGTGCATCCCCATTTCATCGAGTACCGGAAAAAATGTGTCGCGTATAAAATCAAAGGGTGGTGCCATTGGATTGTGCGTGCCGCCGCTTATGGTGATACTGCAGGCTCGATTCGTGCTCAACAATGGAAATAAAACGGTTTGCAATACCAGCGTTGTGCTGCCCGCCGAGCCAATATCAAATGAATAGTCGCCGCTCTTGATGTTGCCAGGACGAAATTTGATAAACTGTGAGCCGAGCCGAGCGCCCGAAACCGTAGCATCGCAAATTTCAGCAGCAGCATTCACGGCAGCAAGATGTTGATGTCGCAAACCCGGAGTTCTGCGATTCGCGCGAATGTTGTCTAGTTGAAATGGTTGTTGTGATATAATGGCAAGTGCCAACGACGTTCGCAATATTTGCCCGCCACCTTCGCCATAAGAGCCGTTTATTTTTAGCAAAGTTCACCCGCTTAAATTCTTGATATTTCTGTTATTATTTTAGCTTTGAGCGCAGATCGTCCGGGATGTCCAACCCGGACGGGCAATGACCTTGGGCATGCGTCCGACAAACGATAGTAGGGTATGCACGGATTCTTTCCTTGGTAGCAAATTCCCGGCCTTTAATCCCGGCTTTGCTGGCCAATTTCCAAAAATCACAAAAATTCATTGTGCTTTGTGCTATTTGGTTTTTAAACTTTTTCGCAAATTTGCTTGATATTCTGCTAAAAAATCAATACCTATGGGCTAAATAAAATTCCAATGCTTGCGAGTTAATAGGGAGATGTTATGACATTCATCATTAATATTCTGTTGCTTAGCGTTGCGGTTTTTATTGTGGCGCAGTTGCTGCCCAAAATTTACCTGAAAAGTTACGGAACAGCCGTGATTGTCGCATTGGTTTATAGCCTATTCAGTCTTTTATTCGGCTGGCTCTTTATGCTGCTAACCTTGCCCCTCATTATTCTGACCCTGGGTCTGTTTAAATTTGTGATTAACGCCTTTTTGCTCTGGCTGACGGATCAACTGATCTCGGATTTTGAAATTCGCGGCTTTGGCACACTATTGCTGGGAGCGTTTCTTATTACAGTGATTGATTACATTTTGAAATTACTGCTCTTTTAAAGATCGCGGCGGATTGTGAATCGTCAACACAATCCGCTCTCTTTTTTCGTTGAATAGCCAACCGCATTTAATTAAAAGTCCGGAAGCAGCTCGCGAGCATCCTGCAAACAGTTTTTGTCGATATGAAAAACAGCGCCGGTGGAAAATCCGCGAAATTCCCCTTGCACCCAATAGTTTATGCTTTCGATTTGCAAAATTGGTTTTGCCAAGGCAATATCGCCTTGATAGTTTGTTGTGATCAGGGGCACCCATTCGATGCAGGAATTCGAAAAAGAAGATTCTTCTTGGTTGGCAGTTCGGCTACGAGTGCAATGTGGCAATCCGCGCATTGTGTAAAACCCTGCACATATTCCGCCTTGCATTTTGGACAAAACAGGGTATCCTCCATTTTACTTTGCATTCAAGACGTAGGATTACCCGCACGATGCCTTTTTATTTGCAACTCGGTAGCCTGTTGCTCGAACGATTATCTGCCGGAAAATTTGCTTTTTACGCCTTTTTCCTGCAATATTTCCGCAATTTTATCACGATGCTCTCCTTGAATCTCAATGCGCCCTTCTTTGGCTGTGCCGCCGGTGCCTAGCTTTTGTTTTAGCTCTTTGGCAATCTCGGCCAAATGAGTAGGATTGACTGAAAGTCCCTCTACCACAGTGACGCTTTTGCCCTTTCGACCTTTACGATCAATTCGAATTTTAACCTTTTGGCCTTCTATTGGCAAATTGACCTCCGGTTCACATGCGCATTCCAGTTGTCCGCATTTGGGACAAGGTTGTCTTGATGAATTTGTGCTATAAACGAGTGTGCTCATAATATCAACAAAAAAGGCCGCAACCGCGGCCAAGGTTTAGGGTACCAATTTTACATAATCCTTTTTCACCCAACCAACTTGGGGCACTTTGACTTTAAGCCAGCCGCCGCGGTCTTCCAGAATTTCCAGACGCGTATTTTCCGGCAAAGGCGTGCATTTCTTTTCCGCGGTTAGCGAAGGCGTTATGCGAATATTCAGACTGGTGGCGGTCACTATACCAATTTTGGCGTTCGGACTCGGAATCACGACATCCGGCTGCTCCACTTCGGGCTCTGCAGCTTCTTCACTGCGGTCTTCAAACAATCGCTGGCGCAATTTGTCCAAAGGAAACGCCGGGCCAGGGTCTTGTTTGCGGTGCGGCGCTATTTCCTCGTGACCGAGAATTTCCTTTATGGCGTATTTCTCTTTTAAAATAGAGCAGAGCTTGAAAACAGCCTCGATCTGTTTTTCAGTAAATACATGCCAATGGGAGGGCTCGGATTCGTTGCGATGCACACCGATAAAAACTTCATCTTCCGGAATCTTGCCGCCCCACCAGGTTTGATATAGATTGCCAACTTTGTTCAAACGCCCGGCATTGTCAATTTCAATACCAATAGAAAACTTGTTTAGACCGATACGAGTGCCCCATTCGCTACGGCCTGCATGCCACGCAACTTTGTTAAAAGGAATCAATTGCTTGATCTGGCCGTCGCGTCCAACCACCAAATGCGCCGAGGCCGTAACTTTGGGATCGCGTAATGTATTTACAGAGCTGTCCAGGTTGGCTCCGGCCGTATAATGAATAACGAGCGTGTCCGGCAAATCCTCCTGAAACGGGCCGCTATCCTTGCCTTTCGTTTCCAAATATTCGACATCGTTGCCGGAAAGCAGGTGTCGAGTTATTTTATAGTCCATTATTTTCCCCTTATCCTTGTGCTGATGCTTTGTTTTTATCAAATTGGTTTTGAAAAATCGGTGCTACATTTCGCACCGCACGTTCGCCAAACAAAAATCCAAGCACCAAGACGTTAATAATCCAGAATGCGGACTGCAAATCCACTCCGTTTATCTCAGAACCTTTAATAACCCATTGTCCGGAAAACACCATAATGTCCATAAACAGAACAAAGTATCCCCACAGCGGTCGTTGCGAACCCCGCAAAAAGATAATGATTTTTCCCAGAAAGCCGGCCTGGGTTAAATCACTTGCCGTGCCTTCCAGCTCTTTGATCCGGCTGTTAAACTCCTCTTCCTCCTCGCGTGCAAGCGTGAGCAATGCCAGCTCGTGCTGTCGCGATGCTTCTCGAATTGCTGCCTCCATACGTTGTTTTTCGGCTTCGGACATTTTGGGAGGAAACTGCGCCCGTACCGTATCGATGATCTTTTCCCCTATACCACCGCTGATAAAATCCACTACCTTTGTGAAGATTGACATGTGGTTCTCCTTTTATTGGTCTGTTGTGTTCAGATCAAAACATGGATTTGTGTCGGAATACTCCCATGACAGTCGGTTTGTTAAATTAAAATAGTAAAAATGTCACACAATGTCAAAAATCAAATTAAAATTGTAAGGATTGAAACCGAATTTCGACTAACTCTGATAATTGGTAAAAATCGACGAAATATGCTTATGAACTTTAGTGTTTTATGTTCCATTTTAAAAATTGAGGAGGTCTTATGAGAATGTTGTCACTTTTGCTACTGTTCGCGTTGTGTGTTCCCGCGAGTGTTTTTTCCCAACGGGTTCAAGTGGGTGATGTCGCTCCGCAATTTACCGCAACAACGGTAGATGGCAACGTGTTTTCACTGCAGGAAACAGCCAAAGATTCTATTGTTGTGATCTATTTTATGGGATATAATTGTGGCATTTGCAAATCACATGCGCCGGAGTTGGAGGAAAATATCCATCAATACTATCGCGATTTTGGCGTTCGTGTGCTCGGCCTTGATGTGTGGGACGGTAGTGTGTCGTTGCTCAATACCCTGTTCATTCAACCGACCGGAAGCACATATGATTTTGTTCCGCAAAGCAGCAACATCGGAACGCTGTATGGTTTTAGCGTGCACAGCTTTGTGGTCGTCGGCAGAGATTTAACCGTCAAGTTCACCAGCACTTATTACGACGAGCAGGGCCTGCAGGATACGCTGGATATTCTCACAAACACAGCAGGCGAGAAACCGGATGTGGTGCCGTTTGATTTTTATTTGTCGCAAAATTATCCCAATCCGTTTAATCCATCAACCGTGATAAAGTTTGAAGTCAAGCTCAGCGAGTCGGTGAATGCCGATTTGATCGTTTATGATGCGCTTGGAAATCGGGTGAAAGCTCTGTTCTCCGACCGGGTTACAAGCGGATTTTATTCGTTTGAATGGGATGGTCACGATGCGAATGGCGATCCGGTTGCGTCGGGCGTCTATTTTTATCAGTTGTCCATGCCGGACTTGGCCGAAACCAAACGCATGCTGCTGTTGCGTTAAGGAGTGGTGATGAAAAAGCTAATTTTAGCGATTGCTGCATTTTTAATATGGGCCTCGCCAAAAGTTGACGGGCAAACTCCATCCTTTAGCTTGCGAAATTTGGATGGGGAGTTGGTCAGTTTGAATGATTCTTTGGGAAAACAACCAATCATCCTCGATTTTTGGGCCACTTGGTGCAAACCGTGCCTGAAAAATCTGCCCAAGCTGGAAAAGATATACCAGGATTATGCGGAACTGGGATTGGTTGTTTTGGCCATTAATGAGGATGGCACGCGCAGCCTCTCCAAAGTGGAACCCATGGTCAATTCGTTGGGCCTGACTTTTCCCGTATTGATTGATGAAAATCGCGATGTGATGCGGCTTTATCGCGTAAACGGATTACCCACCACGCTAGTAATAGATCGGAACAAAGAAATTGTTTTTACTCTGCGCGGCTACCGGCCCGGCGATGAAGAAGCACTGTATAAAAAATTGGAGGCTCTGTTTCCCGAGAAGACACAATGAAACTGATTTTGTTATTGTTGATGCCGTTGACACTTTTCGCGCAGCTCTCGATCACCAACTTGGCCGAATATCAATTGGGAAATTTGCCCAATACCGAGCCGGAAAATTTATCAACATTGTACGATCAATTAAACCTGCAATACTGGCACGATCAAATTAGTGTTGGATTGCGGGTGGAAAGTTTCCAATCCACAAATAGCGATCGCTCGTACAATGTTTTATCGCAACGCTATGTGGAATGGCAGGGTGGACCCATGAAGCTGCGGCTGGGAAATTTTTATACCACACTGGGGCGCGGCTTGGTGATGCGTGCCTTTGAACTGCCCAATGTTATTTTTGAACAGCGCGAACTGCGTCGGCGCTACGGCTATTATCGCGATGTTGATGGATTTTTGGCAGAAGGTACGTGGAAACGTTTCGAGTTTACCGCATTGTTTGGCCAACCGCTGGACGAAAGCCAGCCTCCGGATGGCGAGAGCGATCGGCGAAAAGGTACTGTACAAGGAGGGCAAGTTCGATTTCGTCCCACGAATTGGCTCACAATCGGAGATGCCTACTTGCGGGCTCAGGACACAAAATCCACCATCGAGCACAATGAGATGAACTCTCTGTTTACGGAGCTTAATGCTTCACCAGTTTTGCGTCAGGCCGGGTTCAATTCCACTCTAAAATTGTATGGTGAGCATGCGCGTTCAAATAGCCAGCTTGGCAATTTTTTCTCGTTCCAAAGTGACATGCCGTATGCTACCTATCTGAACCTTATATTCAGCTACAACAAGCTTGGCTTTTCCGCTGAATATAAAGATTACAAGCAGTTTGAAAATGGCATCAATGTGCCACCTATTGGTTATATGGAGCACAGTTATTATTTATTGAACCGTGTGACACACGAACTTTTGGCGGAAAACGAACGCGGTTATCAATTCGAGTTGACTTTTCGTGTTAGTTCGAGCTTGTATCTGTTGGGGAACATGAGCTATGCCCGAAATGAATTCTTTAGGAGCCAGTACGAGTTTTACGACCGTATGCTCGAGGCGACATTTACGCTCTCTGAGCGGCTTTCCGGGAAAAGTTTTGTCAATGTGGCCAAAGATGAGCTGCGCGGCGATCTTGATCGCAAAACCGGCGGCTTGAATTTAGACTGGCAAGCGTACAAAACATATGCCTTGTCATTGGACGCGCAATATCAAACCATAGATCGTGGTTTTGCCACAACGGTCACCGAGTCTTTTGAAAATACCTATGCGGCGATTACAGTTTCGTCCTCGCCTATTTTTTCCATCTCTGCAATAGTCGAGCGCTCCACGGATTCAGGCGAAACGGATCAGGCGGATACGCCAGAGATCGAAACCGATCCCAAATATTGGTTTAGCGTGAGCGGCGCAATACAGATCAATTATAATCATGAAATCAATTTATTCTACGGCACGCGGCGCGGTGGATTGGCCTGCACCTCGGGAACGTGCTATGAGGTGTTGCCGTTTGAGGGACTGGAAGTGCGGTGGGTGGCGCATTTTTGATGATCAATATAAAGTAATCAAATTTCACTGGCCGATGATTATTGATCAGTGTCCACTGCTTTTATGCTGAACCCAAAGGTTCCCCATCGCCGTCGCTTCCGCAGGGCCGGTGATCACCTCTATTCCGGTTATCTCTTGTGTGAGACGATTCAATAACTCATTTTTAGAGCCGCCGCCCACAATGTGCAGCCGCTCAATAGAGTGCGGCAATATGACGTTCATGTTATCCAGCACGTTTTTGTATTTTTGCGCCAAACTTTCCAGAGCGCAGCGGATAAACTGTCCCTCGGTTTTGGGCTCGGGCTGGCCGGTTTCGCGACAATATTCCGCAATGGCTTTGGGCATATTGGGGGGATTGGTAAATCTTGGATCATCCGGATCAATGAAGCAATCTGAAGGCCCGGCTTGTTCTGCAAGAGTTGTGAGTTCGGCAAAACTGAAATCTTTGCCCTGTTGAGCCCAATCGGATTTGCAGCGCTGCACCAACCACAGTCCGGCCACATTTTTGAGAAAACGAATTTTGTTATTAACACCGCCCTCGTTGGTGAAATTATTGAGGAGCGCCTGCTCATTCACAATCGGCTGCGGCGATTCCACGCCAATAAGCGACCAGGTACCGGAGCTGAGGTACGCCCATCGTGCACCTTTGGCCGGCACAGCGGCAACCGCGCTGGCCGTATCGTGGCAGGCCGGTGCTACCACATCCACTTGAGGCAAGCCCGTGCTTTCGGCAATGTCTTTGCGCAATGTACCCACCTTTGTGCCGGGCTCTACAATCTCAGCCATAATATTGATGGGCAAGCCCAGGCGTTCAAAAATATCGGTTTGCCAGGTTTTTTTCCACGGATCGAGGAGCTGCGATGTGGAAGCGATGGTGTATTCGGACACCATTTCGCCGGTGAGAAAATAGTTCAACAAGTCAGGCGTGAATAGCAGTTTTTCCGCCACATCGAGCAAGGGATTGTTTTCCTGCACCAAGCGATACAACTGAAAGATGGTATTAAACGGCATAAACTGAATGCCGGTTTTTTGATAGAGCTCGTCGCGTGGTAAAATCTCAAATACGTTTTGCATCATCTCATCCGTATCCATATCGCGATAGGCATACGGATTGCCAAGCAACACACCATTGCGGCCAACGAGACCAAAATCCACGCCCCACGTATCCACGCCAATAGAACGAACGTCCTTGTGTCCGGCTTGAACGGTTTTAGCCAATCCGGTTTTAATTTCATCAAAAAGCTGTAAAATATCCCAAAAAAAGTGGCCGTTCAAATAGACCATGCGATTGGTGAATCGGTGAGTTTCGTGAAGAGTTAAATTTTCATTTTCGTAAATACCCACAATAGCACGTCCGCTTGATGCTCCAAGATCAAACGCCAAATATTTTGCCGTCGCCATAAAAGCAGCTCCCTCGCTTTATTGTGTGAAAAATTGACAGGATATTGAGAATTTCGAGTGCGTGAGGTAATTTACAATTTTTTATTTAATCAGCAACAATTTCCTGGTTATGGCATACGAGCTGGCCTGCAGCCGGTAATAATAGACGCCGCTGGGCAGCACATCGGCATTAATGTCTACAATATGCCATCCGGCTGAGACATCATCATCTAACACATTCATGACCCAACGGCCGCGGATGTCATACAGGTCAATCCGCACGGGGCCGTAACTGGGCATGCCATAACGGATCGAAGTGATATCATTAAACGGGTTTGGATAATTCTGTTCGATGCGATAAAATGGTGGAATGTCTGGAGTGGTTTGTTCGGTATCGATTTGCAGCGTGATCGTGTTGTGCTCTTTATCAAAAGAGATCGTTTGCGATGTGCTTTGCTCGTTAAACTCGGCGCTCACTGCATAGTCGCCGTAAAACACATGCTCTGCATACTTGCCGTACTGGTCGGTAACGCCGCTGGTGTCGCTCCACCATTCGTGAAAGACCAAGCGGATAAACTCTTTACCGGATTTTTTAAGTGACCAGTCTGTATTGAACAGAGGTGCATCGCCTTGCCAGTGCAGCTCATCCCAAAATCCCCACATGATGAAATTAGCCACAGAAGGGTGGCTGAACGCGGCAATCAACACATCTCGCATGTAATCGGCAGCGAGCTCGTCGTTGCTGGTGTCCATATCAAATTCGGTGATGCTGAGTTCTTTTTTGTGCTTGCTGAAATCGTCCAAAATTTCCAGTAAACGTTCGGGCGGGGTAAAACTGCTTTTCATATGCCCTTGAAAACCAATGCCATGCAGCGGCGCATTGTGTTCAAGCAAATTCTCGATAACCCGGTGATATGCCGAATGCGTTGAAGATTCGCTGCCGCCTCGCGAAATAATGCCGTTTTCATTCACGTACAATTTCGGCACATTGTCGCTTTGCGAGGCCCAGTGAAAACAATCCGCATATATCTGCTCGCCACCCATGGCGTTTCTTAGGTCATGATAAAATACCGGCTCATTGAGCACATCCCAGGCTGAAAGCAAACCTTTAATGCCATTGTAGCGCACAATTTCAAAAATGTGGTTGCGGATGCGCTGCGCGAGATACTCGGAATTGGCTTGAT
>CAYPZM010000080.1:0-16103 GCA_964414825.1 uncultured Cytophagia bacterium | reverse complement strand
GGCAAAAGGTACTGCTTTTAATATGCTGTAAATTTCATCCGCAAGCGTTTGCTCCCGTTCATTTAATTGAATGGTAAAAGTGCTTAATTTAACCATGTCATTTGCAATGGCGATATCACCATCATGGAGCAATTCCTCAAGAGCACGCTCGAAAACCTGGGGGGCCGAAGGAGCCGTTTGGGCCAATAAATTAGCTTTTTTGAGCCCGGGCCGCAACGGCTCACGCTGATGAAACTGCTGTAATTTTTGCAGCATTTCTTGTTTTAAGCGAAGAAAATTTTGTCGATGCAGAACAGTGTTTTTGCCAAATTGTAACACTTGGCTGGAGGACTGCAGCTCGTCGAGGATCGATTGCAGGGTTTCCGACTCTAACTCGCTCTTTTGCGCCAATTCGTCTAGTTTTATGGGCAGTGCATTCTGTAGCAGGAGGGAGGTGACGATTTCAACCGGATCAAACGTCTCAAGGCGCTGCAAATGCGCCAGCGCGGTTTTGTCGGTGCGGCGATGCGGTTTCGGTTGCGTGTCCAAAATAATGCCGCCACCAATGGTAATTTGCGGCGAATAGCGGCGAATCACAAACGCATCGCGTTTTTGCGCCACAGCCGGTTCCTCCATAACGAGCTGAATGAATGCTGAATTGCCGGGAGTCACGTCAGTTTGGCCCAACAATTTAACGCGCGCCATAATTTCTCGCGTGCCCAAGTGCAAACGCACGCGAGCGCGATGCGGCAGCGGTTTGGGCGCGCCCGGCAAGAGCTGCAATTTGGCGTCCATTAACCTGGTGGGTGAAACAGCTTGTGGCGTTGCCAACACAAAACCGCGTTCAATCTCATTTTTACTGATATTGTGTAAATTTAGCGCGGCACGATCTCCCAATTGCGCCGTTTCAGACGAATGGCCATGCGTTTGAATGCCGCGAATGCGTAGCAAACGCTGCTCGGGTAGCAGCTCCACATTGTCGCCAACCCGCACCGCGCCGGATAGAATAGAGCCAGTAACCACAGTTCCATGTCCTTTAATCGTAAACGAGCGATCCACCGGCATCCAAAACACGCCGCGGTCCGAACGCGCTGGCGTACTTGCCACCATGTCCAAAATGGCTTGCAGTAATTCCGGTATTCCCTGGTGAGTGATTGAGGAGACTCGAAAAATAGGCGCTTTGTGCAAAAACGTATCGGCTACCGTGTCTCGAATATCCTCCTCCACAATGTCCAGCCATTCCTGTTCCACCATGTCAATTTTGGTAAGAGCGACGAGTCCCGTCTTCACATTGAGTAATTGGAGAATGTCAAGATGCTCGCGGGTTTGCGGCATTACGCCATCGTCAGCCGCCACTACCAACAGCGCCATATCCACGGTGCTGACGCCGGCGACCATATTTTTGATGAATTTTTCGTGTCCCGGTACATCAATAAATGCGATCTCGTCATTCAAAAATGCAAATCCCAAATCAATGGTCATGCCCCGTTGCTGTTCCTCACTCAGTCGGTCCGGATCCGTACCCGTGAGCGCCAGAACCAGGCTCGATTTTCCATGATCAATGTGTCCCGCTGTACCAATAATTTTATGTGCCATAAAGTGCTTCCACTAAAACAAAGGCACAAAGGTGATGCCTTTGTGCCCATTTTTGATTTTTTCGAAGAATAGCTTATTCCAGGCCAAGTGTGTCGATGAGTGCAATGTAGGTCCCAGCGGTCCAGCCCAATATCGGCGTATTTTTTACTCCTTTTGGGGATTCGGTCGTTTTGTCAACCACATTATACCATTCCCACATATCGCCGGTTTCTTTATAGATGTCGTAAACCATTTGCAGCCAATGCTCGCCAATATCGGCAGCATCTTCCATAAATTCATAATCCGATAGTCCTTTTATGACAAAGTAAACATAAGGAGCGCAGCATAACGGATACCCCAGCTCCGAGTTTTTTGCACTCTCTTTGGCGGTTATGGTAATGCCGCCGGGCGCCATAAAATCCTTGATGTGTTGCTGGAGATTATCTGCTTTGCTGCCCTTGACCATCTTTACAAATAGAGGCACGTAGCCAGCCAGCGACTTGATAGTGCCGAGCTGCTTTTCAGTAAAGTTGTTGTCATAATAGAACGCTGTATCATTGTCCCAAAATACATCAAACATTTTTTTAATATGGTCGCTTTTTTGGACAAAGGCATTGTCGCCATGTCCATCAACCTCCACCTGCAAATCATGAATGAGCAGCGCATTACGATACAAAAAGGCATTGAGATCAACGGGATTGTAGTTTTCAATGGCATCAAAACGAACCGAACGAATCCAGCACGGTTCCTGCTCATTAGCTTGAGATGCGGCGTTGTCAGTAAATCGGTATAGGCCCACGGGCGTGGTATGAGGTTTGGTCGTCCAATAATTAAACTCTTGTATAACTTCGGGCAACATTCTGTTTAGCCAATCTTTATCACCCGTAGCGCGATATACATCTCGAATAATCCAGGGCAACAGTGGTAATGAAGGAGTCTCGAGCTTTGCTTTCAAATTTGAGGCGGGAATGTAGCCAAGCTTTCGCTGTAGAAAAATCAGGTTTTCAGCGTTATGTCGGGCCAAGTCAATAAGTTTCAAGCGGATGAGTCCCAAATTGATAAAATAGGTATCCCAATAAAAAAGAGCGTCCTGTTTTTGTTTGCCTGGCGTTACAAAAGGGTAGGGCACGCCAATAAAATTCTCTGTGTCTTCTGTAATTTCTCGAACCAACTCGTTTTGCGTTCGTTCTTTTAATTCGGGCAAAATGGACTGAAATTTTTGAGACATTTAGATACCTCTTGTTTTGTGAAAGCCGATGAACTTATTTTTCAGCAATATTATCATTTTGAATACGCAAGAGTTTTATAGAACAGACGGATGAGGTGTTCACAACGTTCCAGTTGGTTAGGCAAGGGGGAATATAATAAAAAGAAAGGAGTATTCATCTTTATAATATAATGTATACCGAGACAAGCCGCTCGGTTGAAAAGTAGGCCCACAATTGCATAAAAGCAAGCTATTTTCTTCTGTTAACCAAAAAGTTTATGAATTTATGCCGCAAATCGATTCAAGATCGGCCTCAAAGCAAACAAGCGCAATTTGGTCTTGAGGTATTTTTTGTAATTGACATGCTGCAAGGTGGTCACATAGCTTTCGATGTATGTATCAATATCCTTCAGGGAATTCGGTTTAATTTCCAAAGTGATGTACCCAGAAAATCTGGTGGATTCTATGGTTTGCAAGAATTCTTCAACCGGCAGCTCGCCTCCGGAATTGAACGGCATGTGCACATCTTTGTCGCGTAAACAGTCCGATAGATGAATGCAGCCAACATGATCTGCAAATGATTTAAACATTTCAATTGGATCGTGCCCATTAATAAAAAAGTGCGGCGCGTCAAAACACATTCCTGCCAGTTGTTTGTTCAAGGCTTGTCGTGAGCTCCAAAACAGGGTTAGAAAATCATCCGGATGAATGGTCGGCACATTTTCGAGATAAACGGGCATGTTTAGTTTTGCCAAATTTTCGTACAAAAAATCTGTAGAGCAGTGCTTTTCAGAACTCACGAGCGCTGGCTCCGGAGGATGCGAAACCGCGTGCTGAATATTTAACTTTTCGTTGTATTGATTTAAAATGTCGATGGTGTGCTCAATTTCCGCTTTATGGTCCAAGCAGGAAAAATCCCACCCGTCTTCTGCAATGAGCGGTAAATGAAAGGCAGTGCGCATTGCCCCCAGATTTTCGGCGAATTTATCGATTTCGTCAAACACGCCTCGATTTATTTCGATAAATTCCATTCCGAGCAGTTTTAGTCCGCGAAGAATTTCGGACGGTGTAATGCCTTGAAATTTTGAAACCGTGACTCCAACATAAGGTGCTTGCATACAAATCTAATCCAAAAGTTCTTGTATAATCCAAAGTAATAAATAACCTCAAAAAAGCTCCCTAAAGATCAGATAAAGCCAGTTGATGGCCATAAACCAAAGCAGTAGTTTTACGACAAGGTGTTTCTCTGAGGTTGTTAATACGACGTGAATGTTTTTCTTGAAAACAACGCCACCTAAGGAATTGATTCCCCAAAAGACCAAACCTATATATAATATAAAAAAAAATGGACTGGTAAGGAACGCTTGAGGAATTTCAAAATGACTCAGCAAAATAGCGCTGCGAGTTGCGCCGCACACGGGACAGGGAATGCCGGTCAAATAGTGGAACATGCAAGTGGGGAACAGTGACAGAATAGAGGCGGCAAATCGGGCAGTGACAAAGCCCAACAAACCGATGCCGCCATAAATCAAGCCCAAATACAATTGGGATACCAGAGGTTTTTGAATTTCGAGTTTCACGCTATAGGCTTTTAATTTGGTTATGATTTTAAACAGTACGAAACAAAACCGGCATTCCAAAAACATTTTTTTGATACAGGGCATGGATCAAGTTTTGTGGTTTAAACGGTAAGAATATTACAGGTTTAGAGCTTGACATTTATCGTTGAATTTTATACTTTTACGAAATTTAAAACAAGGAAGTTATCATGACAAAGTCCACAAAAAAAATGACAACGAAACTGCGCGACGTGGGCTTGCTATGAGAAGGAATAGCTAAATCGAAAATAACAAGCCCACAGTTTACTCTTTGTGGGCTTTTTTTTTGAACAAATCTAACCTGAAAAATTCAAATGCCATAAAAGCACAAGGACTCGGATTTATAAATAAACAATTGTTGATCTCTCGAGTCCGTGTCAAATGCGAAAAGCGAAGCTAGTATTGCACATAGACTTTATCTAATTGTTTTTTTAATGTCTTGCAGTCTTGCTGGCAGTTAGGAATAATAAAGGTCAAAAACTCATAAATAAAAAGGAGCACGAATGCAAAAAGTCAAATGCGCTGTTTTAGGAGCGACTGGAGTTGTAGGGCAAAATTTTCTGCGCTTGTTGGTCGATCATCCCAACTTTGAGCTTGCAGCAATTTGCGCCAGCGATGCGCGCGCCGGATTACAGCTTGGCTCAGTTAAGGAACAAGTAGAAGGTGGAGTGCCCGCCGCCTTTTCTCATCTTGTGTTTGATCCCATTGATGTTGACCTGTTGGTATCCAAAGGAGTTAAAGTTGCGTTTTCTGCATTACCGGCAGATATTGCCAAAAATGTTGAAAAACAAGCCGCACAAAAAGGACTCAAGATTTTTTCTAATGCTGGCGCCTATCGCATGGATCCGGATGTGCCGATTCTTATCCCTGAGATCAATCATCCGCATTTGGATTTGGTCAAAGAACAAAACAGCGATGGCTTTATTGTCACAAACGCCAACTGCACCACAACTGGATTGGCCATGTCATTGTTGCCCTTTTTGGCTTTTGATCCCAAACGTCTCATCGTGGCCAGTTATCAAGCCATTTCCGGAGCCGGTTATCCGGGACTATCTGCTTTGGATATTTTGGGTAATGTCATCCCGTATATCAGCAACGAGGAGCCTAAAGTCAAGCGCGAGTGCCGCAAAATTTGCGGTGTGTTTACCGGCAGAGCCATTGCTTCCACGGATTGGGAAATACACGCCCATTGCATCCGAGTGCAAACCGTAATCGGCCATTTGATCTCTGTGCATCTGGAGCTCGAAAGTCAAGTGCCGACAGAGGCAATAAAAGCGGCAATCCAAAATTATAAAGCTCCGCAAGAGGTGCAAGGATTACCCACCGCACCGGAACACCCCATTCTTTTTACCGAGGAGCTTGATCGACCTCAACCACGTTATGATGTGTTGCTCGGAACACCGGATCGCACAAAGGGCATGGCTATTGTGATTGGACGGTTGGAGGTGGAAAATAATATTGTTCGCTATGTTACGCTTTCAAACAACCTGGTTCGTGGCGCTGCTGGTGGTTCTGTGTTAAACGCGGAATTGGCGTATCGCCGAGGATTACTCTAGTCAGTTTGGCGGAATGGGGGATTTCCGCCTATTTTTTTGATTCCAGATTTCCGATCTTTGCTTCAATTTTAAACGGCTTATCTGTCGGTTTGGGTTTGCTCGCCTTTTTCTCAACATTCCACAAGTAAAAAATAATAGAAAGGAACGCAAAAAAGAACGTTGTGATGATAATTCCATTCGCCCAATCGCTGCCTTTTGCCACCCCAAAGCATTCGAGAAATATATAGTTCATATCAAATGATTGCGTGAGGTTATCGGTAAGCTTGCCAGCGAAGCGAATATAGGGCGGAAATGCCAGTACGGTAAACAATATTAAAAAGAATTTGCGAACTGCCTTAATTGTATCCGGTCCCGAACTGAGCAGTAATTTCCATAAAAACAGTCCGATAAATGCAATGCCCACAATTTTAAAGTCCGATATAGCGGCTAACATTTGGTACTGCATAGCATGCAACATTGTTACTCCGGATTAAGCCAGCATAAGAATGGTCCCCCACACAGCAGCACACGCCCTCCTTTATTATAGCTAATAGTGAATACTTTGTCAAGAAGATTACAGACTCTTTCCAGATTTTGGTGGAGCGTTACTGCTCCTGGTCCTCTAAAAAGTCCTCCGAAACGCCTTGCGACGTCTGTCCGAACGGCTGCAATTCTTCAATTGTCATTTGGGTTTGAATGTTAAAGAACGGATAAATATCGGCAAGCATATCCCCACCTTTGTCGTCGGGAATGCGACTGACAAGGGTCAGGGCGGCAAATTCGGCTTTGACGGTATCCACATCATCACCGGCCCCAATTTTAACTTTTTTTTGCTTGATATTAAACGGTTTGATTGTCGCTGCTGGCAAGACATACTCTTCGCCGGTCAGAGCATCCAAAAATGAGATACGCACCAGGCCGCGCACCATATTGTTGTACAATTCGCCAACTTGTTTACTGTTGTCGACAGCGACTTCGGCTTGAATTACAATTTGCCGAATAATTTCATCTTCATCGCCTTTATCATCTGCTGGCCAATATTTTTTAACGAGACAGGTATCGAACGTTAGCATGTTTTCTCTCCACAAAATTCGATGTTTTTTGCAAAAGTGCATCGAACATAAGAAAATCTGGAATGGATTGCAAGGGATAATCGATTAATAATAGTAGATGCATAAGACGTTGACGTTACTTTCGATGAAATTGCCCGAATCTCACGCACCCGGCGGCTAGAATGTTGGGACCATTTACGACACATAACGCTCAAGGAACAAGATGTTTAATCTTTTTCGATACAAGTATTTACGCACAACAAAAATAGATGCGTATAAATGTAATATTTGCAAAGGTCAAACGTCATCGGAGGTACAGCCCAGTAAAATATATCTTGACTGTGGCTTGATAAATTAGTATTATTTCGCAAGTTGTTACAAGCCGTAAGGAGGCACATTTTAATGCTAGTTCGCGTTACAGTAGAACGCGTTACGTTGGACACATCCACCAGTAGATTTGTTGTGATTCTCAAAGAAGAAAATAAAAATCGCTGGTTACCGATTGTTGTTGGATCATCTGAAGCTCAAGCTATTGCACTTCAGTTAGAAAATATTTCTCCCCCGCGCCCGTTAACGCATGATCTCATTAGAAATCTATTGGAAACGTTGGATGCAAAAATTGAGAGAATTGTTGTTAACGATTTGCGCGATAACACCTATTTTGCATTGTTGGGCCTGCGCATGCAAGGGGAATTTCGAAATATAGATGCTCGTCCCAGTGATGCCATTGCCTTGGCGTTGCGATCCGAAGCACCCATTTATGTTGATGGTAATGTAATGCGTCAGGCAGCGATTGCTGAGACGGATCAGGAGCGCAAACCTCAGGAAAGCGCTGGTGATTTTAGTGAACCTTCCTCTCCGGAAGATGTTCTTGAGCAATTAAATGTTGATTTGATGAAAGCTGTGCAAGACGAACGCTACGAAGAAGCCGCAAAAATTCGCGATGAGATTGCCAAGCTGAAAACAGATTTGCGTCAAAACAATCCATAGGTTTTTATAGGATGAGAGTGTCGATAGCTTGATGGTGCAGATAAAACGGGGTACATGTCGGCCGCAAAGTTTTTCCAGTTGGGGTAATTCCGCACAAATCAGTGTGGTTCGATTTTACCTCTCGATTGGACATCAAGATCATCGCAAAAAGGCCGATTGATTTATTTGGGCAAACCTCTTTTCTTTAGCATTTTAATGCACTTGCCTGCGACGATCAAATAAAGTACCTATTCAGCGTTACTCGACTCGCTATCCACCCAATTTCTGGTCCAGCCATTCTCGCCCCGCACCGGTTTTAAACCATTTTTCCCGATCCAAAGCCTCGCCGCGATCGACATAATCTTCCTGGTAAACCAGTTTCCAGCCTTCGCCGAGTTTGGTATATGTAACGGCACCGCTTTCATGCTCTTTAAGTCGCTTTTGCAGATCTCGAGTGTTGCCAACGAATCTTTCGCCAGAGTTGTTTTGTAGTACGTAGACGGTATACATTACTTTTCCCCATAAAATGAAAAAGCCTCTAAAGTTGTTTTCAGAGGCTAATTAGTAGCGGGGGCAGGATTTGAACCTGCGGCCTTTGGGTTATGAGCCCAACGAGCTACCAGACTGCTCCACCCCGCGTTATATATGGAAAAACTAATATAACACTTTTACTTAAAGAGTCAAGGTTTATTTTCTGTTAAGCGAAAAACGGCCCTGCTGAAATAGCAGGGCCACAAAAAAAGTTAGCTTTTCTTTTCCGTTCCGGGAACGGGAATTTGGGGATTCGCTACCATGGCAAAGCTCTTCCTGAATCCCAATTCTTCGGGTTTAGGACCGACTTGCAGATCGCTGTTCATCATTTCTTCCCAAGTCACTTCCTTGCCGGTGTACGCGGAAATACGGCCCATAATTGCGGTAAGGGTGGAGGTCGCCGTGTTTTCAGCTTCAACAATTTGATTATTTGTGCGGATCGCCCAAATCAAATCCACATGTTCTTGAACATACGGCGAAATCGGTTCCGCAGGCATTCCGTCGCTTACAGCATCATTATATGTCCAAATTTTATCTCCGGCTTTGTTCATTAAATAGCTGCTTTCCGGACTATTGTTGCTGCTCGAATTGGAAAATCCTTTGGTGCCACTGAAATATTCGGAAACGCTGTTGGCGCAGCCATTAATCTGACGACACGTGCTGTGCATGTGGCGACCGTCTTCATAGGTAAAATCGATGCTAAAATTGTCATACTGATCGCCGGTTACGCGGCGTTGCCGGCTACCAAAGCCCAATGCTTTTACCGGATGCGCACCCATAAACCACTGCGCTACGTCCAAATTGTGCACGTGTTGCTCGACTATATGGTCGCCGGAGAGCCACATCCAGTTGACCCAATCTCGAATCATCCATTCCAGATCAGACCAGCCGGGTTCCAGAGTACGGTACCACAATTGTCCGCCATTCCAGTAGACATTGGCTGAGATCAAATCACCAATGGCACCACTTTGAAGTTGTTTGTAAAGCGCAACATAGTGATGCTGATGACGTCGCTGGGTTCCGGTAGCAACGCTTAGACCCAGACTTTCAGCCTTTTTCGAGGTCGCCATTACCGAGCGTGCGCCAACCGGATCGACACACACCGGTTTTTCCATAAACACGTTCTTTTTTGCATTAATGGCAGCTTCGAATTGCATGGGGCGAAAATAGGGAGGAGTGGCCAAAATGATGTAATTGATGTCGCTGATCTCCACAACTTTTTCATACGCATCCAGTCCAATAAAGCAGTTTTCGTCCGGAACAACATTATTTTTTTGATCTTTTAGTTTGGTTTTGAGGCTGTTGAGACGATCTTCAAATACATCTGCCAGGGCCACAACTTGAACATTATCCGCTGCATTGAGAACATCCATGGCAGCGCCCGAGCCGCGACCACCGCAGCCAATCACACCAACCTTTATTTCTTTTCCTTCCGGTGCTTTTTCCAACAGAGTTGTCAAGTCATACTCTACATTCGACGGTTTACCGCCATTTCCGCCGCAAGCCATGGCCAGTGCACCCGTTGCTGCCACAGCGCTAATAAATTGACGACGATTAAAACCAGATTCATTACGGTTCATGCCTTTCCTCCTTGATTATTACTCAAAAAGAGAGATGGATTTATTCTAATGTTTCGCAAACTACTCGAAATCCTGCATCTTTGACATCCGAATACCACCAAATGCTTTTTGGCATTTGGGGATCAGTAACCAGCCAGCCCACAGAATCGGTTTGTTTACGATCGGCACAACGCACATTCGCAGCATCACTCTGGTAAGAACCGCCGCGAACTACGTGTTCAATTCCGCTTTCAGGACCGGTAGGATTTTTGACCAATTGATCACCATAGGTCTCATACGTTCCAGCCGCATACCAGTCCGAGCAAAACTCGCGTACATTACCCAACATGTTCAAAAGCCCAAATGGATTCGGATCCACAAAGGATGGTACTTGTGTTTTTGCATTGCCATTCAATTCGTACACAACATAAGAATTTATTGTTGAAGTATCCGGTTTAAAGATACTTTTTAAAAATCCTCGACTCGAATATTTCTTGGGACTCCCCTCAAAAAAATAGGGTGTTTGCGTGCCGCCCCGAGCGGCATATTCCCACTCGGCTTCAGTTGGCAAGCGATATGTTTTTCCGGTCACTTTCGACAGCCATTCGCAATACACCGTTGCCGCATAATAGGTCATGGTAATGGCCGGCCGTGCACCGCGGCCCCAATTTTGGTCCGGTGGCTCGTACGGGGGAGTAGGCCCGGTGATGCCATCGACTTCAACATTCGTCATTAATGCACGAGAATCGGTTCGCCCTTCTTTGGATGTAGCGGCGTAAAAGGCTTCATACTCATCCCAAGAGACTTCGGTTTTACCCATCCAAAATGCACCAAGCTGCACTTCAACTTGAGGGCCTTCATCCGGGTCGCGGAAAGGTTCATCCGGAGGGCTGCCCATTTCAAATGTACCGCCGGGAATGGCGATCATTTCAAACGAAACCGAGGTTTGCGGAATATATTCGGTATAATTAACAAACTCGGTCACCTGTGCCGGTTCCGTATGAATAATATCCGAAATTTTGCGTTCAATTTTATAGGTTTCAACGTGCTGCTCTTCCCGTGTAAAATGACCCACGCGCAAATGACAATTAAGGCAATTGAGCTCGCCTTCTTTTTGAGTATAGTAAAGATGAGCGTCTTCGCCTTCCTTTGTCAATCCGAGAGGAAATAAATTTTGATGACAGCGTTTGCACGAAGCTTCGTACGTATAGTGCACAGCATGCTGCAACTGCGATTTTTCTTCCCAATTCAATTTATCAATATCTTTGAACAGCTTGCCATATACATCCCGCGCTCCGGTGCGGGCCTTTTCCGCATAATAGGCAAACGTCTTGGGAGGCGGCAAGTGGCAATCAACGCAGTGCACATACATTCCGGCATCGTTATCGCGGTGTGGCGATGTTTTCCAAGTTTGTGTGGAATGAGGGTGAACATGGCAGGACTCACAAAACTCATCGGTGGAGGTTTTTTGTGCGCCGATTTCTATTCCTATTATTAATAATATTCCGACAACCGAGCCTAAAATAAAGCCAAGTTTACTAAACCGTTGTTTTTTTTCTGCTGCCATTCGTGCGATCCATTCGTTGTTCAATATCGTTCATCAAAAAGCGTGATAATGTGATGACCGGATACAATCAAGTAGTTGTTTTCAAGTGGCTGGGATGGAAGAAGTTAATTTATTTCAGCAAAATGAATATATAATTTTTTCGATATGAATGCAAGGTAAATTCAAAATATCCCTAAACATATCAGAACTGTTTTGTAAAAAAATGTAACATTGCCCAAGCAAAAAAAGCTCAATAGACTTAAATGCTTAAAAAACATAGTGCTAAAAAATATGCTCGGGCCGGTTTGTTTGCCATAGGGGAAAAATGTTGCGGAACTTTTGTGGATCGATGTCATTCAAGAGATTGAAGTTCAACATCAGCGAGTGCAACTGATTAGAACTAACGTCTTTTCATGACTCCCTCCACACAAAGGCACACAAGGAAAATTTCATTGTGTGCCTTTTTTTGTCAAAAACTGACAAGTCAAGCGACCTGTGCTACATAGGCCGGTTGTTGAAAGGATTGCATTGAGATTTGACCGATGGTGATGTAGCTGTAGAGTTTTGGGCTGCATTGTCCGGGGCAAGTAAAGTTATCAATGATCTTTTCACTTTCCATCTCGGATTTCACTTTGAAATGTTCAACATGCCCACAGTTTTCACACGTGATAATAAGTTGTAACTGGCTCATAATACAAGCTCGCCCTTTCTGCGGCGCGGGACATACAATTCGTGTTTTCTGAGCTGCTTGAGTTTAATCTGCTTGCCTCGTGCCAAATAAATTCTTTCAGTCGCTGGTTTAGATTCGATCTATACTTACAGACAAACTACTACTTTTGCGAAATTCCTAATACTATCTATATATGGAAATTACAAATCGTTTTCGTCGCCTATATTGATGCGTGCTCGAACGGTTAACCGCGTCTTTTCATCCATCAGATTATGTACTTGTATTGTTTATATTTGCCGAAAAACTTTTGACTTTTTTCCTGTGCGCTCAGGCTGACTTGAGTGAATGCTAAAAAATAGCAGTCTTTCTGAGAGAAATAAATTGCATTACGCGTCCCGATTTTGCATTTTGGATTGTTTGAATTTGAGGCCAAGCTATGAAACGATTTTTTGCTGTTTTACTGTTACTGGTTCCGCTATGTTTAGTGTTCGCACAATCATTCCGGTTTCCGGCACTTGTGCCTGAAATGAAACCGTGGACACGTTGGTGGTGGCATGGCAGCGCTGTGGATAGTTCGAGAATCGCAGAACTGCTGGAAGAGTATGCCGCAGTTGGCTTTGGCGGTCTTGAAATCACCAGTATTTACGGTGCAAAAGGATATGAAGAGCGGTTTATCCCGTACCTCTCGGAAAAATATCTCGATATGTTGCTATACAGCGCTGAAACCGCTAAACGGTTGAACATGGGAGTTGACATCCCGCCGGGCTCGGGCTGGCGTTGTGGCGGGCCTTTATTGGAAATCGAGTTTGCTGATGCGGCGCTTGTTGTGGAAACATTTCCTGTCAAACCGGGCGAAACGTTTGAACGAGAGTTTCGATCAACTCCTCAAGCTCTTATGGCATTCCACAAGGATTTTTCACAAAATTTACTGCCACTTTTGCACAACAATAAAGTGGTATGGAAGCCAAACTCCGGGCAATGGACTGTTTATACTGTGTCGCAAAAATGGTCCGGTGCCAATGTAAAACGCGCTGCTCCGGGAGGTGAGGGTTATTCATCTAATCCCTATTCGCAAGAGTCAACTGAACACATGCTCGAGCCGTTCAGCAACGCGTTTGAATCGTTTCCGCATTCGCTCGTTCGCGGATTATTTCACGATTCATTTGAATACAGCGGTAATTGGTGCGCTGATTTTTTTCAGGAATTTCAAAAAGAGCGCGGTTACGATTTGGCAGAGTATCTGCCTGCTTTGCTTGGAAATGATAATCCGGAACGGGCCCGCCGTGTAAAATGTGATTACCGTCAAACCATTTCCGACCTGGTTTTGAACGAGTTCATTTTGCCCCTAAAAGAATGGTCGAACGATCGCGGCTGGCTGTTGCGCAATCAGTCGCATGGCTCACCTGCCAATCTTCTCGATGTGTATGGCGCTGTGGACATTCCGGAAACGGAAATTTTTAGGTTTGATCGAAATCCGCATGTGCTCAAATTTGCTTCGTCACCTGCACATATTTTGGACAAAAAGTTGGTTTCGGCCGAAAGTTTTACCTGGCAGGATGAGCATTTCACGGTTACGCTCGACACCATGAAACGCTCGGTCGACCTGCTGTTTTCCGCGGGTATCAACCATGTCTTTTTTCACGGCACTGCGTACTCGCCAGCGGATGCCAAATGGCCGGGATGGGTGTTTTACGCCTCTTCACAAATCAATCCGCAAAATCCTATCTGGCATGATCTCGACGCTCTGAATAATTATATCGCTCGCAGCCAATCTTTGCTGCAAACCAGCGCGCCGGATAATGATGTGTTGGTCTATTGGCCGGTTTATGATATCTGGTCCGATACAAGTGGATTAAATAAAAAATTGGCCGTGCATCATCCGCAATGGATTACAGAGAATCCAGCCGGACATGTTGCGCGACAACTCGACAAAGCCGGGATTCAATACGATTTTATTTCTGATAAGCAGCTCCAACAGGCCCAGGTTCAAGATTCATTAATCCAATTCCCCGGTTCATTTTACAGCGCTTTGGTGATTCCCCATTGCGAATGGATGCCGTTGGAAACCATAAGAATTGCGCTCGATTTGGCAAAAAACGGTGCGCATGTTGTGGTTGAAAACGATTGGCCGAACAAAGTGCCCGGCCTGGCGTCATGGCAGCAACGGCAAAAAATTTTGGGCGAATTGTTAGCCGGATTGGAATTTTCTTCCGCATCTCAAAATAATCCGGTAAAAACCGGAAATATTATTGCCGGGTTATCCAACAGGGGTATTCGCGGAGAATCGCTTGCGAAATTCCCCAAACTGCTGTGGCTGCGAAAGCGGTCGGAAACGGGTAGTTTGTATTTTCTCGCCAATCATGGAGAACGTGATATGGACCAGTGGCTGGAGCTGGGAACAGCGTTTAATTCCGCTGCTATTCTTGACCCGCTTTCCGGCCGAACGGGGATAGCGCAAATCCAAAATTCCAATCGAGTGCGTTTACAATTGCCGGCTGGTGCGGCGCTATTCATTCAAACCTCATCAACGCAGTTTGAGGCAGAGCCGTGGCCGTATGTGCATCCAATTGGTCAAGGAATTCCGTTAACAGATGAATGGCAAATTGAATTTATTAAAGGCGGCCCGGTTTTTCCGGAACCGATTCAAACCAAAGAGCTCAAGTCGTGGACCGAATTTGAAGACGATGAAGGAAAACGATTTGCTGGTACTGCCCGTTATTCGCTTCGTTTTGATTCACCTCGGGAGAATTATTCAGAATATATGTTGGATATTGGAAACGTGGCAGAAAGCGCCGAGGTTTATCTCAACGGTGAAAAGTTGGCCACTTTATTCACGTCACCCTTTCAAACGCTGCTGCTGGATGTCAAGCCAGAAAATAATGTATTGGAAATTCATGTCACCAATCTGGCTGCAAACCGAATTCGTGATCTTGATCGTCGAGATGTACCCTGGCAAATGTTTTATGACATCAATTTTGTCAATATTGAATATCAACCGTTCGACGCTTCGGAATGGCCGTTGCGGCCATCGGGGTTAATCGGTCCGGTTACGTTACTCCCAATAAAAATAGAGGCAACACCATGAGACATTTTGCCGCAGAGCAATGGGAAGCCCGTCTTGATGAGGTTATGCATGAGCTGGATGTATTTTTGGAAGAAAAATATGCCGGCGCCTACACACTGCATCCCGCGCGACCGCGCCGCGGCAAAACCGCCAATCCGGCGCAAGATGGACTGTTTGGCATTACGGCCAATTTTTCACTGGGATTGGGTTCGAGTGTGGGTAAAGGATATGTGGTCGATATCAAACTGGTGACGCTTCAACACGTTCAGGAGGACGTGCGCGATAAAATTGAGGCAGAAGCCATGCAAAAGTTAGAAGCGCTGTTGCCCAAATACTTTCCCGAAACTAATTTGCGAATAGCCATGGACGGCAATATTGTAAAAATTTATGGAGATTTAAAACTTGGAAACGCATGATAAAAGAGCGTATTCCCGGCGTCATTTTTTAAAACAGACAAGCGTTGGAGCTCTGACGCTGTCGTTTTTCACGTGTGAAAAACGACCGGCTCCGCCCAACATTGTGCTCATCATGGCAGATGATCTGGGCTATGGCGATTTGGGCTGTTATGGCAGCGACTGGATAAACACGCCAAATATAGATGCCTTGGCCGAAAACGGTTTGAAATTTACCGATTACCATTCAAACGGCGCGGTGTGTACGCCGACGCGTGCGGCGCTGCTAACAGGCCGTTACCAGCAACGCTCCGGGCTCGAAGGTGTGATTTATGTAGGAGGCGAAACACGGCAACGAGGGCTTTCAACCGATCAAACCACATTTGCCGAGGTGCTCAAGACCGCGGGTTACCGTACCTGCATTGT
>CAYPZM010000079.1:0-16264 GCA_964414825.1 uncultured Cytophagia bacterium | reverse complement strand
CGTTGCCGGGATTTTTAAATATGAGCCTCTTGCCTTTGCAAGAGGCTTTTTTTATGTCTTTAAATGAATTTATGAGATTTTTGAGAACGAGGTAGGAGAAAACAATAACCAGTAGTAAATCTATTACTGCAAAGAACTCCAAGCCAATACAGCCGCCCCTAAAATTGCAGAATCATCCTCAAGCTCGGCGGGGACGATCCGAACGTTTCGCAACGCTACGGCGAATACATTTTTTTCAGCCGTTTCTCGTACAATCTGTACGTAGGCTTCACCAATCGCCTCAACAACGCCACCACCGATCACCACAACTTCCGGGTTAAATACATTTAACAACGATGCAACAGCATACCCGACATAAGTCGCAGATCTTTCGATTGCCCTTTTTACAGCAATATCTTCGGCCGCAAACGCTTCGGCCAATTTTTTACTACGTAGCCGGTCGTTTTTATCTTCCATGTCATCAAAAATGGATGTTGGCACACCTTCAATATCTGCAATGCGAATTTCGCGCTCAATTGCCAATCGGCTTGCAAACGCTTCCAGATGTCCGCGTACGCCGCAACCGCATTCCGGGCCATTCGGATCTAAAATGATGTGCCCCAATTCGCCAGCATTCTCGTTAAAGCCATGCAGCAATTTTCCATCAATTATCACACCGCCGCCAATTCCTGTTCCAATGAACAAACCGAGCATGTGCTGCGCACCGTGCCCGGCGCCATACGCATATTCCCCTAACACACCGACGTTGCAATCATTGTCGATATGAACAGGTTTGTTCAGCAAAGATTCCAAGCGGGTTTTTACCGGGGCGTCTTCCCATTTTAAATTTGGCGTTTCTATTATTTTCCCCTCTTTTAAATCCAGCGGCCCTGGTGAACCCATTCCGATGGCCAATATTTGCGACTCGAAATCCACCTCAGCCTCAGTCACCGCATCTTGGACACAGGTTGCCACGCGTTCCATAACCGTCTCAAATCCCAATTCCGCCTTGGTCTTTTTACGTGCTGTGGCTAGAATTTTGCCCTGCTTGTCAATCACTGCCGAATAGATCTTTGTGCCACCCAAATCCACACCAACAACATATTGATTTTGTTCACCCATAAGAAATTCCTTTATGATTCAGATTATCTTGATAGTAATATAACATATTTTTTAAAACTTTTAAATTCATAAACAAAAAATATTTAATTCTTTCAAGCCTTGACAATCAGCTTAAATCAGAGTATATTAATCGCGAGGGAACGAGTTCACAGAATAATCCAAAATAAAAATACGCACCACTTATCAAAGGGCACCCTAGTGCTCGGCCGTAGAAATGTATGGCAATACGATGGGGTGCCTCTAATCTTGAAAAGTCCTCTGTGCTGATGCAAAATAATGTATTGCAAAATCTCTCATTTCGAGAAAAGTTATCGTCCCCAAAATTAACGATTTCCCCGCAAGAACAAATACATATTTATCATACGCTTTTTGATACGATCCCCGACGCCCTTTTTATTTTGCACAAATCAGTAATTTGGGATTGCAACTCGTCCTCTGAGAAAGTATTTGGCATGCCGCGACTTTCCTTGATTGGAACATCTTTTATCGAACTATTCTATCAAACGGGGCGAACTCGCGAATCTGAACTCATGGCACATAAAATGGAGCAAAGCCTTCGGGGAGCACCGCAAACGCTGGAATGCTCTTTTCAACAAAACCGTGTTTTTGAAATACTGCTAAAATCCTTTCCGGCATCCGATAAGCTTCTTGCTGTGGTTCATGATATTACAACAGCAAAAAATACCCACGAGGCGTTGAAAACCTCTGAAGAACGTTTTCGAGATATTGTTCAACATTCGATTGATGGGTACTATTTTATAAGTGCCGATGGGGAAATGACACATTTGAACGAATCCGGGCACGAGATTTTAACCTACTCGAGGGATGAACTCAATCAGAAATTTTTTCGGCGCTTGAACGAGCCAAACAATCGATGCTTGCGGCGGCTGATCAAAAACGCCATGTCGGGCAAGTCTGTAGCCTGGCAAGAAATTCGTTATATGGATAGACACAACACGCCCAGGTGGATTGCCTACAGCGCCAGGCCCGTTTGCGAGACAAAACAGTTTTTGGGGATTGAAGGCTTTATCAAGGACATAACGGCTCAAAAAAATGCCGAAAGTGAGCTGATTGAAAATGAGGCTCGGTATCGTGCGCTTTTGCAAAGTATCCCCTTTGCTGTATTTGGGATCTCTTTGGACTATTATTTCATAAAAACGAATTGTCATTTTGAAAAGCAATATGGCAATCTGGAAGGTGTTAAGGTCAGTTCGCTTAAACCCTCCCATTTGTCTTGCCTCATCCTGGACTTGTGTAAACGTGTTAAACAGCAAAAAGCTACTCAGGAACAGAATATCAAATTAGAACAACAAAACATTTTTCGAGTTATCATTGCGCCCATCCATAGAAAAAAATCTGCGGTGATTGGCTTTGGGGGAATGCTGATTGACGTTACAAAAAATATGCAAGCTCTTGATGAGCAACGTGCTTTTGCTGAAAAGTTAATTCAAACGTCGGAAGACGAGCAACGACGCATTTCGCGAGAAATTCATGATTCCCTGGGACAGCTTTTATTGGCGTTGCAGTTGGAAATTACCGCTGCAAAATCCGCTTTGCCGCAAAATATCCAACATGCCGAAACTCTGCTCACGCGATCCGAAGAGCTGTTGTCAAAATTGCTGCGCGAAGCGGGCGATTTGTGTCATCGCCTGCGTCCTCGATTACTGGATGATTTTGGTCTGATAGAGGCGTTGAATGAGTTGGTCGAACCTGTTAAAAAACTGGGCATCAACGTTGTAGTTACGTCTCCACGTTACAGCAGCCACCAACAAACTATTGAAACCGCAGTGTATCGGATTTGCCAGGAAGCTCTGTCCAATATTTTAAAACACGCAAATGCAACAAACATTGAAATAATACTGCGCGATTCAATCGATTCCATATTTTTATCTATATCGGATAACGGAGTGGGGTTTGAGCTAGAAGAAATCCATCAAAAACGACGTGGATTTGGCTTGATGAACATGAAGGAAAGAGTTGAATTGTTGAATGGTGAGTTTAATCTGAGCAACAAAATCGGAACAGGTACACGAATAGAAATAACCATTCCAAAATAATAAAGGGGGACCATAATGGCAACGACCGTTGTCCTGGCCGATGATCACGATCTTGTCCGAGAAGGCATTGCACGCCTTTTAGAATCATTTGGCGATATAAAGGTTGTCGCTCATGCCGGAGATGGGCATCAAGCCATCCAGCAAGTACAAAAACACAAGCCCGACCTTGTTTTTCTTGATATTTCAATGCCAAAACTGCGCGGGATTGAGGTCATCAAGTATGTTCGACGATTATCTCCAAAAACCAAAATTATTGTGCTGAGTATGCACAATAAAGAAAAATACATTCAAGAGGCCATTCAAAACGGAGCCGAGGCTTACCTGCTTAAAGAATCTGCCATACATGAACTGCAACAAGCTGTGGAATGTGTGCTAAGCGGCGGCACGTATGCGAGTGCTCAAATATCACAACAATTATTCAACACTTTGGATCAAAACAATAATAAATTGACGGAGCGCGAACGACATATTTTAAAATTATTAGCCGAAGGACACAGCACAAAAAAAATTGCCGAGCTGCTGTTTATTAGCCCAAAAACTGTGGAAACACATCGGCATCGTATTAATCGAAAATTAGAGGCAGGAAGCATTGTAGAATTGGTAAAATACGCGATTCGGGAAGAACTCATCGTCCTTGATTGATTATTGTCTAAAAAGCAACTGTTTTATTCACTTTATTTGCTTTGTCATTACGTAAGTAGATTATTTTGTTCGTACAATCAAAATGTCGAGCATCCACTCCCCGCAAGCGGTGACCCCCTAACCGTATTGCACCGGATTGCTCGACATTTTTTTTGCCTTTTCCTTCGCTAAAGAAATTCTTACATTGCCTACCTATGCTATTTCAAATAGAACTCAAAAGGAGTAAAATGAGTCGAGCCGTATTTTTAGTGGGATTTTTGTTTCTTATTTCATGTTCTCAGTTAAAAACCGCAAAAGAATTTTATGATCAAAATGAATACAAAGAAACGATACGCGTGTGCCATCAAGTAATAGAAACAGATTCAACAAATGTTGACGCCTTGGCGCTTATGGGTGATGCCTTTGAACAGTTGGGTACCCTGGACAGCGCGCTGTACTATTACACTCGGGCCTCAATGCTTGAGCCAGAAAATGAGATGTTTAACAATAAACAGTATGCGCTCCTGATTCAGAGTGGCGATGCCCTGCTGCCCAAAGAGAAGCAGACAGCGCTCGATTTTTACGATCAAGCTATTGATATCTATCCGAAACGTGCTTTGGCGCTTGAGAAAAAAGCTGACGTGCTCTATAATTTGGAAAAATATGATAAAGCACAACAGTTGTATGCTTTAGCGCATCTCACAACAAAGGATTCTACCCGTCTATCAACCAAGTTGGCAAAGATAGACAGCATCAATGACGTGACGCAACAGAATCTGCAAGCAGGGCGCAAACTGATTGAGGCCGGAAAATACGATCAGGCAAAATCGGCGCTAAACAAAGCTGTGCAGACCAAGCCAAACTCCAAAGAAGCGCGTTATCTATTGCACCTTGCTACGGGGTTGCGCTTGTACAAAAAAGGCTCAAAAAATGCGCTGTGGGAAGCAATTGAAGAGTTTGGATTTGCCTCTTTTTTATTTCCAAACCGCGCTCAACCGCATTATTATATGGCATTGGCGTACACGAAAAAAGACAAGGACGAATACACCAATGCCATAGAGGCATTGCGCAAAGCCATGCAAGTAGAACCCGACAGCGAATTCGCCCAAAAAGCCAAAAAGGAAGCCGAGCGCATCACAGATCGCAAAAAGAAAATGGATGCCTTTTGGAAACGTTAAAAAGATACATTTTTTTACACTTGAACAAAAATTGTCCTTGAAAGTTTAATGCCTAATTAGTATGGTATTTAAACAAGAAAGAAATCATGTCTATACAAAACGATACTACTGTTACTTTAGATTTACGGAATTTGGGTTATCAGGAGATTGCAGCGTTTGATGAAGAAGCAACGCACGGCGAAGCGTTGGCATACTATGAAAATTCTCAAATTCAAGATGCCGTTGTTTTTCGAAATAAATTATCCGGTCGCGTTGGCAATTTCTTCGAATCCTTTAGTGTACGGCTGGCTGTTCATGGGAATGAAATTGCCTGTTCCTGCACCTGCGATAGCGAACGCAAAATCTGTATGCACGCGATCTCGTTATTATACGCTTGGGTAAATGATGGTGACGATTTCATCAACCTGGCGCATGTGATTCAAAAGCTTGAAACATTCGACAAATCTCGCCTGCTCGAAATTGTATCGAATATGCTCGAGCAACAACCGCACATGGCGCAGCTCTTTTTGCAAAAGAAAAAGATTGATTGGGATGAAATCGACTCTGATCCGTTATCGAACTATTCGTAAATGAGTACGAGTCTGCCCCATCTATTTGCAGAATATTAAAACTCTGCATTCCGTTTAGCCTCCTCCTTGCCTGGCAGGACTTTTGCTCTGTTCAGAATGGATTTGTTTCTTTTCTGCAAGAAATCAAAAAGGATGTAATTCCTTGTTGTCCAAAAGTCATACATGTTTTCCGAGAGCTGTTATTAAAGCAAAAGGTTAGTGCTGTATGTACTTTGAAATAAAGTGAGATGTATCAAGCCGGGAGTAAAGGTGGTTTATGTGGTATTTGCTTAAAGCTCAAGTTTTTATTAAAAGAGTGTTTATGGGACGTGGATTGTGGCTCCCGTTGTTCAGCGTGATTTTTATTGTTTCCACATGGAGCAGTGCGCTCTCTGATGATCGGTTTCCGATTCCCAAATCGTTAGAAAAAAATGTGGATTTTTGGACAAAAATATATGGGCAATATTCATCCAACCATGTTATCATTCACGACAAAGATGATCTATCGATCATTTATCAT
Source organism: uncultured Cytophagia bacterium (assembly GCA_964414825.1). Classification (GTDB taxonomy): domain Bacteria; phylum Zhuqueibacterota; class Zhuqueibacteria; order Residuimicrobiales; family Krinioviventaceae; genus CAYPZM01. Next base: position 10,239 of record CAYPZM010000079.1, on the reverse strand, counting down.
GTGGTCAATTTGAATAATTATTATGCGGATTCCATAGACCTTGGACAAAAATGGAAAGCCGTTGAAGATACCAAAGATCACTATCGCGATATTTTGCGGAAACTTGCGGCTATGCCACAACCCATTGCCGTGGATTCGCTTTCGAATGAAGAGTTCCATGTCTATATTTTATGGGCGAGTGTGGATGAAGAAGATAAATTCTCCAAAGCGGTTTACAATATTCGAGGCCAACTAGGGCTTCGCGACCGATTTGCCGAAAGCGTAAAGCGCTCCGGTTTCTATTTTCAGGAGATTCAGCAGATTTTTCAATCGCATGGCCTGCCTGTTGAATTGTGTTATTTGCCGCATGTGGAATCTTTGTTTCATTACAACATCTACTCCAAAGTTGGTGCTGCGGGTCTGTGGCAATTTATGTATCGAACCGGGCGATTGTATATGATGATTAATTCCGCTGTCGATGAGCGACTCGATCCTCTATATGCTACAGAAGCAGCAGCCAAATTCCTAAAAGGAAATTATGACGAGCTGGAGTCCTGGCCGCTGGCCATCACGGCCTACAATCATGGTGTTAACGGCATGAAGGCTGCCCGCCAGCAACTGGGCACAACCGATTTTGACATCATTGTGCGCGAGTACAAAAGTCGTTCGTTTGGGTTTGCTTCCAAAAACTTTTATGCTGAATTTTTGGCTGCCGCGCATGTTGCAAAAAATTATGCCACTTATTTTGGTCCACTTGAAATCTACAAGGCCAAAAAATATCAGCTTGTAGAATTGCCCGAGTCGTTTTATCTGCGCCAATTGGTGGAAAAGTTCGACGTGCACCAAGATACGCTCATCTCTTACAACCCGGCGCTGCGGCAGTCGGCGCAACAAAATTGGAGTCAAATTCCCCAAGGCTATCGACTTCGTCTGCCATTTCGAGAAGGATACGATCCGCGCGAAGTATTTGTTCAGGATACCCTGCCAACACAATATCGGAGATATCGGCCCGTGGCAAAAGAACCGGAATTGATAACCATGGCCGCTGCGACCGCGGATACGACCAAGGCGGACGATGCCGAGTCAGTGCCGGCGCCCACTTCCCAAGAGACCAAAACATCACCTCAAAATGCAGTTTTTGAATCTCCTCCGGCGAGTTTACAATCCAATTAATGGTGATGTTCGTTGAGCTTTCAGCGTTTGAGAGAATCCATGCTTAAGGTGAATACGCAACTCGACTATCCTAAACTACGCTACGGCCTTGAACCGTTCAAAGTCAAGGATGAACAGGGCCACTCTTACATCGGCTTGCGCGATCCCCTCGAGCTCTCGCCAAGTCATTTGCTCATTCCTGTGGACCTTTTTTTTCTGCTACAATTTTTCGATGGTGATCATTCGACCCAAAAGTTGTGTGCCGAATATCAACGCGAGTTCGGCAATGAACTTTCTAGGTCTCGTCTGATCAAAATGCTAAAAAAATTGGATCAAGCTTTTTTGTTACAAACTGCGCGTGCTCACAAAAGACAACAGGAAATCGAAAACGAGTTCCGGAACACTCCGGTTCGGCAACCGGCTTTTGCCGGCAACAGCTACCCGGGAGATGCCGCGTCATTACGAAAAACCATGACTTCTTATGTGCAGCAAGCAAAACTTGATTCTGCTACTGTGAAGCGGTATCAACATCAACAAATTAATGGTGTACTTTTGCCGCATATCGATCCGCGTCTGGCTGGTGCATCATACTCCGCAGCGCATTCTGTTTTACAGCAGGCAGCACCCGTGGATGTATTTATCATTTTGGGCATCTCGCACCAGGCCATGTCCATGCCGTTTGCGCTAACGTTAAAAGATTTTAGTACTCCGCTCGGGATGGTTTCCACAAATGAAAGTTTTGTCACTCAACTAGCGCAGCATTGCGAATATGATTTTTTTCAGGATGAATTTGCGCATCGCAAAGAGCACAGCATTGAATTCCAAGTCGTATTTCTGCGACATTTTCAGCAACGACCATTTACCATTGTGCCGGTGCTTTGTTCCTTTTCTCATGTGATGAATGAACAAGAGCAACATCAGCTTGAAGATTTTGTAAACGCCTTAAAAACAACGATTGTCCACTACAGCGGTCGCGTTTGTACTCTTGCCAGTGTGGATCTGGCACATATTGGCCCACAATATGGCGATGCACCTCCGGACAGCTTTGTCCTGGCCCAGGTTGAACAATTTGACCGCAAGGCCTTGCGTGCCATTGCAGAGCAAGACGTGGCGGCTTTTGATGCTCTTTTTCTGCGCACAGACAACCGGTACAATGTGTGCGGTTATCCTGCCATTCGAACACTGCTACAAACCATTCAGTTTTCGCAAGCTGATCTGCTAAGCTACGAAAATGCCATAATGGATCAGCAACGCTCTACCGTAACCTTTTCCACCATAATCTTTTCCAATTAATTTTCCCAGAAATAACATTTAACTTGCATTTGTTACTAATGCGTGCTACTTTTAAAAAAATCGTAACACGGAGGAAAAAGCTTGAGCTCGCTCGTACGTTTTGGCGTTTCGCTGGAGGAAGCGTTACTGGACAAATTTGATCAATATATGCACAAAAAAGGCTATAACAATCGTTCCGAAGCTTTGCGTGATCTGATTCGCGACGCGCTTATTCGTGATCAGTGGGAAGATCCCAAAGATAAGGTTGTGGGTACGTTAACGGTCATTGTTGATCAGAAATTGAATACGATTACCAAAAAATTGGCTCAATCACAAGGCCCTCTAAAAGAGATCATTTCCACGATGCACGTACAACTGGATGAAGAAAATAGCTTGGAAGTTGCCGCCGTTCGTGGCTGCGCCAAACAAGTGCGCCATTTGGCAAATGAGCTTACAGGAATGAAAGGTGTGAAACACGGCAGTTTGGTAATGACCACAACAGGAAAAGAACTTAAATAAAGGAATAGTTATGAAAAATCATCTTGTAATGCTGATGGTTGTTCTTCTGATAGTAACGGAACTTGCACTGCCCCAGTCCAAGCAAGATTCAGTAAAATATAAGTTTAACCCGGTCGTGGTGACGGCTACCAAAGTGGAAGGTGCGCAGCGCGAAATTGCCGCAAGCGTCTCGGTCTTGGATGAACAACAGATAGAACACGCCATGACCGGATCGGCCCTGGAATTGGTAAAAGATCATGTGCCGAGCGTATTTATTACCGAACGTTCCGTAATGGGCTACGGCGTTGCTGCTGGTGCGGCTGGCGGTATTTCCATTCGCGGAGTTGGCGGATCACCCGTCACTGGCGTGTTGGTGTTGCGCGACGGCCGGCCAGATATTATGGGTATGATGGGCCACCCGCTGCCGGATGCCTATTCCCTAGACGGGCTCGAACGTATTGAAGTGGTTCGTGGTCCGGCTTCTTTTTTATATGGCACCAATGCTATGGGAGGTGTAATCAATCTGGTTTCGAAAAAGGTTCGAAACGATGGATTTCAAACGCGCATTTCTGGCGGCGCCGGTAATTTCAACAGCCAAAAGCTGAACCTTCAACATGGCGCAAGACTGGGTGCCGTTGACTATTTTATCACTGCTTCTACCCGACGCACCGATGGGCATCGAAATTTCTCCGATTATGACGGCACGTTTGTTACCGCACATGTTGGATACCAGCTCGGTGGCGCCACGTCATTTGAACTGAACGCCAACTATTCGGATACCTATCTTTTTGATCCCGGTACAGTGAATGAGCCGTTTCAGGACCACTGGTACGACATTGAACGCTCGGGAGCCGATCTTACCGTAAATCACACTAGTACTCTGGGCGAATCGTATGTCAAACTGCACGGAAATTTTGGTCAACATGAAATTTATGATGGCTGGCGTTCCAACGATCAAACGGTTGGTCTCATGTTTTATCACAATGCCGAATTGTGGAAAGGCAATACAGCAACAGTCGGATTTGATTACAAAACCTACGGTGGCGAAGCCGAAGAAAGCCTCAATAAAATTCCGGTTATTGACTATAGCCAACACACGATGACCGAATACGCGCCCTATATTCACTTGCAGCAATTAATGTGGCAACGCCTGGTGGCCTCTGCCGGAGTACGTCTGGAACAGCATGAACTCTATGGTTCAGAAGTACTTCCCAAAGTCGGGCTTGTTTTCCACGCAACGGGTTCAACAAGCGTGCGCGCTTCTGCTGCAAAAGGTTTCCGGAGTCCGGCGATTCGCGAATTGTATGTGTTTCCACCGCGGAATGAAGAGCTGCAGCCGGAGCGCATGTGGAATTATGAGCTCGGTCTCACACAAACCTTGTCAACAGCCGCCGAAGTTGAGGCTGTCCTGTTTCAATCTCAAGGCAGTAATTTGATTCGTATGCAATTTCCCGGAGGCCGGCCGCAGTTTGCCAACTCGGGTGAATTTACGCACACGGGTTACGAGCTGCTGCTGAAATGGTATCCCACATCCGAACTCAACATCTCAACCTCGTGGTCGGACCTGGATTTGGGTGATGAAACTTTGGGCGCGCCCGAGAAAAAAATGACCTTTTCCGCCGGTTACGATTTTGGCAAGGTTAACCTGATGGCTAATGTGCTGTATGCGGCAGATTTGTTTGGTTCGGATAATCGACAAGATCCGCTACCCAATTATGCTGTGATCAATCTGGGTGCCAACGTTTCTCCCTGGAGCACGTTGGGATTGAGATTATGGTTAAAAAACGCGTTGGATGAGCAGTACCAAACCATTTTGGGGTATCCCATGCCCGGACGTACATTTATGACAGAATTAAGTTACAGTTTTTGAGGTTCTTTTGACCAAACGAACTCGAAATATTACGCTGAGCGCCATGTTTATGGCGCTCGCGGTTTTATTTCCCATGCTGTTCCATGCATTTGGAGCCGGCAGTATTTTGCTGCCCATGTTTTGGCCGGTCCTGGCCGCTGCATTTTTTGTCAATTTTCCGTTTGCAATTGCCGTGGGGGTACTATCTCCAATCGTATCCACGCTGCTCACCGGAATGCCGCCCATTTCCCCACCCATTTTACATATTCTGGTGCTAGAGTTGGTTGCTTTGGCTATGGTCACCAATGGGCTGTATCGTAAAACTTCATGGGGAATTTTGTGGCCGGCATTAATCGGCTTGCTTATTTCGCGGATTGTGCTATTTTTTATCGTAACGCTTTTTGCTCCTCTTTTAGGATTGCCACCGCAACTCTTTTCGCTGGCTATGGTGTTCAAAGGAGTGCCCGGCGTAGTAGCGATGCTGATTATTGTCCCTATCATCGTCAGCAGAATAAAAAACGAGCCGATTTTTTCCGTGCGAAAGTTTTATGTCAAAAGAACACAGGACCTTCTTTAATGATTTAGCGCCGAAATGGGATGCCAAAACATCCCAGGAATCGTTGCTTCAGATCATTCAACATTTGGGAGTTGCTGCTCAGGATGCGGTTTTGGACATCGGCGCGGGTACCGGCTGTTTGTCGGCTGCACTGGCTGATGTTATTGGAGATAATGGTCGCATTTTTGCGGTGGATGTGTCCGAGAAAATGCTGCACCAAGCGCGGCAACATCTCCAAACCAACACCGTCTCTTTTCTCTGTTCCGATGCCTGTCAGCTCGCATTTTCAAATTCTACATTTAACAAAATAATCTGTTACTCGTCATTTCCGCATTTTAGGCGACCGCTGTGCGCGCTCACTGAATTTTATCGAATTCTTAAATCCCATGGAAAAGTGTTGATTGTGCACAATTGCTGCTCGCGAAAATTAAATCATTATCATGCTAAATTACCGCATGTGGTCATGTTTGACAAACTGCCCAAGTCGGAAATGCTGGAGCACATGTTTCGGTATGCCGGATTTGTGGATATCAAACGTGTTGAACGCCCGGATTTATATTGGGTAGAAGCGCAAAAGGAATAAAATGCCGATTTCCGAATCCCTCAAAGATGCTATTTTGAACAGTTTGAAAAATCCGGTTGTTTTTGTCAACAGAGAGCATATTGTCTGCTATATGAATCGTGCCGCCATCAACCATTATAGCGAGGGAGAAGCGTTGTTGGGGACGTCCATTTTGGATTGTCACAACACGACATCGCAAAAAATGATTTTGGAGATTTGGCAGGAAATGCAGAATGGATTGGAAGAACGGTTGATCACGGACAACCACAAGCATCGAATTTACATGCGAGCCGTCCGTGATAAGGGGGGAACTGTATTGGGGTATTATGAACGCTACGAGCCGCCGACAAACTCTACAGCTCAATAGCTGGAATCTTCGGTCGTTTCTCCCAAGATCAAAGAAATCCGTTCAATACCTTCTATCATGCTCATTTCCCGAATGAGCCGCTGATGATCGACATCTTTTCTAAATTTCACATTAAATGACAACTCTAAAAATTGCCCCAATCGTGCGGAGCGCATATTTACCAACCTGTGGCTGGACAAATATTTTTCAAACATGGGCATGTATGGCGGGGTTTCCGATTCGGTTGGCTCCATCCAAAAACGCAAGAGCAACTCTTTTTGCGAAATGACACCGTAATTGAACAGATAGAGCATAACCGCGACAAGGCCGACCAGAGTGCAGCCCACCAATCCCACCATGTGATTTCCGGCACCGGCGGCCAATCCGCCGGCCAGCGCAAAAAAGACAAATGCAATATCTTTGGTATCTTTGACTGCGGTACGGAACCGAATAATGGACATGGCACCTACGAGACCAAAGGCGCGAGCCAGGTTGTTGCCGATCACCATAATCACAATAGCCGTAACCATTGCAATGAGCACAAGCGTATTGACAAATGAAGCGGAATAGGTATAACCCTGGTAAGTAAATTTATAAATCGTGGAAATCAAAAAGCCCAGCACAAATGCCAGGGCAACGTTAAATACGACATCAAAAAAGAAAATTGTGGGTGCATTCTGGTATAGCGCATCGAATATCGTGGGCTGCATTCTCTCCTCTTAACTATTAAAAACACCTTCGTCTATCCCCAGGCAGTATTTGGAAATTGATCGTTGTGAAAGCTCCAATTCTTTAGCCAGCCCCCGCATCCATTTTGGCATAAAATTATTAAATTTTAGCTCCAAAATACAAAAGTTTCCGGTAATGGGCGTCATATTATCTTCTTTAAATATATTTTCGACAGATTCGGTCACCCGCGCCCGAACATTATAATCAATGGTCAGGCGGATATTGTTTTCATCTTTGTAGCGGCCAACATAGGCCTCGCGTTCATACGCAATCAACATGGCCGGTTCCAGGCGCCAGCGCATAATATTGTCGACCCATTTTCCCAAAACCAGAGAGCCGTTATTGCTCTGTTCGTATGTCAGCCAAACATGGGTTGGCGACGACATGAGCTTGACTACTTGATCAAACGAATATTTGGCGCGCTCTTTAACCACAGCCGAGCCGTATCGACGCTTGATTTCTAAAAACGCCACCGATTCCGGTGTAAGCGTGTTGTAGGTTCGAATGCGCAGCTTGCGGCGAACTTTGATGCCGTCAATTTTTTCCCAATAAAAATCCAAAGCAGGCGAATCGTAATAAAGACTGCGCACCGTGTAGCGATAGTCCGGCATACCCAAGGCATATTCGTCATGCTCAATATGCGCTCGCGAATAGTTTAGCACATCCACTACTTGTTCGGGACGAATGTAGTATTTGATTTCATTTCGTCCGATTTTAGTCGGTTTTGCCATTATTTATTAAATCGATAATTTGTCCATGCCTGTTGCAGCATTTGCCACCAATAGGTGCTTCCTGTGGATATTCGCATATTCCCTGTCATACCGTGAATGAGCCGGCGATCCGGATTGCTTAGCTGTGCATTGACCATAAACATAGGCTGCAGATTAACCAATGTAACATTGTGACTGATTCCGGAAACCGTTGCGCGAAATCGCTCGCCCGACCCTGGCGCATTTGCATCCAAGGTCATTCCCATTTGAACAGAATGGATTTTCGAATCTCGAACCGGCATTTGAATAACCATCGTATCCGTATTGCAAATATGAACCAGCTCGCCCACGCTACGGTCCGGCTGTACCACGATTCCGCTGATCGGAGTACGAATACTTTCAGCACTCAGTTTTTCGTTTAAAACCTCCAACTGATTAGATAAAGAGTTGATTTGTGCCTGTAGAATTTCCAAAGCTTCCTGCTTTTCGCCGGTTTTTGCTGCTTGTAATCGTGCGGTTTGCAAGTCTACTTGAATCTTATAAAGATCGTACTGTGCTCGTGCCGAATCGTATTGCTGTTCACTAATAAGCTGTTTTTCATACAATTCTTTTTGTCGTTCCAAAATCGGTTCGTACGCGGCGACCTGGGCTTTGGCATATTCCACTGCCTGGCTCATCTCTTGCTGTAACGCCTCTTTTGCGCCCGTGCGCAGAGCTTCCATATTGGCTTGCGCCTGGTGGAGTTCACCGCGCAAACCGGCGAGCCGAATTTCGTCTTCATGCGATGTCAAATTTGCAATTAATGTTCCTTTTTCAACCCAGGATCCAACAAAAATTCCTTGCCTCAATTTGAGATGCACATAATCCGGTCGATTAAACTGAAACAGATTAATCTCGCTTTGCTGCTTTGTGCCGTTGTACATCAAATTGCTCTGGACTTTGTCCTGCTCCACCTGGACCAATGTCCATTCTGATGTCGCCACAAAACGTCCCGGCCCTTTCAAAGTGGTTTCGAACTTTACCAGCAACGAAATTAGAAAAAGTACGGCCAACGCCAAAACAACAGCCAGACCTGTCGATTTTCTGGAGAGTTTTTTCATGTTAAGTTATTGTAAAGATTATTGGATATTCGTAAACGTCGTATTATGGTTTTTTAAACGGGTTTTAAAGCTCAGATGTTCCTTTTTAACATAGAGTTAAATCCGAATCTGAAGTCAATATATACAAAAAATTCTGTGGAAATCCAAGCAAATGTTAAAATAATGTTAATTTGGGCTTGCCTTGTTACAGTGATTTACATTTGCCAGGTTAACCGATAAATTCTATTGATTCTTTGTCTATTACTTTTTAATTTCAAAATGATTAGTATAATTGGAACTTTAAATAAATATACACGATTAACTTATACTTGCAAATATTTGCATGGAATTTTCTGAAAATGTAATCAAACATTTGGCCACGGCAAAACATGTTGCCGTACTCACCGGAGCGGGAATCTCTGCCGAAAGCGGAGTTGCCACCTTTCGCGGCAAAGGAGGAATTTGGAAAAAGTTAAAGCCGGAAGAGTTGGCCAGCATGGATGCATTTTTGAAAAATCCATCTTTGGTTTTGGAATGGTACGAGTATCGGCGAAAGCTAATTAAAAACGTGAAACCCAACCAAGCTCACAAAACGCTGGCAGAAATGGAATCCTGGTATCCCCATTTCGCTCTTAGCACCCAAAATATCGACGGTTTGCACAAAAAAGCCGGTAGCCAGGCTGTTTATGAATTGCACGGCAACATTTTGCGCAATCGCTGTAACTCATGCGGCGCCATTACGGACGATGTCGATTTCGCCAATACGCAACAACTGCCGCGATGCGATTGTAATGGGCTTATTCGGCCGGATGTGGTTTGGTTTGGCGAGATGCTTCCCGTGGATATCTTGGATGCGTCATTTGAAAAAGCTCAGCAAGCCGATGTCTATTTATCCGTCGGAACCTCTGCAGTGGTCTATCCGGCGGCACAATTACCGGTAACAGCCAAACAAAGCGGCGCATTTGTCATCGAAATTAATCTCGAACCCACAGCGTTGTCGCCGTATGTGGATGCCAGTTATCGTGGTAAAGCTGGGGACGTATTGCCGCAATTGTGGTCTCAAGTAAAGGAACGCGTGAATTAGTATGCGTAACATTCTTTTAACAATTCCCTTGCTGTTTCTCTTGTTTTCCGGGTGCGCCTATTACAACACGTTTTACAATGCGGAAAAGTTTTATGAGGAAGCCGAGCAGGAGCGCAAAAAGCGTGAGAAAACTCAGGTGGTAGAACTTTCTGCGGAAGAGGAAGCGCAATTGCGAAAATCGGGACGCTCGGGTTCCGATCAAAAAAATCGCGCCTCGCAGCAGGAAATGCAGAATTATCAACAAGCCATTGAACGCGCGTCGCAAGTTTTGGAATATTATCCCGAAAGCCGCTGGGTCGACGATGCGTTGATGCTCCTCGGTCAATGCTTTTACTATCGCCGCGATTATAAAAAGGCCATGCGTAAATTTGACGAGCTGCTGCAGCTTTATCCGGACAGCGATTTTATCCCCGAAACCCGCCT
>CAYPZM010000078.1:9324-16307 GCA_964414825.1 uncultured Cytophagia bacterium | reverse complement strand
GCCATCCTCTGTAAGGCGCGCGGCCCAACCTGTGTCCATATGGCCGTGATCGACGGCAGTCCAGACACGGTTTCCTTTATCATCAAACATCACCAGGCGCGGTGGCGCGTCGTAGTGCTGCTCGCGGCAAGTCCAAATGAACCATTTCCCCTTTGCTCGATCGAGCACCGGCTGTACGATATCAGAATGACCGTTCCAGGTTTGCTCATCGGCACAAAACAGTTGCTCACCGGTATCAACGGAGAGACAGCGTTCGCCCCACATAAATTCATCAATGCCGTCGTTATTAATATCGACCACGGGACACACATGACTGCCTTTGGCTCCCGGCGCATTTGCAGGAATGGTGTGCTGCCAGCGCTGCGACAAATCGGCATTCCAGCCCTGCACGTGCATATCGCCGTAGGTGCCTTGCACGGTGACCAAAATCGGGGTATCGTTCACATAGCCGCCGAGAATAAAATTGCGGAATTGCTCGCTCATGGATTGATTGCGGCTCACTGGGGGCCAAGGCATTGTGTTGAGAATCTCGCCGTTTTGGGCATCCATTTGTTCCAGGACAAATTGCCTATGATCCAACGGATGCTGGGGATCCGCATTATTGACCAGGTAAATTTCATCCACACCGTCCTGATTGAGATCGAATGGAAAGACCGGCAAAAACCAAATTCCGGAGACCATGCCCGGACCGAGGTCGCGTTTCCACAGAGATTCGCCGGAGAGTGAAATGAGCTCCAGTTTGGTCGAACCTTTGGGGAAGAAAAACATGCCGATGTAGGGGTCAATTTCGGCATCCTCGGAGTAGATGAGCAGAATGGCATCGTCATTATTGGGTCCCAATTCGATGGGAACAGCGCGCAGTTGCCCAATAGGAGAACCGATGTCAAATTCCATTACGGTATACAAATCGATTTCTGTTGCGAAAAGTGAACTTGAAAGAAAAAGAATCCAGAGACAGTTTCGCATGTGTATTCTTTCTTAATATCTGAAATTTGTTGAAATGTATCGTGAGGGTGTTATAAAAAAACCCGATCCTTTAAAAAGATCGGGTTGATTTCAGTCTAACGCACCAGGGTCATTTTTTGGGTGAACACCTGGGAACTGGTTTGCAATTGATAAAAATAGATACCGCTGCTCAAGTCGGAGGCATCAAAGGTAACACTGTACGAACCCGGTGATTGAGCTTGTTGGTGCACCAGCGTTGCCACGTGCTCGCCGCGTACATTAAAGACGTTGAGCGTCACGACTTCTTTGCTGGACAAATCATAAGAAATCGTTGTGACCGGATTGAACGGATTGGGATAGTTTTGTTTCAAGGCAAAGGAGGTCGGACGGCTCGGATCGTTTTTCGCTTCCACCGAGGTCAGGGGCACGGATTGCGCGCTCCACAAAATACTGCCGTATTCGTCAACGGTTTTTGCGAAAATGCCTTGAGCCCATTGATTGACGGATTCGTGCACGTCAAAATCCCGATCCAACGCGCATACAGAGAACATGGTGGTCATGTCGTCGTACATGTCATCATATTTAACGAACGCCATTTCCAACGCTTCCCTGTAGCCGGTGTCGGTAAATTCGATTGTACCGTGAATGGCCTTGCCGTCAGTCGATTCCAATCCGGATGTATTATCGCCTTCAGCCAATTCGAGCTGCACAGCCGGGTTTTGATTTGCCGTGCTCCAGAAATGGTAAACCTCAAGCTCATCGACCTGGCATACACCAATTTCGGCGCCGGGCATTTCTTCTTCAAAATCAAAGGGGAAACGCGTGTCGATAATGAACTGGTAGGCATCATTTTGCCAGATGTTGCCGTCGTTTACATCTGTGCCTTCAACAAAATTGTAATCATCATCGTATCGCATAAACGCAATATAGATGTTATCGTCATCGTGAATGACTTTGAACCAGGTGCTCAAATCTTCCCAGCCGTCCCAGTTCATGGGCACATAGTCGGGGTCCCACAACGAGCCTTCGGCGCGCGGCGTAATGTCCAGGTTGAACTCCATCAGCGTCCATGGGATAGCCACCCAGGCCGGATCATCCACCTGGCCATCAACAACGACTGTGCCTTTATAAGCCGTGTATTCGTGAATCACCTCGTTGGGATCGTTGGTATCGACAGGCGCATCGTTACGCACGGCTTCTGTGCCGAATGGAAACGGGCCGGTTTGCATGGTGGGCGGGAACATCGGCAGCGATGGATCGTATTCGGTGCCTTCGTCTTCCCACACTACATTGCCATCCGCATCCATTATCTTGATGTTTTTCAGCTCCGAGCCGGAGTCGGTCACTCCCGTGGCCGGGTCGGTATACGGAATGGTTACATTGACAAAATTGATCACATCTCCCAGGCCGCCATCGACCGCTTCGGTGCGGAACCCATAGCCCTCGGCAATTACGGCTTCGGCGCCATCCGGCAGTGTGTTGATGTAAGCATCATAACTTTGCGAACCCACATCAACCACCATGCGTATGTGATAGGATTCATCGGTATAATACATGAATTCGTCAACCGCAGCATAGGTGCCGCTGTTTCGTGCATCTACAACACGGCTATCGGGTACAAATCGTATAATAATCGCATTGTCGTGCCAGCCGTTTGCTAACATTGTGCCAGGAACGACTTGGGACAAGGTGATGTGGGTTCGAAATACGCTGGAATCGCGCGGCACCACATCAAATTCGACGGTAAAGAGACCGGTTTGTTCGGGAATGGCTTGGTTTACAGCTCCCCACCAACCTTGAGCAAATGCATCTCCTGCAAAACATATCGCGCATACTACCAAAAACACTCGTAAAACAGACTTCATAATGACTCCTCCTAAATTGGTTGAAACGTTAATTTGAATTCGACAACGAGCAACAGGTTTTTGCCGTCCACCTCCTTTCCATTTAAGCATAAAATGTTAAATTTTTGAATATTTGAGTGAGATGGCGCCTTTCAATAGACAGATATTACTTTGAGTGTTGAACTTTCGGGATGGTAATAGATAAAATATATAGGCTGAAAAATAATAATGCAAGACATTTGTTTGCGAAAATTATTGTGCAACGGGACTGAGGACTAGTTTGCAGCTTTTAAAAGTACGGTACGCCGCGCTTTTTCTACCCCGTTCACAATAATGGCGATATCGTGCGCTCCCGGAACGTGCTTGCGCGTCGACATGTCCTGAAAGGTTTGTTTGCGAGTGATGGAAACGCTTCCGGGATTATAGGTGTTTTCGGAAATTTGAAAAATCTTGCTCGAACGTTTGCCCGAGGCTTTGACATAGTCGATTGCATATTCCAGCCGAATTTTGCAGGGCTTGGATTCGCGAACGTTTAAATTGAACGAAAAGAAAAGATCGTCGCCAATTTTCAGGCTTGGAGCATTAAACGATAAATTTTCCACGGACAAGTTGGCAGGATCGCCAAAGCCAAACAGGCGCATGGCGCGAACGTTCCCCGATTTTAACAATGAGCGGCAGGCGCGTTTGATGATCCAGTCGGTGCGCGGCGATTTGCCTTGCCACGACTCACAGAGATCGAGCACAAGCTCGGGATGATCTTTGGAGATATCGTTCAAATTATTGGCCACGCTTTTGCGCACAAATTCAGATTCATCATTGTTGAGCTTTTCAAGAATTGGCAAAATAGGCGACGGATCTTTTTTGAACGGCGGCAAAGCCATGGCCCAGGGCAGGCGAGGGCGGCAACCTTCGCTGGCAAAGCGGCGGATTTTTTCGTCTGCATCGTTTGCGCAATCGAGCATAAAGGCGATGGTTGTTTCGGGGTGCTGAATGAGAAACGGACGTATGGCAAATTCACCGGAAGCAAATTGATTGAAAAATCGGATGGCTTGCAACGACTCCTCAAGATGGTCCTGGCCGTACGATTCCACATAATCGTGCAGCGTCATAGCTTCGAAACCGGAAATTTTCGGCGCCGCATTTTTCAAAATGGCGATAGCGGAATGGAAATCCTGGGGCAGGGTTTCCCGCAACGCGTGAGTGGTATGCCGCATGCGCTGTTTGAGCTCCAGGGTGGGCCAGGTGTCGTTAAACACAAGCGCGGTGAAGCGGGATTTGTCAAACTGCGGATCGGGTCGGCTCAGCTCATTGGCGAACGCTTTGATGGACTCGGCGGTAAAAAACATCTCTTTTAGTTTTTCCGGCATAGAATCCTCTGAATTTTAAGAGTTGATGTAACTGAATGTTCGAATGTGATGGGGAAAGGTCACATTAGGAGCAATGGTTGTGCTGAACTTAAAAGATGATCGTTATTATTCACTTATCCTTTGAGGCACTTGTAATTTTCGACCTACAGCAACGAAAAATGGAAGCTGGAAATACATCCAATCGACTTTTGTTGCGGCGGCCCGGGACGAATGTCCCAGCTCATTGCCCGTCCGGGATACATATCCCGGACGATCTTTTTTTTGAATTTATGCTCTCAGAGTAGCAACTCAAAACCGAATGGCATATTTAAATTTCAGCCGCGACGACGTTTCGGTAAATGCAAATCGTTCCAATGTCGGATTCTCGGAAATCGAATTCCACACAAAAAAGATTTCACGTCCGGGTTTGAGGATCCAGACAAACCGCGACTGCCAGCCCATACGGTCGGAAAGATTATCGTATTGAATATAGTTGTACATGAACATTTTCGGACTGAAGAGCAAATTGACATTCAATCGAGCCACATCGGTCGTAAAATCACCGGTATCAAGAGAGACATTATTGTGCTCGTATTCAACTCCGAGAAACAGCGGCACGGCAATTTTGTAACCCAGACCGGTCATCCACTGCGATAATCGACCGGTGTAAAATTCGCCCCACTCATATTCGGCGGACAGCCAAAGCGGGCGCCGCTTGGCCGAAATGGCCTCGACTTCGTAACGTTTGAACGTATAGTTTCCTGCGGAAATCGTATGCTCCGGATGGATGCTAAACGGCGCGTCCAACTGCTCATAATTGTGCTCGAAAGCCGTTGAAATCTGATCGCCGGAAATAAATTCAATTTCGAACGGAGTGAAGCGTATGGCACGCGTTTCTAACTCGTTTCGCAAATCGGTGATATAATTAACATCGAGCGCGGTGACGCTTTGCAAGATATTCCAGCCTTTGGGGCGCGGGCCCATAGCGGCGCGAAAATACGATTGCCGGATGCCCTTGCGCGGCACAAAGCCAATTCCGGCATTGAAATTTTCGCCAATTTCATGATAACCGGCAACAATGTGGAGCAAATCATTCGGATAGGAAAATGAAGCACCGTATGCCGCATCTCGCCCGGCTTTGCCTTCGGTATTCGACAGCAACCCAAACAGCAAAAGCGACAGATTTTTATTGCCGGCGAATTTAGAGGTGCCCAATTTCAAATCCAATCCGGCAAGACTATTGCCCAGGGTTGAAAACGAATTGCCCATGGTGCCAATGGCGCCAATGTAGGATTGGTCGCCAAAATTGCGGGTGATGCGCCCGGCAGCAAAATTTTGATTTTTGGTCTGCCGTTCATCGATAATATCCAGAAATCCCATGGACCATTGCCCGGCCTGGCCGGTTAATTTAATACCACCGCGTATGGGCACCGGATTGCCGGTTGCATCCAGCCCCAGCCGACGCGAGAAAAAGGGAATCAACTGCTTGGTGTACGGATGATCGCGATCGCCATCCAGGCCAAAATTGAAATAGTTCGAGCCGTCGAGAAAAAAATCGCGCTTTTCTTCATAAAACAAGGGGAATCGAGTAAGATTAACGCGGCGATCGTCGACTTCGGTTTGCGCAAAATCGGTGTTTACGGTAAAGGCGCTTTTCAAGCCGGAAGTGATTTGATAAAACGCATCAAAGCCGAGATCCGAAGGGAATTCACGATCGCTGGTTTGACTTTTATCCGTGCCAACAAGTGCATACGGCACCACATCTAGACCAATGCCTTGCGACATGTTTTGCATGCCTTCCAAGAGCCCGGCGTCGGAAACCTGGAATTTGTAGGTGTCGAGATTGGCCACCGGCCAGTAACCGAGCTCATTTTTGTGCGTCACCTGGCGGATGAGCTTGAGTCCCCAGGTAGTTTGGCCGTAGCGAAAACTCATGGTTTTGAACGGAATGGCGACTTCGCCTTCCCAACCCCAATCGGTGATGTGGGCGGTGCCTTCCCACAAGCCGTCCCACGATTTGTTGAATGCCGCGCCGTTTTGACTCACCAGGGCATCACCAATGCAGCCGCGCGGATTGATTTGAAACCAGTAGCCATTGCGCTGATCCCAATAGGTATCGATGATGATCTGCACCTTGTCGTCCACCGAGAGCGATGCATCGCGCGCCAGCTCTTTGGCGGTGATTTTTTCCGGCTCCGAATCATAGCATTTAAAAGCGATGTAAAAATTGTCGGTGTCGTGGCAGATGAAAAACTCGGTGTGTTCGGTCATGGGCTGCCCGGTGTCGGGCTGGCGTTGGTACATCTTGTCGATGAGGGTAGCCTCCTGCCAGACGGGCTCAATGACGCGGCCATCAATTTTAGGCGCAGTTTTTACTTCGCTGGCTTGGATGAGATGTTGTGCCGACGCCGATGCAGACACTCCCAATAAAATAAACACAAAAAGCACTGGTCTCAATGCGGGTCTCCAAATTGTAAAAGTGATGCATAAAGCTATCAAGAAAATCGAGAAGAAACAACGCTTTTTGCGCATTTCAAAAATAGAGAGACACTTTTTTACATTTTGTCAAAGTTGATGGTGAACGTCTTTGAGTGCAGGATAGAGCTTTTGATACAGGGAATATCTGTCGTCATACATTTTGCGTTGGGTTTCATCTGCCTCGTACGTAGAACGATAGTCCACCCATTGATTTGCTGCGTCGCGAACGTCCTCGAACACACCGGCACCGACCCCGGCCAGCATGGCGGCACCTCGGCACGCAGATTCGGTACTGCGCGGCACGCGCAATGACAACTTGCAAATATCCGCCTTGAGCTGCAGCCACAACGGACTTTTGGCGCCCCCTCCT
>CAYPZM010000078.1:0-9314 GCA_964414825.1 uncultured Cytophagia bacterium | reverse complement strand
AATACCGGCCTTGCGCAATATTTCGATGTTCAAACGCAGTTCAAAACAGAGGCCTTCCAAAAGTGCTTTGGCCACATCGGCTTTGGTGGTGGAAAAGGTGAGTCCTAAGATGGCGCCCTTGGATTGTGTATCCAGAATGGGTGTACCGGCGCCTGAAAAATGCGGCAGCATCAACAAAGCGGTAGGCTCTTCTTTGACATCCTGTAAAAGAATCTCGTAAGCATCGGTTTGGTTCGTCTCGGCTTGCTCCTTTTCCCATTGACCAAACGTATCGCGAAACCAGCGCAGGGACAAGCCGCCGCTGTGGTTCAGAGTCATGGCCAGAAAGAGTTCGGGAACGACATGCCGATAAACCGATATGTTTCCCTCGCGCAATGTGGGATGCAAAATCGGGGATTCCAAGGCGACTTCCACCACTTCGGCCGTGCCGGTGGAAACCATGGCGAGTCCGGCTTGTACCACACCGCTGCCCAGCGCGGCACAGGCTTGATCGTGTCCTCCGGCGAAGATTTTTAGATCTTTTGGCAGGCCGATGGTTTCAGCAATGTCCGATTGAATGGTGCCGCAAAAGCCATCTTTTGGCGCCAATTGCGCAAGTCGCGCGCGTTCGATGTGACATGTTTCCAGAATATCGTCCGCCCAATCGCCGGCTTTTAAATCGTACATTTGCGTGCGCGAGGCGAGACAGTGACTGGTGAACGCCTTGCCGGTGAATCGGCGGATGATAAAGTCCTCGTACAACAAAAACTGCTGCGCCGCCTGCCAAACGTCCGATTCGTGACGCTGAACCCAGAGCAATTTTGGCAAGGTATTAATAGTGTGCAGCGGCATGCCGGTGCGCTGGAACAGTTCCTCAGCGCCGAACTGTTCGGCGAGCCAGGCGTTTTCATCAGTGGTGCGGGTGTCCATGCCCAAAATGGCGTGGCGTAATGCGCGGCCGTTGGCATCCACCGGGATCACGGCCTCGCCCTGACAGGACAAAGCCATTGCAACGGGTGTATCGGAAAGTCCGCTTACGGCTTCGGTCAGCGCTTCAACGGCCAGAGCAAACACTTGTTCGGCGTCCTGCTCCGCCCAAGTGGGATGCGGAAACAATACGGCGTATTCGCGCGCGGCCTGTGCTAAAATGTTGCCGGATTTATCAAAAACAATGGCTTTGCAGCCGGTGGTGCCGATGTCTAATCCGATGAGGGACATGAGACCTCCTTATAAAAACAGCCGAAGTGATTTCGGCTGCATTACGGCATTCCTTTTTTTAGAAACTATTTCGCGAACATGGGCTGCAAAGCTGTTATAAGATTGTCTTGTTCAGTACTGGAGAGTTTTCCCATCCTTTTAACAAGCCGCGATTTATCAATCGTTCGAATTTGGTCAAGAACAATGTGACCAAATTTGTTTTGAAATTCACAAACAATCCGAGTCGGATAATCCCGCACTTTGGTCGTCATTGGGGCAACAATCACCGTTGAAATATGGTGGTTCATTTCATCTGGTGAAATGATACAACAAGGTCGCGTCTTTTTTACTTCTGCACCTACAGTGGGATCCAAATTTACAAGGTGAACCTCAAACCTGTTCACTTTCATGAGATCTCACTCCCATTCCCATTCTTCTTCATCCCAGGAGCTTTGAGTATTCAATGATTCTTCGTCAATCAGCTTGTCATCGCCATGTTTTGCCATTTTTTTGAATGCTTCTTCCCAACCCTCACGACTTTTTCTTGCAGGCCGTATAATGATTTGTTCGTGTTCCGCGATGAGTTCAACTTCCTTGCCAATTTGACTTTGCTCCAGAATGACTTTGGGAATTCGGATTCCTTGTGAATTTCCAATTTTTACAATTTGTGTTTTCATAATTACATTGTAATTACAACCATCATAAAATGCAAGAATATTTTTTTATACTATTTACGTAACAAAAACACCCATCAACACGTTCCGCGGCTGAAGAGTGCTTTTGCAATTCTTAAATATGCCGATACACATCCCACTGCATATAGTTGGCAAACGCTTCTTCCAGCACATCGGCTACATGCGCGCCGTTCATGGCGCAGTGGTGCTCGAAACCATTGTTGCAGATGTATTTCATCAGCGATTGCAATTCCGGAACGCGGACGACAGCACGGGCGCCAAAGGTTTCCAGAGGGTCGTCGGTAAACTGACCTTCGGCGACATAGGCGCGGATGTAGCCGAACACATCGTCGGTGCTGATGCGGGCGCAGGTGACCGGCCCGGCTGGCGTGCGTCCGGCAACGGCGCCGTAGGTGTTTTCTTCGCCGGCGATGGTGCCGAGAATTTCAGCGGTCTTGACTTCAATATCCGGCAGAAAATCTTTGGCCCAGTTGCCGCAGTGAAACAGCACGCATTTATCGGGGTCATCACCATAATTATTATTCCAATCGACCAGAGCGCTCGGTTTGCCGGAGGCGAGCTGCAGCGCATACATCGACGCCACGCCGGTAATGTCCACTTCGCAGGCGCTCGGCATGAGGTTTTGGCTCATCATACTCATAATGGTGCAGGCGTTAATGCCATAATTGAATTGCAGCGAGGTCCAGCATTGCAGCGCCGTAGCCACGAGATCGTTTTCCTGCATCCAGTCGTCAATCACAATCGCCAGTTTGGCCATCAGCAGCATGGAGTCGTTCGGCACCAAATCGGTTTTGGCGTAGGCGTTGAGTTCGTCGATTTTTGCTTTGACTTTATCATCATCTTGAAGCTTATTGGCATTGCCCATAATTTCGGAAAAATCGACCGTTGTAACGGAGATGCCGGCATCCTGCAAAATCTTTTCGCTGTAGCGCACGGTATTGAATGCACCCGGACGCGCACCAATAGCGCCTAGTCGCGCGGATTTTAGACCATTAACGACTCGACAAACACCGAGAAATTTTTCCAGGTCCTGTTTGAAACTGTCCTGAAACGGATGCACCGTATGATTTTCGGTTAGAGTAAAGGGATAATTGTATTGCCGCAAATTATTGCACACGGAAATTTTGCCGCAAAAGGCATCGCGGCGGCGTTGGACATGTAACTGTTTGGCATCATCCGGATAAGCCTGCACAAGGATCGGCACATTGAGTCCCGAAAGTTTGACCGTATCGGCAACGCCTTTTTCATCACCAAAATTCGGCAGCACCACCAAAATGCCGGCGATTTTATGCCGATTTTGATCGAACAACGCAGCGCACTTTTTAGCATCTTCCCAGGTCTCCACGGCGCCCAGCTTGGTGTCCTTTTCGGTCAGCATTACGATATCTATATTCATCTGACTCGTCAATTTTGCAATATCGGCGCGGGCTTGACCAATCAGCACATCCGGAAAAAAGTTGCGGTTGCCGATTATTACTCCCAAACTCTGCTTGCTCATGATTCACTCCTTTTCAAATTCTTTTTAAATATTTTTCTGTGACGTTCCGGGATCAAAATGCTGCAAATTGAGATTAATTACAAGATTATTTTCCCGGAATACCAAAATTTTGATCTCCCGCATCAAGCACCAATACCCAGTCGTTGCCGCGGCGATCGTCGGCGGGCGGATCAAAGGTCATGCGGCTTTGGCGTTCGAGCGCACCCACACGAATGCTTTCGCCGGTGCTGGTATCGAACCACCAGGCCTTTACGTTTGACTGTTGCAATTTTTCCGTTATAACCGTAAACGTGCTGCCATAGGGCGTATAAACCATCAAAAAACTGCCGTCCGATGCAACAGCAGCACGGCACTCTTTGCCGGCGGCATTGGGGGCGTCAAGAATATCGGTGGCCGGCTGCAGCAATTGCCAGGGGCGCGATTCGAACAGGGCGCGCATGTAACCGGCTTGAAAGGCGCCGGGATAATCGAGCGACTGCGTCCATGGCGTACGCGCTTGCGAAATGGGATTACGGCCCGGCAACCACATTTGCCAGATATTGTGATTGCCATAGGTGTGTCCACACGCACCCTCCAGCATGGCCCAGTATCCGGCACGGCGGCTGTCAAACTCGTCAAACCAGCCGTTGGCAGCGCGCCAGTTGATGGGGTGATCTTCGTAGCACGGCTCACCGTCCAGCACCGGCTTGACCGGCGTTAAATTGTAATTTTCGCGCAACATATTATAGTTGGGATTATCTACTTCGCCATGGCCGGACTGGAACATGTTGAGATCGAGCCACTCATCCTCGTGAAACCAGCGCGCCGACGATACGCCGCCCTGCGGGTGATAGGTTAAAAGTTGATTTCCGGAACCGCCTTCCTCAATACCTTTGGCCATATTGCGGATGATGGCCAGGTCTTCATCATTGTCGCATGTGCGGTCGCCGCCGAGGATCCAGATGATTTGTTTATCCGCGTAACGGTTGCCGAGAAATTTGCCGTATTCGTAGGCATTTTCCGGCTTAAACACTTCCGGACCCACGCCCCATTTTTTGTTGAATTTGTCACCCCACGTCGGCAGCATGCCGATGAACATTCCAAGCGCCTCGGCCTTGTTGACAATAAAATCCACATGCTTGAAATAGGCCTCGTTTGGCGTAGCGGGATTGTTGTTGAACAGCGGCCGCTCGCCATTCGAGCCAGGCTCGTTTAAGCCATCCAGCTCGGCAAGAACAACCGCCTGAATGACGGTAAAGCCTTTGGCAGCGCGGTTTTCCAAATACAGTTCCGCCTCCTCGGGCATAGTGCGATGAAAGAGCTCCCAGGCCGTATCGCCAAGCCAGAAAAACGGCGTACCGTCGTCATAGACGATGTGGCGCTGGTCGTCGCTGATTTTTAAAGTGCGCGATTGGGCAAATGGGACGATGAATAAAACTATCAAGGTCAGAACCATCTTTTTCATATTAAATCACCTCATTACAATGTGCACATTTCGATTTATTTAATTGCCGTTCGTCCAGGGATTCTATCCCGGGACGGGAAAATGGAACAGGGCTTCAAGCCTAAACTGGGTCCAAGTAGAATAAATTGCTTTGTCAAAGAGACCTGCTGTCAAGGGCTGAGGGCTGAAAACCCTCGTCAATTCTATTTCCGGGGATGGAATCCCTGATATAACAGGTTCATGTTTTCTTTTGGTGAAACGCACTAATCGGTCACCAAATTGTCAATTTTTTCCAAAAGCTCCTCCTCTTCGATGGTGCCGGCCATCCACTGATCCTGCAGCCGCCGCAAATCGAGCACGGTGGAGGGTTCGTACAGCTCGACATCATCAAGTGTAAGGGGCGTATCTTTTGGAATCGGCTTTTTAATGATGGCATTTTTGGCGAGTCCAATGGGCAACAAACGCTCCTTTTGCGCGGTTTCGTACGTATCGATCAAACTGTAAAACGTCGAGCCGCCAATGCCGTCCAGCTCGTCGCCCGGATTCAAATCCTGTTTGGCCACGGCAAACACTTCGGAGACCAGGCAGTCCAGCGGCTCCATATTCGATTTGCCGCGAATAGCCAGCATAGCGCACGTAAGAGGCACTTCGATGCTGCACAAATGGTACGGCCGGAACAGTGTGTAATAGGGGCCGTTGCCCATGTCGCGATACACGAGCGCCTGGCGCAAACGCGGGTGTTCGGTGGTAACGATCATAAACACGCCGGGATGCACACCACCGATGCCGTAATCGACCACTCCCATTTTGTCGAGGACGCCACCGTCCTGTTTCAGCGCAAAGGTTTTGTTGAGAATCTCGCGATGCGTGACCGGGCCGTGCATGCCGCGCACGTCGGGCACGAGTCCCGTGGCGTTGGAGGTGCACGCCATTTCAATCATGGTTTTCGAGCCATCGACAAACTCGATGAGCATATTGGGATTCAGTCCACGACGCGCGGCTTCTTTGGCCCATTTTTCGTCCGTGGGTTTGGCGTAGCGATCCAGCGGATTATTTTTGCCCTTGCCGGCCGCGACAATCGTAAAACCGCACGAGATGGCAAAATCGTACAGCTCTTTGCAGGCCGCGGGTTCGTCACCGGCAGCCATGGCGTACAACACGCCTTTTTTCTTGGCGTACCAATTGAGCAGCGGGCCTACAGTGATGTCGGTTTCCACATTCATCATGGCCAAGTGCTGACCGTTTTGCGCCGAGCGGATGGCACCTTTTGCGCCAACATCGGGTACACCCGTGGATTCGAGCATCACGTCGAGATGTTTCATATCGGTAATAAACCGGTAATTCGATGTATAAATGCGTTTGCCCGCCGCAATCGCCTCATCGGCTTCTTTGGCGGAGCGCACCGGCACGATGTCGTCCTCAATCAAAGCGACATCGTATGCCGAGCGCGCGCGTTCAAAATCGATATCCGCCACAGCCACAATGCGCACACCTTGCATTTGGCGCGTGGTGGCCACTACGTCGATGCCCATTTGGCCGCAGCCGATCAAGCCGATCTTTACGGGATTGTCTTTGCGTTGTTCGAGTTCTGTATTTAAGCCTAACATATTTTAATTGCTTTCTAAAATGAACTCGCCAAGTCGCCAGGCGCAAAGATGTAAACGTGCTGTTTTCTTGGCGACTTGGCGCGAGAAGATTCTTGTTTTTACGGTTTTACTATAACTTTTAATGCTTTGCGATCCGCGGCCAATTCGTATGCCGCCTGCACTTCATCCAAACTTTTTTCATGCGTTATAACTTTATCCGCCGGAATGATATTGCGGTTGAGCAATTCCAGGGCGAGTGCATGATGCGTTGGATGATATGAAAAAGCGCCGATCACTTGAATTTCACCATAATGAATGAGATTGCCGTCGAGAGTTGTATTGGGGTTTGCTTTTGGCAATCCGCCATATAACACAACGTTGCCGCCTTTGCGAACCATTCGGACGCCATCCGCATGCGTTTGTGCATTGGGATTGGCGCAGATAACGCTATCGGCGCCAAGACCGTTGGTGAAATCTCTGACCACCTCGATCAAATTTTCTTCAGCCGGATTGACAATCAGATCCGGCCCAAACGCAGCGGCAAACTCGCGCCGTATTTGACTGCGCTGGGCTACAATGACTCGGGCACCACGACTTTTTGCCACGGCAATACCGATACAGCCTGTTGGCCCGGCACCAATGATGACCACGGTATCGCCGAGCTGAGTATTGATTTTTTCATGCGTTGCAATGACGGATGTGCACGGTTCGGAAATCGAAGCCGCCTCAAAGGATAATCCATCCGGCATTTTGTGGCAGATTCCGCGAGCCAGAATATCGTTCGGCACAATCATTTTTTCGGCAAAGCCGCCATGGTGTCCCAGCGTGATGCCGTAAAAGCGTATATTATCGCAAAGATTGTACAAACCGCGTCGGCAGTACCAGCATTCATCGCAATGCACGTCCGGACCGACGGCGAGGCGGTCGCCGATCTTATATTTGCTCACCTGGCTGCCGACCTCGGTGACAATGCCGGCGATTTCGTGGCCAGGGATGATATCGGTCCCGGGTTGCGGGCCTTCGCGCCAACGGCGCAAATCGGAACCGCAGACAGCACAGGCTTTGACGTCGATTTTCAGGCCATTGGACGGCACAACCGGTTCATCAACTTGGCGAATGTCAATAACGCGTGGTTTGGTAAAAAAAGCTGCTTTCATGTATCTCCTTGTGATTTTTCCTGTTTCAATATCGCGCCAACGGCGCCTTCGGGGTGCGTCACACCAAACTGTTCTTTGGTGTAACTGCGTTTTTCCAGCAGCAGCGCGCAAAGCACATCGCCAGCGGCTGCATTCACCAGGGAGCTGCCGGTAGCGATCATCCCGTACGGATCGACATTCGGTGGAGCAACAATGTGATAGATGGCATCGCTTTTTTGCCCGAGCGGCGAATCCGGCTTTTCGGTTTGCGCGATAATTTTAGCGCCGCGGCTTTTTGCAATTTCGACAAAGTCATTGATCTCTCGACTTTGGCCGCCCTTGGAAATCACGAATACCACATCACCTGGGTTAATAGCTCCGGCACCGCCATGCAACGCATCCGCCGCGTTGATTGGCAAGGCCGGCGTTCCGCAGCAGGCCAGCAAATGCGCAAACCGCACCGATACCGCGCGAGATGTGCCAGCGCCGGCCACCAACACATGTCCCGGACAGTTGAGGATCGTCTGCGTGATACATTCGAGCGATTCAGCGTTTAGTTGCACTTCCAGCGACCGCACGGCATCACTTTCGCGTATTAAAACGGATTTTGCTTTTTCTAAAAATTGGGTAGAGTTCATTTATTTGTTTCCGATAGTTTATCATGTTTAATGATTCAAAACTGTCGAATCATACAAAATTAAATCATTGGAAAGCTACTATTCGTGTCCATTAGTGTTATCGGGCTCGAAGCCCGATGTAACTCCGCGTCCAGGGATAGAATCCCTGAACGAACATTTTAACACCCATTTTACTCTTCAACCCGAATATGCCGGCGCCGCAATTTCAAAATGTAGCGGTTTTTCAAACTGTCCAAAAACACGGCAATAAACAGAATGGTTGCGAAAATCAGGGGCTGCAAATACAAATCGACTTGGGTAAACACCAGTCCGCTCCACACCATTTGGATTAAAATGGCGCCGAGCACGGTGCCGGGAAATACGGTGCCAACACCGCCGAACAGACTCGCACCGCCGAGAATTGCAGCCGCAATGGCATCAAATTCATCGCCGCGGCCAAAGCCGGCGTTGATGATACCGAGCTGCGCCACGGAAATAAATCCTCCCAGCGCAGCCAGTAAGCCGCAAATGATATAGGTTGTCGCCAAAACTTTATTGGTGTTGACGCCGGCTTTTTCCGCCGCTTCTTTATCGTTACCCACGGCGTAAATTTGCCGTCCCAGTTGCACGTGGTTGAGAAACACGTGCGCTGCCAGCACCACGAGCAGAAAAATGACAATTGGCAACGGGATTATCCCGAAGAGATTAATTGAACCGATCTGTACGACCGTATCCGGAAAATTGACGGCGCGGGATTTGGTGATCAGCAAGCCCAATCCGCGACCCGCCACCATGGTGGCCAAGGTGACGATAAACGGAATGATTTTCACCCGCGCGATAAAAAATGCATTCACCGCCCCAAAGGCAGACCCAACGGCTAAGCAAATCACCAGAGCCAGCCAAACGGGGATTGCATAGAAGTTGATAAGCACACCGGCGACAATCGCCGACAAGTACATGTTGGAGCCCACGGACAAGTCGATGCCGGCGGTGAGCAGCACAAAGGTGATACCGACCGCCACGATGCCGATGTAAGAGGCCTGTTTGGCGATGTTCAGCAGCGAGTCAATCTGCAGGAATCTATGCGATAGCAATCCGAATAGCAGTAAAATGGCCACAAACAGGACCAATGGCATATTTTGTAAAAGGAGGAGTGGGATTTTATTTTTCATAAAAAACCTTG
>CAYPZM010000077.1:0-16313 GCA_964414825.1 uncultured Cytophagia bacterium | reverse complement strand
GATCGGGCCAAAGAGTTTTTGATGGCCGAGTTGGAAAATCTGCCTGCGCTCAAAGATATCCTCGAAAACAACGCGCTCGGTAAACAAGAGATATTGCTCAATCTCAAACCAAAAGCTTACTTTTTGGGGCTTGATGAAAATGACATTGCGCGTCAGGTGCGCCAGGGCTTTTACGGCGACCAGGTGCAGCGCTTGCAACAAGGCAAAGATGAAGTGCGCATTTGGGTTCGATATCCGCGCGAAGACCGGCAGTACATCGGTCAAATGGAAACCATGAAAATAAAAACCCCGGCCGGCGAATTTCCGTTGATCGAGCTGGCGGATTATGAGCTCAAACGCGGTCCGGTTAGCATCAACCGGTTCAATGGTCAGCGCGAGGTGCGCATTGAGGCGGAAACCGTGGATCCGTACGCTTCGGTTCCGGAAATATTGCAAACCGTGGATGCTTCGATTATCCCCAAAGTAAGGGCGCAATACCCCAGTATCGATGTTATGTATCAAGGGCAGCAGCGCGAAAGTGCCATTGCTTTGAACAAGCTAAAATTTTATTTTATCATAGCATTTGCTGTTATTGTCATTATTTTGATGTTGCATTTCAAGTCCGCTTCGCAATCACTCATTATTTTAATGATGATACCCTTGTCTTTGTTGGGCGCGTTTTGGGGACACGGCATCCACGGCCGGCCTGTTTCTATTTTAAGCTTTTTGGGAATGGTGGCGCTTTCCGGCGTAATTATTAACGATGCGGTCGTATTTTTGTCCAAGTACAATTTGTTGATCACACAAGGCAAAAAAGTGCACGATGCCGTCATAGAAGCTGGCAAAACCAGGCTGCGCCCCATCATTTTGACCACGGTCACCACAAGTTTGGGACTGTTTCCGCTGATTCTGGAAAAGAGCTACCAAGCCCAATTTCTCATTCCCATGGCCATTACCTTGGCCTATGGCGTCGCTATTGGAACCCTGTTCATCCTGCTCTTTTTCCCGGTGCTTATTTTTGTGTTAAATGATGCCAAAGTACTGCTCCGGCGCATCTGGACCGGTACTCGACCCACGGGCGAAGAAGTAGAAGTCGCCATGATTTACAGCAAACGACACATTGATTAGAAGAAGAGACTATGAAACATCTAACTGTATTGATCACCTTGTTGGTGGGAGCCGGTGCGGTTGCGCAAGACAGCCTCAGCCTTTCCGGTGCCATTACCCGAGCTCTAAAAAACAATTACGGTATCCAAATTACCGAGGCAGATGAGCGCATTGCGGAAATCCAAAATTCCTGGGGAACGGCGGGACTTTATCCCACGCTTAGTGCCAGTGCTAGCGCCACCTGGGTGTGGAATTATAACGAGCAGCAGGATTTTGAGCGCCAGCGGCTTGATGGCGGTGTCTCGCTCAACTGGCTGCTGTTTGACGGTTTTGGTATGTATATTCGTAAAGACAGGTTGGAGCTTTTTCAGGACTTGTCCGCCGGAAATACCGCGGTGGTGATTGAGGAGACCATTCAGGACATCATTTTAGCCTATTATCTGGTTTTGCTCGAACGCGAAAAGTTAGAGGTGGCGCGTTCTCTCATGGAATTGTCGCAAGATCGCTATGAATATGAAAGCGAGCGCCAGCAGCTCGGTAGTATGACCACGTATGAAGTGCTGCAAGCGAAAAATTCCTGGCTAGAGGACAAGGGGCGCTATTTGGTGCAAGAAGTAGCCTATAAAAACTCGATCCGTGATTTGAACTTTTTGATGGCCGACGCACCGCAAAAAAGCTGGGTGTTTACCGAAGAATTTAAAGTGCAACCCAGCGATTACGATCTTTTTATTTTGCAGGAGAAAATGCTGGCCAACAATAAAAATTTAAAAAATCAATACATCAACCAGTCGTTGCTGGAAAAAGAGGTGGCGCTGCAACGCTCGGAATGGTGGCCGACACTTTCGGCATCGGCAAGTTACTCTAACTCCGAAACCGAATTAACCAATGAGGGATTGCCAGCATTCAACAGCAATGAATATTCCTATACCGGAGCAGTAAATTTGCGCTGGACCTTGTTTGACGGCGGTAACCGCAAGCGCGCTGTGCAGATTGCCAAGGTTGATCGCGAAACCGGCCTTATTCAACTTGAAAACGTGCGGCACGCGCTTACCAATCAACTTTATAATTTGTACGAAATTCATCTTGTGCGCCAGGAACTGCTGAATGTTGCTCAAGAAGCATTGGAAACAGCAGAGCTCAATTTGCAAATATCCGAAGAGAAATATCGTTCCGGTGCCATCAATTCGTTCAATTATCGCGATGTGCAACTCCTGTACCTGAACAGCGCGGTCAACCGCCTGGATGCGATTTATGCTTATATTGATGTGGATACGGCGTTGCTGCGTATTATCGGCGGGATTATTAGCCAGTACGAATAAGTTTTAAAAAAGAACGGAGAGGAGAATGAACCATTTCGGTGTGAGTGAGCCGTGTTCTCCTCTCCGTTTTTTATTGTGTCTAATGTCTCATCAAGATTTTTGAAAAGCCACCCCAATAGCTTATTTAAAAATGCACCCCCACAAAGAAGCTTGTTGCAGATAGAGGCGCGATTAATCGCGTCTCTACACAACGCACAACATGTTTCCCGTTTTCTTTTCTTGATCAGCGAGTAACCCTGTCAGGGTTTTGCGCATAAACATATCTACATGTGGCATTAAAGGCAGATGTTCAGCATAACATATCGATAGACATCAACCCTGACAGGGTTTTTCGACACAAACTGACCCGATCCCGCAAAGGGATCGGGTCAGATATCCCTATTTCATCAACATCATCCGCTTGGTTTCATTAAAGTTTTCAGCAGAAATACGATAGAAATAGACGCCCGAAGGCATTTGGTTGCCGTGGTCGTCTTTGCCGTTCCAGGTTAGCATATAAGTGCCGGCGGCCTGAGTTTGGCTCACCAATGTGGCCACGGCACTGCCTTGAACGTTGTAGACCTGCAGCGTTACATCCGAGCGCTCCGGCAACTGATACGTGATTCGAGTTTCCGGATTGAACGGATTTGGATAATTTTGCTCCAGCGCAAATTCTGTCGGAATTTCGTCATTCATGCGCGCCACACCAGTCGGGAAATCAATAGAAAATGGTGCGTCACTAACGTCACTTACCGAGCCATCAATCGCGCTTGCGCGGATGAGGCATTCATCTGCCGCGGGAGCCTTAAAAGTCCAGTTCCAGCTTCCGGTATTTTCGACATTTTCTGCCAGCATCGTCCATGTGGAACCGTTATCGCGCGAGATTTCGAGTTTCACTTTGCCAGTGACATTCTCGGTGCGCCAACTTATGATTTCATCGCGACCGATTTCCCACTCTTCGCCGCCATTCGGGGCTACGACCGTGAGGCTCGGCTCCGCGACAATTTTAAACACCGCGTCGCTAATATCGATGGGCGTATCGTCCACATCCGAAACCAGCGCCAGGCAGGTATTTGAAACCGGGCCCGTGACGGTCCAGATAAAGGTGCCGTTATCCACAATCGAATCGGCAAGAGTTACCCAGTCCACGCCATTATTGCGCGTTAATTGGATTTTGACATAACCGCTGGTATTGGTGGATGTCCATTCGAACGTCACCTCGCTGCCAATCTGCCAGGATTCGCCACCGTTTGGTTGAACCAGCGTCAAGGTCGGCGTATCGAGAATGACGAACAAGGCATCGCTCACATCTTGTGCAGCGCCATCGGTAGCGCTGATTTTTATCAGACAGGAATCCGAGGCCGGGCCGGTAACATTCCACATATAGGAACCGGTATTGTCTACAGATTCGGCCAACGCGGTAAATGAGGTGCCGCCATCGCGAGACAGCATAATATCCACGGTTGCGCTAATATCGGTGGAGGTCCATTGAATCTCGCGCTCCAGCCCAATTTCCCACAGCTCGCCGCCATTGGGAGCCGTAACGGTCAATTCCGGCATAAGCGGTTCTTTTATGCTGAACATCGTATCGCTAACATCCATGTCCGACTCATCTGTAGCCTGAATTCGCACTTTGGCCGAGTCCGTTGCCGGGCCAGTAACGGTCCAGGTCCAGGCGCCACTGTTTTCTACATTTTCCGCCAGAATTTCGTAAGAGCCGCCATTGTCGCGCGTCAATTCAATTATGACGCTGGTTTCAATGTCTTGCGAAAACCAGGTGATGGCTTGTTCTGTACCAATGTCCCACAATTCGCCGCCGTTTGGTTTTGTAACTGTGATCACCGGATCGGGCGCCGGAACGATGGAGAATGCAGCGTCACTTTGGTCCTCAATATCGAGTGACGCATCGGAGACTTTGATCAAACAGGAATCGGATGCGGGAACCGAGACGCTCCACAAATAATGGACTGTATCCGGCAGGGAGGAGGCCAGGGTTTCCCATGTAGCACCCAGGTCGCGACTCAGCTCAATATCAAGAACGCCAGAGGTGTTTCGCGAGGTCCAGGCGATCTCTTGCTGACTGCCAACCTCCCAAACTTCACCACCGTTTGGCGCGGTTACCGTAATTTGGGGCGGTTCTTGAATCGTAAAAGCGGCATCGCTGATATCGGCTGTGCTGCCATTAACCGCCTCCACTTGCACCATACAGGCTTTCGAGGCAGGCTGAGTAACGTCCCAGAGCAAGGAGCCATCATTTTGCGTGTCGGCGGCCAGGGTTTCCCAGGTCGCACCATTATCGCGCGACAGTTTTACGTTAACGTTGCCGGCGACATTAATCGAATTCCATGTTAGTTCTTGCTCTGTGTCAATATCCCACACTTCGCCACCGTTTGGCGCGGTTACGGTAATTTGGGGCGGTTCTTGAATCGTAAAAGCGGCATCGCTGATATCGGCTGTGCTGCCATTAACCGCCTCCACTTGCACCATACAGGCTTTCGAGGCAGGCTGAGTAACGTCCCAGAGCAAGGAGCCATCATTTTGCGTGTCGGCGGCCAGGGTTTCCCAGGTCGCACCATTATCGCGCGACAGTTTTACGTTAACGTTGCCGGCGACATTAATCGAATTCCATGTTAGTTCTTGCTCTGTGTCAATATCCCACACTTCGCCACCATTGGGTGCGGTAACCGTTATGCTGGGCGCGGGTTCAATTTCAAACGCCGCATCGCTGGTATCGGAGGCACTGCCATCGGCGGCATCTACTTGAACAAGGCAAGTGTTTGACGCTGGCGCTGTAACATCCCAGGCGAGCGAGCCATCATTTGCAGTGTCTTCTGCCAATGTTTCCCAGGTTGAACCACTATCTCGTGATAGCTTGACATTCACATTGCCGGACACATTTTCCGATTGCCAGGTGATCTCTTGCTGAGAACCGATTTGCCACACCTCACCACCATTTGGTGTCGTAATAGTGATGGATGGCGGATTTAAAATAGCAAAGGCCGCATCGCTGGAGTCCGAAGCCACGCCGGTCACATCCGAAACGCGTACCCAACACTGCTCGGAAGCCGGGCCGGTGACGCTCCAATTCAACAGACCGTCATCTGCCGTTTGCGTGGCCAGGGTTTCCCACGATGAACCAGCATCGCGGCTGAGCTCGACTTTAACTTGTCCGCTGGTATATTCCGAATTCCAGGTGATGTCGTGCGACGTGCCAATTTGCCAGGACTCGCCGCCATTGGGGGCCGTTACAGTAATAACCGGAGTTGGCGGCTCGGCAATCGTAAACGACGCATCACTGACGTCGGAAGGAGAGCCGTCGCTATCGGTTACGCGAATCAGTGCATCTTCGGTTACCGGTGTGGTGACAGTCCAGGGCAACATGCCGTTATCGGCCACATCATCGCCCAACAATTCCCAGGTCGTGCCGTCATCTCGCGACAGCTCAACATCTACCTGGCCACTGGTGTTTTGTGAGAGCCAGGTGATCACTCGGTCACTATCCACAAGCCAGGTCTCGCCGCCATTGGGTTTTTTGACAGTAATGCCTTCCGGCAGTTCATCGGTGGTGACAAATTCAAAATAGTCCACACGACCATATTCGCCATTATCGCGCAGGGTGTACAATAAAATTTCATCATCCGGATTTAGAGTACGGGTACCGACCATGCGATATTCATACACATCGCTGCTCACCGCCGCATCCCACTGCCATTCTTCCACCGTGGCATTGTTAACTTTGTAGGTGCTGGTGCTGCGGCCGTCAGTTTCATCCGAATAGCGTACAAAAAGGTCATAATTGCCAGTCGGCAGCTCGGAAAGGTAGGTGAGGGTGCCAAACGATCCGTTCTCAACCTTGGCGACTTTGCCGTTACTGGTTCCCTTGCGGGTTTCCACAACGTATCCGCCGGAAAGCGTCACATCTTCGGCTTCTATGCGGTAACGTGTTTGCTCGGAGCCGCTGATCTCGAACGTGCCGTCGCTCACATCATAAATGTCCGTGGTGGGAGTTGAAACCACGCGAACCAGGCAATTGGTAAAAGGGCGATCGGGCACCAGCCAGTCGTATAAACCGTCATTTTCCGTGTCCGCGGCGATCACATCCCAGGTGATGCCGTTATCCACGCTGTATTCGATCTTTACATTTTCCGAAACATTTTGGCTGGTCCAGGTGATAGAAGCGGTTGTGTTTTGAGTTAATGTCTCCCCGCCATTCGGAGACGTTACCGTAATATTCGGCATGTTCGGGTCGAGGTTAAAAAACAGATAAGCCTTGCCCGCATTGGTGCCGGCATCGTCATTTTTATAGGCGGAAATGAGAATGTCCGGCTGACCGTCGTTATTCACGTCGCCGGCACCGGATGCGGAAAAGCCGGCATAATCGCCAGGGTTCTCACCGACAAACGTAGCCTGTGAATTTGCCAAATCGAGAGTCGCTGGCCATGTATCGCGACCGAGAAGCAAATAGGTTTCGCCGGTGCTGCTATTGACATTGGGGCTGCCGATGAGGAAATCGTCAAACCCGTCTTGGTTCAGATCGCCCAAACCGGAAATGTCATGGCCAATGGCATCAGCAATAGTTGTGGTGTGACTCAGGCGAGCCGTAAAACTGCTGCTGATCGGTTGATTGCTGCTATAGTTGATATCTTGAGCCAAAATCAAATAGTACTGCGATTTGTCGCTCGAGGTTAAAATATCAGCCAATCCATCGCCATCCACATCGCCAACCTGCGACACATTCCAGCCCAATTGCATTTTGTTGGTATCACCGATCCAGGAGGCGTCCGCATTTTCCAGGCTGACATCTTTAGCCCATCCGTCGCGCGCTTTACCCAGTACCAGATAAGTTTCACCAGCCAGGTTGAGATCGCCATTTGCACGGTGATTGGCGCCGATCAAAATATCGTCATAACCGTCACCATTTACATCACCCAAACCGGAAACGCGATGCCCGGCCCAGTCGCCGGCACTCTCTGCCAAAAAACTGGCGTCGCTAAACGTCTCAATGTCGGCATCGACTTGCCATTCATTACGATCTCGTCCAAAAAACACATAAATCTTTCCGGCCTCGGCGCCAACTTGAGTGTTAAATCCGGAGCCGATCATGATATCGTCGTAACCATCATTATCCAAGTCACCCGCGCCTTTAATATGCGCAGCCTCGGCTCCGGCATCATTTCCGACAATCGAAGCATCCGCGGTTTCCAGAGAGATGGTGCCTTGAAGTTTTGTCGAACTACCAAAAAAGATATATGTCTTGCCCAATCGATTGCCGCCTTGCTCGGGTTTTGTTTTTTTGATAGCGATTCCCAGATCGTTATACCCATCGTTATCGATATCGCCAATTCCAAACGCATCATGTGATGCCTCGTTGCCAGCATAGGCGCCGTGGAAAATGGCATCGGCAGCAGATAGGCTAATATTGCCACTTAAACCGGCAGCCGAGCCGTAAAACAGATAAACCCGGCCATTGTCCATGGATTCCGCATTCAGATCTGAGAGTGGGGCGGTCACCAAAACCTCATCATAACCATCACCATTCAGATCCGGTACAATGGCAACATGATGGCCGAATACATCTTCATCCTCGGCCCCGGTAAATGTTGCCGTGGCTGTGGATAAGTTGATTTCCCCCTGATATTGTGCAAAAACAGTAGATAGCATGATCAAGACGATCATGACTGACAGCATTAAGTGTTTCATGTATCCTTCCTTTTTAATTCGTGGTTTTTGTGCATACCAGATTTGTGTCAAACATAAACGGTTTTGCTTGAGCTGTTCAAGCATATAACAATTGTTTCATATAAACCGTCCAATTTTTCGCACCCAACAACACATCATCACCTCCCAAGTTGAATATTTTTAAATAGAATGCTCCAGATTGCTCTCTTATTCTCCGCAACGTTTAGCAAAAAGCAGACCAGGAAAAGTGGACAAGTCAATACATGGATAAAATTTAATAACTGAAGTTTAGGCAAAGTTTTAAATTGTTCTTGACTTTAGTGATATATTCAGTTAATTTTAGGTGAATGGTGGTGAATTTAGGTGAAATAAAACAATTAGTGTCTTTGTTCTGGTGATTGATGACAGAATTAAGTGGAAGAAATACCGTTTCTCTGGATCCGAAAGGACGCCTGGCAATTCCAACCCGGTTTCGCATGGCATTTCCCGAAGAACAGCAGAACGAGATTATTTTGACCCGTGGGTTTGATCCATGTATCACGGGCTATTACCGAGACAGTTGGCAAGATTTTCAAGAAATATTCAAAGACAACGAGCTCTCTCAGGAAGAGATGGATATTATTGAACGCGAGTTTGTCGGGCGAAAATTGGACGCTACATTTGACAAGCAAGGCCGAGTTACATTGCCGCCGCATCTCATTGAATTTGCTCAACTTGAGAACTTGAATGAAGTGACGGTAATTGGCGTGCGCAATCGCATCGAAATTTGGAATACAGATTTGTATGACGAAATCCGCGCCGAGAAAGAAAAAGTCATTCAGGGCTTGAGACAAAAATTAAAAATAGGCTAGTAGATTGATTGGACAACGTTTATCATATATCTGTACTGCAACAAAAAGTCCTGGAGTGTTTGAACCTTGATTCCGGGCGCGTGTTTTGTGATGTAACCCTGGGAGATGGCGGGCATACAAAGGCAATCCTCGAACGATTGCCTGAACAAGGGGTGGTGATAGGGATCGATCAAGACAGTCAAGCCATTGAGCGAGCGCAGCGTAGATTGGCAGCATTTGGCAAGCGATTTAAGGCCGTTCAGGGCAATTTTAAAAATATTACCACATTGCTCGATGAGGCCGAAATTAAGCAAGTAGATGGTTTTCTCTGTGATTTAGGTGTCTCTATGCTGCAAATTTCCGAACCCACACGAGGTTTTATGTTTTCGCAAAGCGGTCCGCTCGATATGCGCATGGCTAAATCCGGTCTGTCCGCTGCCGATATAGTGAATACCTCCAGTGAGCAAGAACTAGCAGAAATTATGCAAAAGTATGGGGAGGAACGCCAGGCCCGGCGAATTGCGCGTGCTCTGGTGCGGCAACGCGAGGATCATCCGATTCAAACGACAGGAGAGTTGGCCGATATTGTGCGCCGCGTTGTGGGTCAGCAATTTGTCGTCAAATCGCTGGCGCGCGTGTTTCAAAGCCTGCGCATTTACATCAATGACGAAATCGGCAATTTGCGCGACTTTTTACCGCAAGCCCTGGAGCTGTTATCGTCCGGAGGGCGACTGGCGGTCATCGAGTATCATTCGCTTGAAGCGCGAGTAGTCAAAGATTTTATGTACGAACAAACGCATCCCTGCGTGTGCCCAAAAACGTTTCCGGTCTGCGTGTGCGGCAGGCAACCGACAATCAAAATTATCAATCGCCAGGTGAAACCGGATGAAGAAGAAATTCGCCAAAATCCTAGCGCTCGTTCGGCCCGTTTGCGCGTTATGGAGAAACTGTGATGCCCATGTCGCCGACAAAAAATCGTGTTCCAAAACGCTATCGGGCCACGCTTCGTTTTAGCAAGCATGCTGTGATTATTTTGGTATTGTTTGGCATTTACAGTTTTGTTAATGTTTGGCAAAATGTATCCATTGCCTATCTAAATCGACAAAATGAACAGTTACGAGAGGAATTAACCGACTTGAATCAGCAGTGTGATGTCCTGACATTTGAGGTAGAACAATTAAAAGCACCCGATCGAATAAAGCAGGTTCTTCAGGATCACATGACGCTGGTTCCGGCGGAAAAGATAAATATTCATCAAATCCCATAAGCACCCAAGATGGCAAAACGGCGTAAAGAAAAAAATATTCGCTATCAAGCGTTCACTGCTCTAATGCTGCTCGTGATCGTCGTATTAATGGTTCGATTGGTCACGATTCAGGTCGTACAGCGGCAAAAATTTATCGCGCTGGCTCAAGGGCAGCATCGTTTCATTCGCACATTGCAGCCGGAGCGCGGTAAAATTTACGACCGCCATGGTGAGCTGTTGGCGTTTAATGTGCCGGCAGTAACGGTGGTAGCAAACGTCGATTCTATTGTTGACGCCTACAAAGTGGCGCATCAACTGGCGCCCATTATCAATATCAGCCCAAATCAAATCATTGCCAAATTGCGCAAAGGTTCCGGATGGATTGAGCTGGCTAAACAACAACCGCCCGATGTTCGACAGCGTATCGAACGCTTTCAATACAGGTATATCGGCTGTCGCGATGAGCTCAAGCGGCGTTATCCCAAGCGCTTCACCGCCAGTCAGGTTGTCGGGTTTACGCGCGCGGATGGCTCTGGCGGCTATGGCGTTGAATTGGCCAAAGAAGCCGAACTCAAAGGAAAGCCGGGAACCGCCATCATGCAGAAAACAGGTCGAGCTCGGCTGTTTTCGCATCCGCATTACCCGATTCATGAGCCGCATCATGGGTCCGATTTGGTGTTAACCATCGATTCGCGCTATCAGTGGATCGCCGAACAAGAGCTGAAAAACACCATTAACGAGTACAATGCCAAAGGCGGCTCTGTGGTCATTATGGATCCGAACAGTGGCGAACTGCTGGCCATCGCTTCGGAACCGAATTTTGATCCGAATGATTATGACAATTACAATGATTTTTCCTGGAAACTCAAAGCGATTACCGATCAGTTTGAACCGGGTTCGACGTTTAAACCCGCAATGATGGCCGCCATGTTGGATGCCGGTTATGTCAATGAAGACGAGCTGGTGTTTTGCGAAAATGGCAAATGGGATGTGATGGGGGAGACCATTCGCGATACCAAAGAGTATGGCTGGCTTACGGCGCGCGATGTGCTGGTCATGTCCTCAAATATCGGCATGGCCAAATTGGCAAAAGAGTTTAGTAAATTTAAAATGTACACCTATGCGCATAAATTTGGTTTTGGACAAAAAAGCGGCATCGAGCTGCCCGGAGAAATTACCGGCGTATTAAAAAAGCCAAGCGATTGGGTGCCGTTTTCGCAATTGGTCTTTTCGTTTGGGCATGAAGTTGCCGTGACCCCGCTGCAAATGTGTTCCATGTACGCAACAATCGCAAATGACGGTGTATTTGTGTCACCCCGTATCATTAAAAACATGTTTCGCGAGAATGAACGTGTGTTTGCCAAAAATAATCCCGAAACGCGCCGGGTCATTTCATCCGAAACTTCACTGTTGATGCGTGACTTTTTAGCGGATGTTGTTGTGCGCGGCACAGGCGTAAATGCAGTTCTGCCTAATATTGAGCTTTGCGGCAAAACCGGCACGGCACATTTGGTACAAGTTACCGGCGGCTATGCCAGCGATCGTTATATTTCAAGCTTTGGTGGATTTTTCCCGCGCGAAGCGCCACGGATCACCATTTATGTGATGATTCACGAACCGCGCAGTG
This sequence comes from uncultured Cytophagia bacterium, assembly GCA_964414825.1. Classification (GTDB taxonomy): domain Bacteria; phylum Zhuqueibacterota; class Zhuqueibacteria; order Residuimicrobiales; family Krinioviventaceae; genus CAYPZM01. Next base: position 4,547 of record CAYPZM010000077.1, on the reverse strand, counting down.
CTTATTACGGCGGCACCGTTGCAGCCCCCTGTTTTCGCAACATTGCCGAGCGTATCATCAACCTTGAGGGGTTGGATTATTTCCAAAAATCTGCAACCGGCCAGCTTGTCGAAAATGCGCCAAGCCTTTTGCCCAACTTGGTTGGCTTGCAGCGGCAGGATGCGCAAAGCGTGCTCCGCGCCAATCAACTAAATTGCCGATTTATCGGTAACGGTCAAACGGTTATCGAACAGGAGCCCGCAGCCGGTGCAAAAGTTTCCAAAGAAGGTATTGTGTATCTTACATTGGCCTCAGCCGTGCCAACAACCGAACCGGTCAAAGTGCCGGTTCTAACCGATTTGCCGTTGCGCAATGCTGTTAATCTGCTTGCGGACCGGCAACTCAAAGCAAAAATTAACGGCAGCGGCAAAGTAATTCGTCAAGAACCTCAAGCCGGGGAGTTGGTAGAACCCGGACACACCATTCAACTATTTTGTAAGGCAGCGATTTAGGTATGGAGTTGACGTTTCGTGAAATAATCGAGCTCGATTCTACCTGGCAAACCTTCGGGCAGGTTCCCGCCGGTGAGGTGCCGGGTTTTTCTACCGACTCGCGCCACATTCGGACCGGTGAAATTTTTGTCCCGATTAAAGGCGATAATTTTGACGGCCATTCCTTTATTGAAGCCGCACTGGATCACGGCGCTTCTTTGGCGATTGTTGAGAAAGAATGGTTCGAGACAAACAACAAACGTTATGCAGATAAACCTTTGCTTTTGGTTCCGGATGCGCTTTCAGCCTATCAGGAAATTGCGCGATATTACCGTAAAAAACTGGACCCCCAGGTCGTAGCCCTAACCGGCAGTGCCGGTAAAACCACCTGCAAAGAATTGATTTATGCGGTGTTGTCGAAAAAATATAATGTGTTAAAGAATTCAAAATCGTTTAATAATCATGTTGGCGTTCCGAAAACCTTGCTCGATCTAAATCCTGAGCACGAAATTCTCGTCGCCGAACTCGGCACATCCGGTTTTGGTGAAATCGAGCGCCTCAGTTACCTGGTCGAACCGCATGTTGGTTTGATGTTGAATATCGGATATGCCCATATCGAGTTTTTGCGCGATTTGCCCGGCGTAACCCGCGCCAAGATGGAAATGTTTGAACACGTTGATCCCAACGGCGCAGCCATATACAACGCCGATGACCCCTATCTGCGCTTTCAGCATTACGCCGTGAGCGAGGTGCTCTCGTTTGCCATACATTCTTACGCGGATGTACGTGCTGAAAATTTGTCCTGCGAAAAGCATGGCAATTATTCATTCGACTGTGCCGGCGAACGCTTTTCACTGCATCTGCCCGGTCGGCACAACGTTTACAACGCGCTTGCCGCAGTTGCCACTGGATTGTATTTTCAGGTGCCGCTAGCGGATATAAAAGATGCTTTAGCATCTGTGGATTCTGTCGAGCATCGTTTGCAAGTTTCTCAGTTTAATGGTTTCACTCTTGTTGATGACGCGTACAATGCCAATCCCAACAGTTGCCGCGCGGCCATGAATATGCTTGCAGATATGCAAATTACAAATGGAAGGCGTTTCGTAGTGTTGGGCGATATGTTGGAGCTTGGCGATTTTTCCGAAATGGAGCACCGCAATCTGGCCGATGTTGCAAAGGCCAGTTTTATCGATGCCTTGTTCTTGTTTGGAACATACACAAAATTTACCGCCGAACGCGCCACCGCCCTTGGACTTCGGGCCGCGCATTTTGAGGATATGGCATCGCTAATAACCGAACTAAAGGCTGCTCTTAACGAGGATGATGTAGTGTTGGTCAAAGGTTCTCGATCCATGCGCATGGAGCGCGTGGTGACTGCCTTGCACTCTTAAAACAGGGTCGATTATGCTTTATTATTTGCTCGAACCATACAGCGACACATTGATCGGCGTAAATGTCATTCGCTACATCACTTTTCGCAGCGCCTCAGCAGCCGTGCTGGCACTGTTAATTAGCTTGTTTGTCGGCTCCTGGATTATCAAAAAATTAAAAGAGATGCAAATCGGCGAAGAAATTCGCATCGAAGGCCCGGAATCGCATCTCAGCAAACGCGGCACCCCGTCCATGGGTGGCTTGATTATTTTGGTCAGCGTAATTTTCCCCACTTTGCTGTTTGCCAAGATCGGCCAAAGCAATATTTTGATTGTGCTCCTGGTCACTGTGGTCTTGGGCATCATCGGCTTTATCGATGATTGGCTGAAAATCATTAAAAAATATCCGAAAGGACTAGTCGGGCGTTACAAATTGTTGGGCCAAATTGTTCTTGGGCTGCTTGTGGGGTGTTTCATTTACTTTTTCCCCGAAGTTCCGGCTGAGCGTAGCTCCACAACGCTGCCGTTCTTTAAAAATTATGAGCTGCATTTTGGGATATTTTATATTCCCATTATTGCCTTTATAATCACCGCTGCATCAAACTCGTCTAATTTGACGGATGGCCTGGACGGACTGCTGACCGGATTAACGGCCATTGCCGCGGCTGCATTTGCCGCCATCGCTTATGTCACTGGCCATGCCGTGTTTTCGGACTATTTGAACATCCTGTTTTTGCCGCAAGCCGGTGAACTGGCCGTGTTTTGCGCGGCTTTGTTTGGCGCAGCTTTGGGTTATTTGTGGTTCAACAGCTACCCCGCGCAAGTATTTATGGGCGATACCGGCAGCTTGGCCCTGGGCGGCGCCATTGGCGCTGTGGCGATTTTGGCAAAAAAAGAATTGCTGCTGTTGTTGATCTGTGGCATTTGGGTGATTGAGAGTCTGTCGGTCATCATTCAGGTGTTTGTTTTCAAACGCACTGGCAAACGCGTATTTCGTATGGCGCCGATCCATCACCATTTTGAACTCAAGGGCTGGGCCGAACCCAAAGTGGTGGTGCGCTTTTGGATTGTCGGAATTTTATTCGCATTGTTGACATTAACGACATTTAAAATTCGGTAACGGATGAAAAAGCTTCCCAACATAAATTGGCTGCAAATCGATTTTATTCTGCTGTTTTGCGTACTGTTTTTGGTCGTTATTGGAGCCGCAATCGTGTATTCTGCCAGCTCGTTCAAGGCCGATAATCTGGTGCGTCAGAAATTGCTCAATCGCGCCGAAATTGCCGAAAACGATGGTGATACGGCCAATGCCGAAGAGCTGCGCCAACGAGCAAAAACCGTGGACGGAAGCACCTATTTCATCCGCAAACAAACCGGTAAAATTGTGTTGGGCCTGGTGCTTATGGTTATCGTCACGGCTGTGCATTATCAAAAATGGCTGGGAATGTCGCCGCTCTTTTTCCTGATCTCGCTTGTTTTGCTGACGCTGCTGTTCACCAAATTGCCCATGGTTGTGGCGCGCGATGAAGCAGCCCGGTGGTTGCGAATTGGCGGATTCACGATGCAACCGTCCGATTTTGCACGGTATGCCCTGATTTTGGTGCTGGCGCGTTTTTTACACGAATTTCGTGATTTTTTGAACAACTGGAAAATCTTTTTAGCCTTTTTGAGTATTGTGCTGCTGGTCGTCGGTTTGGTGGCTTTTGAAAAAGACCTGGGCACAGCAGTTATGATCACCTTGATCGCGTTTATAATGTTTTATTTTGCCCAAGTCAAACTTGGATTTTTATTCCTGACCAGCATGTCCTTTTTTGCCGGAGCGCTCATTTATTTGCAATTTAATCCATACATGATTCACCGCATGGTCGGTTTTATTAAACCGCTGGTGGGTTCTGGAGAGCCCAGTTTTCAAATTCAGCAGTCGCTGATCAGTTTTGCCATGGGCGGGCCGGTCGGTGTGGGTATTGGAAATTCCGTGCAAAAGTACGAGTTTTTGCCCGAGGCCTACAAGGATATGGTGTTTTCGGTTATTGGCGAGGAGCTCGGTTTGGTGGGCACGTTGGGCGTGCTGCTGGTGTTTGCGGTTATTTTGTATCGCGGCATGCGCATCGCCCAAACTGCTCCAAACGGGTACGGCCGATTGCTGGCCGGCGGCATTACCGCATGTATTGCCTTGTATGCGTTTATCAATGCGGCGGTGGCGCTGGCGTTGGTGCCCACGACGGGTATTCCCATGCCGTTTATCAGTTATGGCGGCTCGGCATTGGTGTCGCATTTAATCGGCATTGGATTGTTGTTGAATATTTCATCATTTTGTTCTACCGCCACGGCGCGCTACGAGAGCGAACAAACATACAAAGGACGCGTGAACACGATGCCATTTTTTGGCAGCTCGCGCATTCGAAATTATTGAGAATGATGTGAAACGAGAAACCTACATATTTGCCGGCGGCGGAACCGGCGGCCATTTGTATCCGGCTCTGGCATTGGCACAAGAGTTAAAACGACGACGGCCATATGCCACAGTGCATTTCGTGGGCACTCGTCGCGGTTTGGAAAAACGCGTTGTCCCGGACCTGGGTTACCCGCTGCATTTTATTGCTGTGCGCGGTGTGGCGCGACGGACATTCTTGAAAAATATTCTGGTGCCGCTGGTGTTGTTCTGGAGTCTCCTGCAAAGCTTTGTTTTGATGTTGCGACTCCGGCC
>CAYPZM010000076.1:0-16517 GCA_964414825.1 uncultured Cytophagia bacterium | reverse complement strand
GCATAGCGGATGTTAAGGTGCGACACTCCTGACAATGCCAGCACCAGAGTCACCGGTCCAATACGTCCGACAAACATCAGGATAACAATCAAAACTTTGCCAACCTCGGTCAGCAATGGGGTGAGGCCCATACTTAATCCAACCGTGCCAATGGCCGAAACCACCTCGAAAATGACCTGAACAAACAGATTGCGCTCAGGGACGAGAGTTTCCGGTGGATGCTCGGTAATAAGCAACAATATACAAAAAACAGAAATAGTTACAATAAAGTAAAATGTAATGCCAATGGCGCGAGACACGGTTCCATCCGGAATGCCGCGCTGCAAGAGCTGAACCTGGGTTTTGTTGCGCAGGCGAGCAAAGATCATGGCTATGGTTATTGCCATGGTTGTTGTTTTGATGCCACCCCCGCACGAACCTGGTGAGGCACCGATCGCCATCAACAAAATAAGCAAAAATAAAGAAGCATTGGAAAATGAAGTCATTTCAATGGTGTTAAAGCCGGCTGTGCGAGCTGTAACGGACTGAAAGGCAGCGGCCAGGATTTTATGCGGCCATGACAAATACCGAAAGGCCTGGTTCCACTCTGTAGCCAACAAAAATACCAGTCCCAAAGCAATTAGCAAAAAGGTCACATAAAGCACTAACCGTGTATGCAAACTGGTCGCGTGCAATTTGGTTTTTCGGCGGATGAGATTTTTAAAGTCGAATAATACCCAAAAGCCAATTCCGCCAAAAACAATGAGCGCCATAACGGTGGCATTGATGACAAAATCGTTTTGATACGGGATCAAGCTGGATTGAAATAAAGAAAATCCTGCATTACAAAAAGCTGAAATAGAATGAAAAATAGCAATATAAATAGCTTGGTCTATGGGATAATAATTCAAAAAGCGCAGCAGCAGAATTACGGCGCCGATACTCTCAAACGTTAAGGTGATAATAACGATCGCCAACAACAAATGCCCCATATTGCTTTTGCTGATACCGGCCACGCTTTGCTCCAGCATGTCCCTGTTCCAAATACTAAGCCGGCGCGCCACCAAATAAACGACAAATGTGGAAAAGGTCATGATTCCCAAACCACCCAATTGGATGAGTACCAAAATGACAATTTGGCCAAACAGGCTCCAGTAACTTCCTGTATCGACAGTGATTAGGCCGGTCACGCAAGTGGCGGAAGTGGCGGTAAACAGGGCATCAATAAACGGAACGGGGTAGGCTTGGGCGCGACTTATGGGCAAAGAGAGCAAAATTGTGCCCATCACAATAAGGCTCATGAAACTGAGCGCTAAAGCGAGCTGGGGCGAAAGTTTACGAACAAGCGGAAACGGGATGTCGTTGTTTTGGTTTTTTTGCATCGATTTCAGTCGGTTTAATAAAATCTTAGTCCCAAAAGTAGCAAGTAATTTAATAAAATGCAAAAATTATGCTCAAATAAATCGGGAAACAGATAAATGAAATTTTAAATTTGATGCGTCTGTTTAGTGGGGAAAACCTGAACCCACAAAAAGTCGAAAGTAATCCATGCCTGCTTTTACAAACCAACTCGTAAATGAAAAAAGTCCGTACTTGCTGCAGCATGCCCATAATCCTGTGGACTGGTATGCGTGGCAGGATTCGGCCTTTGCAAAAGCGCAAGCAGAAGACAAACCTGTTTTTCTTTCCATTGGCTATTCCACATGTCACTGGTGCCATGTGATGGAAAAAGAATCGTTTGAAGATGCCGATGTGGCGCAGTTGATGAATGATACGCTTGTCTCCATCAAAGTGGATCGCGAAGAGCGCCCGGATATCGACAATGTTTACATGACCATTTGTCAATTGATGACCGGTAGCGGCGGATGGCCATTGACGATTATAATGACGCCGGAAAAGCAACCGTTTTTTGCCGCCACGTATATTCCGAAAGAGTCTCGATTTGGTAGAACCGGTATGCTTGAATTGATTCCGCGGGTAGACGAGTTGTGGAAAACCGAGCGCGACCGCGTATTAGAATCCGCACAGCAATGGAGCCAGCGATTGTCGCAGGTATCGCCAAAATCCTCATCGACCGCTTTAAGCGAGGAGCTTTTGGAGGCCACGTTTTACGATTTGTCAAAACGTTTTGAGTCCAACTATGGCGGATTTAGTCAGGCTCCGAAATTCCCAACACCACACAATCTTTTATTTTTGTTGCGTTATTTTTATCGAACCAAAGATCAACAAGCGCTGGATATGGTTGAAACAACATTGCAACATATGCGGCGCGGCGGGATATATGATCATATTGGTTTTGGATTTCATCGTTACTCAACGGATGTGCACTGGCTGGTGCCCCATTTTGAGAAAATGCTCTACGATCAGGCCATGCTCATTTTGGCTTATTGCGAAGCTTTTCAGCTCACAAAAAAGAAAGAATATGCCCAAACGGCACGCGAAATTATTGCTTATGTGTTGCGTGACATGACCTCTCCGGAGGGCGGTTTTTATTCGGCGGAAGATGCGGACAGCGAGGGCGAAGAGGGCAAGTTTTATGTCTGGTCCGAGGCGGAGATCCGCAATGTCCTAAAAGAGGATGCAGAGTGGTTTATTCCGTTGTTCTCAGTGGATACGGCGGGAAATTATCGAGAAGAGGCGACTCGAGAACAGACCGGACAAAATATCTTGCATCTTTCCAAGCCTGTTGTAGAGTTTGCAAGGGAGCAACATTTAAATCCGGATTCGCTGTTTAGCGATATTGAAGCGGCACGAGAAAAATTATTTGCTGTTCGCAAAAAGCGCATTCATCTTTTAAAAGATGATAAAGTATTGGCGGATTGGAATGGATTAATGATTGCCGCCCTTGCCAATGCCGGCTTGATTTTAAAAGATCACAATTATATTTCTGCAGCCGAAAAAGCAGCATCGTTTGTAAAACAGTATATGACGCAAGAAAACGGCCGTCTGCTGCACCGATACCGAGAAAACGAAGCCTCCATTTCCGGCTTTGTGGATGATTACTGTTTTATGATTTTTGGAGTACTGGAATTATTTAAAGCTACGCAAAATGCAGACTATCTTCAACAGGGTCTTGACTTGAATAAGCATCTTTTAGCGCACTTTTGGGATGAACAACATGGCGGATTGTTTTCCACACCGGATGACGGAGAGCGACTGCTTGTCCGACACAAAGAAAGCTACGACGGCGCCATTCCTTCGGGAAATTCCGTGGCCATGCTGAATCTACTCAAGCTGGCGCACATAACCGGGCGTTCGGACTTTACGGAAAAAGCCGATCAGATTGGCCGAGCCTTTGCCGAGCTGCCCGCACAAAGCCCCTCCGCTTACACCTTTATGATGAGCGCTTTGGCATTTGCTTCGGGCCCCTCTTTTGAAGTGGTTATCGTGGGCTCGAAACAAAATACAGGCACTCAAGCATTTTTTGATGCATTGTACCAGCTCTATTTACCCAATACTGTGGTGTTGTTACGAGAGACCGAAAATGGCCAGGCGGCCATCGACAATTTTTCTGAATTTGTCCAATCACATCAACAACGGGATGGCAAACCAACGGCCTTTGTCTGCCAAAATTTTTCGTGCCAATTGCCAACCACTCGTCCTGAAAAAATGGTGGAATTATTGCAGGCTTGATATGAAAGAGAAACCCGTAACTTTGTTTTGGTTTCGTCGTGATTTGCGATTGTTTGACAATGCGGGATTGCATTTTGCCTTGCGCGACGAACATCCCGTCATTCCGTTATTTATCTTTGACACAAACATTTTGGATGAGCTAAAAGACAAACGTGACAAGCGCGTTGAATTTATCCATCAAGCTTTGCAAAATATCCAAAAACAGCTCAAAGCCTGGAACAGTTCGCTCCTGGTTCGAACCGGAAAACCATTGGAGATTTGGAAACAGCTTGTTTCCGAATTAACAATTCACAACGTGTACTGCAATGCCGATTATGAACCGTACGCCATACAACGCGATTTAAAGGTGCGGGATGTTTTGCACCAAAGCGGCATTGAATTTTTCTCCTTCCGAGATCAAGTCATTTTTGAACGCGATGACGTGCTAAAAGACAATGGCGACCCTTATGTTGTCTATACCCCGTATATGAAAAAATGGAAACAAAGATTTACGGCGCAACACCTGCAGGACCTGTCTTTTGATGTTCAATCCTACAAGAGCAACTTTGCGACTACCTCGTTTAAAATTACAAGTTTGGAAGAGATCGGATTTCAGGCAACGGGTGCAACGTTTCCGCCACATGATCCGGACGAAGATATAATCAAAAAATATGACAAGCAGCGCGATTTTCCTTATCTCCACGGCACCACGCGAGTTGGCGTGCATTTGCGCTTTGGCACAGTAAGCATACGCGATTTGGTGCGCCGCGCTTTGAACCTCAACGAAACGTGGCTGAACGAACTGATTTGGCGCGAATTTTATATGATGATTCTGTATCATTTTCCCCATGTGGTAAACCATTCTTTTCGGGAAAAATATGACCGGATTCAATGGTCGTATAACAAAGACGAGTTTGAACATTGGTGCGCCGGAGAAACCGGATATCCGCTTGTCGATGCCGGCATGCGCGAGCTTGCCGAAACCGGCTTTATGCACAATCGCGTGCGCATGGTGACTGCCAGTTTTCTCACCAAACATTTGCTCATTGACTGGCGTTGGGGCGAGCGCTATTTTGCGGAAAAGCTGCTCGATTATGATTTGTCCGCCAACAATGGCAACTGGCAATGGGCTGCCGGAACCGGGTGCGATGCAGCGCCCTATTTTCGTATTTTTAATCCCACCTCTCAATTGAAAAAATTTGATCCCGATTTTAAATATGTCAAAACCTGGGTGCCCGAGTACAAGACCGATTCTTACCCCCAACCCATGGTCGATCACAAATTCGCTCGCGAACGCGCGCTCGATGTGTATGGCAGAGCTGTAAAGTCGTAAATTGAATTGCTCCTACCAAAGCTTTTTTTACATTCAAAATGGGTTCTAAGCCTTGATTTTTCTTGGCGGCTTGGCCCTTTACACGAGTCTATTGCCAATTTTATCAAATGATTCACAATATCACTGTTTTTGCGAAATAGTTTGAATCTCTCCGGTGTTATGTTCATCAAAAAACTAGACAAAAGCTTGACAATATTGTTAAAAGGTGTATAATATGAAAACAAATTTTATTATATTGCTCGTATGTGGAATATTTGCAACGTCTTTGCCGGCGAGCACGGAATTTGAGGAAACCTGGGAGGAGGCGCGACATCTCTACTACTCCAGTTTGCAGCAGGAGGCGCATTTAAATAAAGCCCTGAGCCTTTTTGAAACGTTATCGGAAAAGGATGACAAACCTGGTGTAGCGCAAACCTATATCGGCTCGCTTACGGCTGTGAAAGCGCAATACACGCCGTGGCCACATAAAAAATTACAGTACGCCAACAAGGGATTAGATATTATGGACGCCGGATTACAAAAAAATCCGGATGATCTGGAGGCACTTTTTATCCATGGCACGACGTCCTATTATTTGCCATTCTTTTTTAATCGCCGCGATGATGCGAACCGCAGCTTTAAACGAATTCTCGAACTGCTTCCGCAGCGGCTCGAACAGCAGGATCCGGAGATGGCACAAAATATTCTCAATTTTATTCTGGAGAATGCAGATATTGACGAAACAGAGCGTCAAACCGCATTGGAGCTCAAATCGCAACTGGAACCATCATGAACATCGAGTATTTACTGTTTAATATTTTGATAATTTCCGGTCCGCTAGCACTCAGTATTGATCGTCGGGTTCGTTATATCAAAAATTGGGGGCTGGCCTTTCTGGCATCCGTGTCCACTCTTGTTCCTTATATTATTTGGGATGCCTTGGTCACCGGAAGGCACTGGTGGTTCAATCATCAATACACCTTGGATGTACGGCTTTTCGGTTTACCCATTGCCGAATGGCTGTTTTTTATAACCGTTCCGTTTGCCTGTCTGTTTATTTGGGAAATCATTATCTATTTTCGTCCCAGGCGAACTATACAGTTTTTTAATAACGTGCGCCTGTTGTGGATGTTTGTCATCCCAATCGGCACGTGGCTATTTTGGTTTGGCAAGGAGTATACAGGTATTGTTTTAGTTGTGCTTGCCGTTGTGTTGCTTTTGGACAAGTTTCTTAAAACCGATATTATTTTGGATCAGCGCGCTTTTATTTTTTTTCCCATTCTTATTGGACTGATGTTGGTGTTCAACGGCTACCTAACGGCGCGGCCCGTCGTGTTGTACGATCCGAGTTATCAATTGAATGTTCGAATCTTTACCATTCCTATTGAAGATTTTTTCTACGGTATTTCTCATATCCTGCTCACCGTCATGGTCTACACCAAGTTGAAGGAGTGGCGACGTGGCTAAGATTCTTATTATAGGCGGTGGACTAGGCGGATTGGCCGGAGGCATTCGCCTGGCCAAAATGGGCTATGATGTGGAGCTGTTTGAGAAAAATGAACGGCTCGGCGGCAAAATGAACGAACTGTTTCTCGGCTCGTATCGATTTGATACCGGACCCTCGCTTATCACTATGCCGTTTATTTTGGACGAATTGTTCGAATTTGCCGGGTTCGATCGAAAAGCGTTTTTTGAGTTTGTTCCGGTGGAGCCGGTTTGTCGCTATTTTTTTTCAGATGGCTCGATATTAAACGCTTTTTCCAACCGGGATAAAATGACGCGTGAATTGGAGCAATTCGCGGCGCAAGATTGCCAGGCCTTTAATAAATTTATGGCCTATTCCAAACGCATTTACGATGTGACCACTGACGTATTTGTCCTTGATTCGATTCACGAATGGTCTCGACTGCTGCGAAAAAAGACGGCGGCTCGTCTTTTAAAAATCGGGCAGATCGATGCGTTTCGAACGGTTCATGACGCGGTGAGCTCGTTTTTTACGGATGAACGATTGATCCAAATGTTTGACCGTTATCCGACCTACAATGGCAGCGATCCGTTTCAAGCGCCAGCTACGCTCAATACCATTCCGTATGTGGAATATGGCATTGGCGGGTTTTACATCAAAGGCGGGGTGTACCGTTTGGTGGAGGCGCTTGAAGGTATGGCCAAAAAGTTGGGAATGAAAATTCATACGAGGTCGCCGGTTGAAAAGATTGTGATTCATCAAAATAAAATTAGCGGGATTCGCGTGAATGGCAAGCTCATTCCGGCAGATGTGGTTTTGTGTAATGCGGATGTGGTGGAATCCTTTAATCATCTTATTGACGGTTATGAGAAAGAACAACAAAAACTGAATTCGTTCGAGCCGTCCATTTCCGGAATGGTGTTTTTTTGGGGGGTGCGTGGACAGCATGAACAACTGGCGCATCATAACATTTTTTTCTCAAATAATTATCGACAAGAATTTAAGCACATTTTTGAAAGCCTCTCGCCGGCGGACGACCCGACGGTTTACGTGTCCATCACCGGCAAAACCGATCCTTCTCACGCCCCGGAACAGAGCGAAAACTGGTTTGTTCTGGTCAATATGCCGTATTTGAGGTCAGAGCAAAATTGGCAGCACGCGATAGAGCACACGCGCCGGGCTGTAATGAAAAAATTGAAACACCTAGGAATCGACCTGGCCGATAAAATTGAGCGCGAGCACATTCATACACCGGAAGATTATTCTCGTTTGTATGGCAGCAACAAGGGCAGTATTTACGGAATTTCGTCCAATGATCGCAACATGGCGTTCAGACGACCGGCGAATCGTTCAAAAAAAATAAAGGGATTGTATTTCGCCAGCGGTTCTGCGCATCCTGGTGGCGGCGTGCCGCTCGTTATTCAATCGGGGCGAATTGCGGCAGAATTGATAAGCGAACGCGTAAAGTAATTCAATGCTGAATTGCGACAGTATTTGGCTATTTAGCTTTCGAGTCAAAAAGCGGGCTTGAAGCCCGACCCAACTTGGCGTCCATAGACGGTAGCCCTGAAAGAACTCGACTTGGAGCACCAGGTTATTTTGTGACCAGGAATTCCATTCCAGGACGAACAGAAATATATCAAGTCTTCGCGCCTGGTTTTGCGCGATGCAATTAGAAAATGAAAGGTAAAACAATGAAAAAGATTATCGTCATCGGTGGCGGATTTGGAGGCCTCTCCGTAGCCATTCGCTTGCAGGCAGCCGGTTACACGGTTACCATTTTGGAAAAAAACAAGCATGTAGGTGGGCACGCTTATCCATTGGAAAAAAATGGCTATAAATTTGATATGGGCCCGTCCTTAATTACAGCTCCAAATATCATTGAAGATATTTTTAACACTGCCGGAAAATCGTTATCTGATTACATCGATCTGATCCCGCTCGATCCGTTTTATCGAATCTATTTTCATGATAAAAGTTATATTGATTATGTTGCGGATTCAGAGTCCATGAAGCAGCAAATGGCCGAATTCAATAAAAAAGATGCGAATAACTATGAAAAGTTTATTGCGGCATCCAAAAAGATTCACGATGCGGTAATGGTGGAAAAGCTGGGTGCACAGCCCTTTATGGATTGGGGATCCATGCTTTCGTTTGCGCCGCGGGCATTCGGGCTGGGCGCTTTAAAAACCTCGTATCAATTTGCCAGTGGTTTTTTCAAGGACTTTCGACATCGCTTTACCTTTTCGTTTCATCCGCTGTTTATTGGCGGCAATCCGTTCAAGGCGCCGGCTGTGTACCAAATGATTCCATACCTCGAAAAAGAGGGTGGCGTATGGTTTACTACGGGCGGCATGACTTTGCTGGTTAAAGCGTTTCGACAAGTGTTTGAAGATATCGGTGGACAGGTGGTTACGGAAACAGAAGTTGATCAAATTATTGTGAAAAATGGTAAAGCGACCGGCGTCAAGGTGGGCGAAGAGACGTTTGAGGCGGATGCAGTCGTGTCCAATGCCGATTTTTTACATACCTACAAAGACCTGGTGCCTGCTTCCGCAAAGAAAAAATGGTCGGAAGCGCGTCTCAACAAAGTCTCGTACGGCATGAGTTCGTTTTTGTTGTACATGGGTGTGCGCAAGCAATTTCCACAGCTTAAACATCACACGCTTATTTTATCCAAGCGTTATCAGCCCTTGATCGAGGATATTTTTACCAAAAAGATTTTACCGGAAGATTTTTCCATGTACCTGCACGTGCCCACGCGCACGGATTCCGGCATGGCGCCAGAGGGCTGCGAAAGCATGTATGTGCTCATTCCGGTGGCCAATTTACAAAGTGGCATAAACTGGAGCGAGCAGGGCGAGTTGTTCAAAAACAAAGTATTGAATTTTTTGGAAAATGATTTTGGACTCGAAGGATTGCTTGAAAAACTAGAGGTGTGCGAAATGTTTACGCCGGATGATTTTCAAAAAAAGAACAACAATTACTATGGCAGCGCCTGGGGCGTGGAGCCGAAATTGACGCAAACCGCGATCTTTCGACCGCACAATCGTAGTGAGGATATTCCAAATCTTTATCTCGTGGGCGCCAGTACGCATCCGGGTGCGGGCCTACCCGGCGTTATGCTTACAGGCGAGACCACGGCTGACGTGATCCAAAAAGATATGCCTTTGGAAGTGTAGGTTACTTGCATCACATTGGCATTTAGGAAACCTGTAGAATGATCAAAGCAACAATCTCTCCTCTACATGAGGCCATCTTTCGCCCTTATATTCGCAGGCTGTTAAAAAAGCAGTTCCACGCCATACAGGTGATTGGCCAGGAGCCGGATTTTGGTGAACGATCCACGTTGCTGCTACCCAATCATTCCACCTGGTGGGACGGGTTTTTTATCTATGCGCTAAAGATGGAGATTTTCAAGCGACAAACCTATTTGATGATGCTGGAGGAACAGTTGTCAAAAAATAGATTTTTCTCTCAAGTGGGAGCGTATTCCATTGAGAGAGAATCGTTTAGAGGGAATTTCGAGTCGATAAAATATACGCGCGAATTGCTTGGTCGTCCGGAGCATCCCTTTGTTTGTGTGTTTCCGCAAGGCGAGTTGTTGCCGTGGGGGCTGCGACCTTTGGCATACAAACGAGGAATTGATCTCATCGTCCGTAAACTTGAAACACCTGTGAATGTCTGTCAAGTGGCCTTTAAAAGTGAATATTTAGACAACCAGCGCGCTGAGGTATTTGTACAATTCGGCAATTGTCGAATTGTCGAACCGGGAGATCGGTTGGATATAACCTCTCTTGAACACGACCACGAGCTGCTCTTGGCTGAATTAAAAAAATATATCATAAACGGAGAAAAAGGCCGAATTGTGCTGCGCGGCAAACGCTCCATCAACGAATCTTTTGAAGCTTTAAGAGAAAAACTCGGATTGTTACGAGGCGAATAATGATTTACGTGTTGTATGGCATACACATCGCCTTGACCGTTGTGTTGATCATTACTGTAGTGAACGCGATAACCGCGCCGATGATCAAAAAAGGGCCGGCGCCCAAACGCCGCCCCTTGGTTTCTGTCCTTATCCCGGCGCGTAATGAGGCACATAACATCGGCAATGCGTTGAGCACTCTCCGAAATCAGAGGTATGAAAATCTGGAAATTTTGGTGCTCGACGATTTTTCAACCGACGACACGGTAGATGTCATTGTTTCCTATCAACAACACGATTCACGTATCCGAGTGATCACAGGGCAGGAATTGCCGCCTGGCTGGACGGGCAAAAACTGGGCGTGCCATCAATTGAGTCAGCAGGCTCGCGGTGATTATTTGGTGTTCACGGATGCCGACAATTATTATACCGATGATGCGGTGGAAAAAACCATTGGCTGGATGCAAAAATTGAATGTAACGCTCTTTTCGGCGTTTCCGCAGCAAATAACCCGAACGTTGGGCGAAAGGCTTGTCGTTCCGGTGTTTGATTTGTTTGTATATTCGCTGCTGCCGTTATGGTTAACCTATCATATCAAATTCCCCTCGTTGGCCGCCGCCAACGGCCAATGGATGGCGTTTACGCAAGATGGGTATGAGCGAATTGGTGGGCATGTGTCGGTCAAAAACCAAATTGTTGAAGATACCGAGCTCGCCCGGCTGGCCAAAAAACGAGGCGAACGGGTCATTACCGCCACCGGCGTGCACGCGGTTATGGGACGCATGTATAATTCTTGGAGCCAGGTGTTTAACGGTTTTTCCAAAAATGCGTTTGGATTGATGGGATACAAAACCGTGCCCTTTTTACTGTTTGAGCTCATTTTCTTTGCGCTATACATTTTGCCGTGGTTTGTGATTTGGTATGAACCGTTGCGGGTGGCTGGCGCCAGCGCCATTGTGCGTGGAATGGTCATTCGTTTGATTGTGGCGTTAAAATACAAACAGCCGGTTTTGGTGAGCACGATTTTAAATCCAATTTCTATCGGAGCCACACTATTCATTGGGTTGAATTCGTTTTATCGCTATTTGCATGGTGGAATTCAGTGGAAAGATCGACATGTCAGCTTTGGAACGCCGAAATCAAAAATATAGGTTAGATGTCTGTTGACGGTCAGAGCCAATGGCAAGTTGTTAAAATTCAAATCCCGCAGAAAAATAAACCTGCTGATGTCCACGATTACTTGCTCCATAAGCAAACGAAAACGGACCAATTGGAGTTTTGAACCCAAATGCTGCTCCCCAACCGCCTATAAAATCGTTGGCTTTAATCGCTTCAACTTTACTCCAGGCGGAGCCCAAATCATAACGTGCGGAAAGATAGGTGTCGAACGACCAAAACCTGGGCAGTAAATAGCGATATTCCAAACTGGCAAGGATGATGTGGCGTCCCCACAATTGCCCTTTATTGAGACCGTAAAATGAATGTTGGCCGCCCAAGCGAAATTGTTCCGAATAAGGCGTTGTCACGTCTGACGTGCCCCAAATCAGCTTGGGACAAAAGGTGTGGCGTTTGCCATACGAAGTAAAGGTTGCCAGTTGGTTCATAAATTTGAAAAACGATTTATCATCCCCTAAAACCTCGCCGGAAGAAACCTCATAAAAGAAAATATGATATTTCCCATCGTGAGGAAAAACAACCTCATCACGAGTGTCGATCACTGTTCTCAAACCAAAGGTGCTCAGTCTGGAATGGCCGGTGTCGTAGCCATATCCCGACACTGTTTTGAGTTGGGTGTCCTCAAATCTCAAATGTCCGGACAAGGTGCCAAAGCGGCTTATCTGTTGGCCCAAATCGATATTGATTCCCGAAGCCACGCTTTTATATTCCCCGGTGTACTCGAGATCCGTATATGCATCATAATCGCTTTGTATATGAAACACATTAAAACGGCTGGTCAAGTAGGATTTTAACAAGCGGTCTGCCCGGTAATCGACAAATGTCTTAAAATCCCGTCCACCATATTCCACGTGCAAAGTTAAATCGTTTGCGGTGCCTAAAATATTTTCATCGGAAAATTCAGCAAATACCTTGGCGGTGCGCTCGGTATCGTAGCGGGCCCCCAACCGGACCACGTTCGATGGTTTTTCTGCAAGCTGAAAATTCAAATCGTGCAAACTCGAATTGCTTTGCACATTCAAATGTACGGCGCTAAACAGATCGGTGGCAAAAATATTTTCCAACCCACTTTTAGCACGCTCAAAACGAAAAATTTCGCCGCGATGCAATTCCAACTCGCGATCGATGACAAACGGGCGAGTTTTTTCGAGTCCGGAGATATTTATATTGTTGATAATGCCTTCAGACAAATAGATATGAGCTGTGAGGTCTCGCTCACTAAAGTTAATTCGATCTATAGAGGTTAACGAATAACCGTGGTCTCGATATCGTTTTATTATATTTTTGAGAATCTGCCGAGTTTGGCGATGATTAATAGGTTGCCCCAATACATCTGCAAATAGCAGTTTTAATGAATCCGAAGAAAACCGAGTGTTGCCGTAAAATACCACATCGTTTAGAACAGGATTCAAAGAGATGTTGAACTGTAAAATTTGCGCATCGTTCTGCTTTAAAATCGTGGCGGAAACATTTTGTACATCGCCATAAGAATAGATAGTGTTGAGAATAAATCGAATATCGGAGCAGGTAAAGCTTGATCGGTTCATATCCACAAACTGACCAAGATAGCCTAACTCTACGCCGGCAGCCTCAATCCGTTTGATGGAATAGGTGATATCTTGCGGCGATTCCAAGCAGGACTTGAAAAGAGTGCGGATGGAATCGAGTTGACTATAAGTTCGGCTTTTGCCTTTTTCATAAAGTGTATCAACAGCGGCATAGTCTGTTGAGGTAATTCGTAAATCATCAAACCCGATCACAATGTCTGCGTTTTCAAGCTGTTGCTTGTCACGTTCCTGCTGCATTATAGTGGTGATTTGGTCGGCTATTTCCCACGGGGCTTCCAGGTGGCTGGATTCGCGAAGCGGAGAAGTGGTGTCAATGGCGATTATTATGTCGGCCTTGGCGCGCGTCTCTTCCACGGGAATATTATCCACAACCCCGCCATCCACCAGCAAAAAACTGTCATGCTGCACTGGCGTAAACAGCAAGGGAATGGCAATACTGGAGCGCATGGCCTGCGCCAGGTCGCCGCTGTCCAGAATCACTTTTTTTCCTGAGAGCATATCCGTGGTAATGATATTTAGCGGAACGAAGAGAGAAGTAAAATCGGTGGATCGATAATAGGAATTTAAAATCAATTCAGTGAACAGGTTGCTCACTTTTTGTCCTGGAGAAAATGCATCGGGAATAACGGGTTTAAAATTATCCACACGAAATTGCACAATAGCTCGGCCGCGTTTTTGTTTTTCTCCCAAAAACATGGAAGAACGTTGCGGCGAATCGGACAATACCGATCCCCACTCTGTAAGGCGCGCCAGTTCAATAATTTCGTCCGGTGAATACCCCGAGGCGTACAGCGCACCAACTACACCGCCAATGCTGGTGCCGACGATATAATCAATGGGAATTTGCTCTTTTTCCAGCACTCTCAAAACGCCGATCTGGGCAATTCCGCGAATACCGCCCCCGCTCAATGTTAGCCCAATGCGCGGGCGTGCCACCGACTTGTAAGACAAAATGGAATAGGGAGGTTTGATCGTATTTTCAAATGGCAGCGAGATATGGCGAACGATTTGATATGGCGATGCTTGGATTTGGCTGCCGGGGAAAAATAAAAGCGTCCACAACAGGGAGCTTGCGATTATCGTGATAACTCTATTCAATTTTATATTTTCTTTTCTATCGAGTTTTGCTAATTTGTCAAAGATGTTAATGTATCAAAGGTCATTTGTAAAAGCAAGGTTTAAGTCAGAGGTCATGTTGTGTTGTTATGAATTCTAATAGCAAAATAAAAGATCTGGTTCTCGCTGCATTATTTACGACGCTTACAGCTATTGGAGCGTTTATCAAAATTCCATTTTATCCTGTGCCGTTCACGTTACAATCGTTATTTCCGGTTTTGGCCGGAGTGTACCTGGCGCCGCGTTACGCTGTTGCAAGCCAAGTTGCTTATTTGATATTGGGCCTGGCGGGTTTGCCGGTTTTTGCGAGCGGTGGCGGCATTGGGTATGTGTTGCAACCAACATTTGGATATCTGTTGATGTTACCCATCGCGGCGGGAGTAGTATCCTTGCTCTATCGCAAGTCGGATGGTGCTGGGCTGATTTGGCTCAAAGTGACTGTAGGCTTGGTCCTCATTTTGCTAGGAGGCTCCCTCTGGCTCTATTTGAACCTAATTGTAATGATGCAGGAAGAGATTTCATTTGTGAAAACTGTTTTTTCCGGTTTTGTTATTTTTTTACCTTCACTGCTTGTAAAGTCGATTGCCATCACATTGCTGACGATTAAACGTGAACCGCGGATATAGCATAGTCAAGTCGACGAGAAAACCTTGGAAGAACCATTTTTTCATTGCTTAATTAAATATCTATTATTATATTTGCGTCTCAATTTGAGGGCGTAGCTCAGCTAGGTAGAGCAGCGGCCTTTTAAGCCGTCGGTCGTGGGTTCGATTCCCGCCGCCCTCACAACTCTGCAAGGCTGAAAAGGCCTTTTTTCATTTAGCGCCCATAGCTCAATTTGGCAGAGCAGCTGACTCTTAATCAGTAGGTTCGGGGTTCGAGTCCCTGTGGGCGCACCATCTCTCATTCCAACAGGTTGTCCCTTTCAGAAATCCATTAAACATATTGACCGAAAATTTTACAAATAAATATAATTGAATTTTTCGCACTCTATTCGATTCGGCGGTAACTGTAGGCGTCTTTTAAAAAATCGATTTTTAAACTAAAGGAACTTCATGTCCCGCTCCATTCTTGCTTCAGTCGTCATTCCTTCCTACAATCAAAAGCACGTTATTTTTGATGCTCTGGAATCGGTGTTGCGACAGAAAACCAACTTTCCTTATGAGATTATTATCGTGGAATCCACTGGCGATGATACAGCCGAACTCGTGCGAAAACGCTATCCCTTGGTGCGCGTCATCGAATTAAATGAACGGGCCTTTCCGGGCACCGCACGTAATAGAGCCATTGTTGAAGCCAAGGGTCGCTATATCGCGTTTACCGACACCGATTGTATTGTGCATGAAAACTGGCTGCAAGAGCTGGTGGATTCGCATCGGCGCGGCTACCAGGTGGTCGGTGGAATGGTGAAAAATGGCACGTTGAATAGCATACCGGGCACTGTGGACTATTTACTTGAATTTAGCGATCTCATCAAACCGTACGAGTCCACCAATAACACACACTTTGGAACCTGCAATCTGTCCGTTGAAAAGACCATTTTTGATGAACACGGATTATTCATTGACCAGGTAAAGGGCAGTGACAGTTTGTATTGCCGCCGCATTAAAGAAAATGGCGTAGAATTGTTTCATCAACCCAGGGCTATTATCTGGCACCGAAACCGCACACATTTTAAAAAGATTTTTAAAAACCAGTATGAATTGGGCTACGGTGCAGCCATTAATCGCCATCGATACAATTTAAAGGGGAAAATGTTTGTCAAGCACCCGATTTTGATCCCTCTGCTGCCATTTGCTCGAAGTGCGGCCATTGGCAATCGATTGTTGCGATGTAGTTTTAATGATTTCCTCAAATTTATTGGCCTGCTACCACTTGTTTTTGTATCGCTGCTTCGCTATACGCAGGGATTTATCAAAGGAAGGAAAGTGGCGTTGGGGAAAAAATAATTAGGTTCCTCTAAACTAAAAAAGCTGTAATTCCGGGCGGGCTTCTGGAATTACAGCTTTTTTTAAATGGAAGGGTAAAATCGATGTGCCTTCAAAAGGCAGTTGTATAATAGAAAACCTGAATGAAAAAGTCAAGAGATTTTTATTACATTCTGTTACATTCCTTTATAATGATTCGTAATCGGCATTCGCCTGTCCTTGCCGAACGCCAAAGGTGTAATTTTTACCCCCGGAGCGGCTTGTCGACGTTTGTACTCGTTGATATCAACCAAGTGCGCCACTTTTATCACCACATCCTTGGGAAAACCTCGTTCCACAATGTCCCTCACACCGATGGAGCGCTCGACGTACAATTCTAAAATTTGATCCAACAGGTCATATGGCGGCAAGCTGTCCTGATCTTTTTGATCGTGAC
>CAYPZM010000075.1:0-16742 GCA_964414825.1 uncultured Cytophagia bacterium | reverse complement strand
GCGTTATATGTGGTATGGACGCATGGCAGGTCGGTTTATGAGAACACATTGACTCATTCTCTCCAGAACGGGATATCGAACTTGTTCAAATCCGAACCGGACAATGTCTATTTGATTAAATTTAATTATTGGTTTTCGATATAAACACATAAAAAAAAGGGAGCCAGGGGATAGCTCCCTTTTTTGGTATAAGAGAGTGACAACTCAAAGTGCATTCTCATCCCTTGCCACAACAGCTCCCACAAACACTCACAAAAAAGCGTCACTCTCAAGTCTTTGACGATTGGAAAGTTTAGATGATAACTTCCATTAATTTCGAATTTGTTGCCAAATTGAGATCGCTTTTATCAATTGCCAGCTTTCTCTCAACTGATGAATACAGGTTGTTGATAAGCTCTTGGTAATTGTTGCCTCTGCTGATACATCCTGGCAAACTCGGGATCTCCGCCCAAAGACCACTTGTGTTCGTCTCGTGTACGATTACTTTCAATCTCATTCTTTTTCTCCACTGTCTAGATGTTACTGCTCGTTCCCTTTCTGCGTGAAAGAGATTGATAGGGTCACCTTTCTCCCACCCGTTTTGTTATCCGTTTTCCCTTTTAGCGGACGATTGGCATAATTTTTCTCATCTCTAATCATGGCAAGATGTATGCCACTACCCGATCCCAACCTTGCCACAATAACTATCTGAATTTATGATAGTTACTCAGTCACTCCTCACATCTTGCGCTGATGGTGTCACCCAATGGCAACATTTCGTTACTATTTTTATGATACCACCTATTAAAGTGTAACGAAACGTTGCACATTGACTGACCATTCGAGTTGGGCAACTTAAAATTAGAGCTGTTCAATTTCTTGTTGAATTTTGCTCAACTCTTTTTGCAAGCCCAAAGAAGCAAAAATGCCTTCGGCAATTTCAAAGTGTTTTTGTGCCGACTGTGTCTCATTTTGGGCTTTGAACATTCTGCCGTACTCGACATGGGCTTCAGCTTCGCCCAATTGATGCTCATACTCTTTGTTGATGCGAATGCTTTTTTCAAAGAACGATTCAGCCAAGTCCCAGTTTTGTGCCCGGGTGTAAATTATGCCAAAATGTTTGTAGGCATCTGCCTGTCCTAAATGATCTTCCAAGCGAATGAAAGAGCGTAGAGCGTGTTGACAAAGGGCTTTTGCCAAAACCAAATCATTAATCGCCAAATAGAGTTTGATTCGGTTCAACTTGACCATTGCCTGCAAGCGGATGTCGCCTTCATCCTTTGCAATCTGATAACTTTTTTCATAATACGAGCCAGCTTCCGCCCACCGATCCACATCCGCATACGTCATGGCCATATTATGATACGTTTCTGCCAAGTTACGGCGTTGCCCGATTTGCTCAAAACGCGGTACACTTTCATTATAGTAGGCAAGTGCCTTTTCCCATTCGCCTTGGACATTGGCGAGCACACCCAAATTGGTATAAAACGAAGCCACCATTTTAGGTTCTTGCATTTTTTCGGCCAATGCCAAAGCGCTTTGCCATTCATTAGATGCCTCATCAAAACGCCCTGTCTCAAAGAAAAAGTATCCCAGAGCATTACGAGCGTGGGCTTCTCCTTCGGAGTCCTTGTGCTCAAGACTTACGCTGAGACTTTCTTCGTATCTCTTTTTTGCCTCGTTCCACTTGTTTTGCATCACATAGATGTGCCCGATCCAGCGCAATGCTTCTATGCGTTGTTGATACAGTGTTCTGTCAATCGTTGTTTCTAAAACTTTTTCAAACGTTGCCAGTGCAAGCTCCCAGGCGCCTAATTGCTCATACTTGTGAGCCTGCTCCAACAAAACTCGAGCTTTTTGTTCCGGCATCGATTCATTTTCGTATATCTTCATCACGTGCTCGAACGACCGTTGCAAAAGCTCAACGCGCCGGGCGCGTTCGGCTTCATTAATCAACTGTGTGATTAAATCTCGCAGCGATTGAACCGTTGATTCAAAGTTTTCTTTTGTTGGTTGGATGTGGGCTATGAAATCATGAACTTGCGCCTCGGCATCCTCTAGATTACTTTTTGCATCGCTCACTGTCGTATCCCATGTAAGTTTAAAGTTACATAGACTCATCCATGATTTACCTGTTCTCTACTACTCTATCCCCCGTCCTCATGAGATGTTTACCGAGTCTAGATTCCTATTTGCTGTTTATAAGCCTAGGGTACAATACGGTTGCACCCCGTTTTCACACATTCAAATCACGTTTTTACAATAGCATACCGTGAAAAGTGCTCGAGATCTACAGAAACAACTTTGCGCGTGGTATCTACTGTGCCGCCAACATATTCCCAAAGTCCTGTAGACTCGTTATAATAATAAATCTGCAAGGTACTTTCGTCCACATCAGTCAAATCTGCGTTGAGATAAGACAGCTCGATTTCGACAGATTCATTAAACTGTACACCATGCGGTGCAAATTCACCTTCACAGAATTCATTTTCGCGATAGGTCACGCTAACCGTTGCATTTTCCGGCAGAGCGTTCGAATTAAAGATAACTTTACTATAACCTAAATCGCCATTCCCAACTCCCACTTCACCACCGGTAGCAGCTTCGACATATTGCTCATTGTGAACATCGGTGCCACTTGCGCTTTTGTAAAGTGCGGCTTTGGCTTTGAGTGTTTCCGATGGCCCTAAAATTGTAACCGGACCGGTTTCTGATTGAACAATACGACCATTATTGCTTAACGGTTCTGGATTCATCGGGTGGTCTGCACTACATCCAACAAATACCATTGCTACAATTGCTACCAGCCATGCTGTTTTTAACATTGTTTCATACCGTTTCACGGGAAGCTCCTCTCATTTTAACGTTGCCCATTGACTCTATTTAGTATCACATTGGATTTTGTCCTGGTTTTAGCAAATGGTGTGCCGGAATGAAAAATCCTTACTACACCATTTAATTACAAGCACTTGCGAAAAACATCAAATTGGGGCCCTAACAACGAAATGGTAATGTAACGTTACTAGTTTTCCAAAATGAATTTTATTCGGGAGCAAGATGGTAAAGTTGAAGTTTCCGATCCAGACGCGGGCGGGAAATTTTTAATATTTTGCATGCGCGACGCTTGTTCCACGCATTCCTCTGCAGCGTTTGTTTAATCAATTCTTTTTCGGCTTCTTCTAACGAAACGCCATGAGGCGGGATGGTCATGTGGAAAGCTTTATCATCGTGGCGTTCGCTTAGCCGGATGGGGGTTTCGGAATCGATGGTCTGCTCCAGCTCGTCGCGCGTCACCTGCCGGCCTTCACTCAGCAGCACAATGCGCTCAATGGTGTGTCGCAATTCTCGAACATTTCCCGGCCATTGGTACTGTTTGAGCAACAATTCCGCTTCTGACGAAAACGACTCCAAATCGCTTTCGTATTCCTTGGCAAAATGCTTGAGAAAATGATAGGCGAGCAGTAAAATGTCATCGCCGCGCTCGCGTAAAGGCGGGATATCGATATAAAAGACATTTAGGCGATAGAACAAATCTGTTCGAAACTCGCCCTCTTTTATGGCTTGCTGTAAATTCCGGTTCGTGGCCGTAATGATGCGCGTATTGACTTTTATATCTTTGGTTCCGCCAAGTCTACGAACCACCTTTTCTTCGAGCGCCTTTAGCAGCTTTATTTGGACTTTGGGCGTGATTTCACCGATTTCATCTAAAAAAAGTGTGCCGTTGTGCGCCAATTCGAACAAGCCGGCTTTGGCAATTTTTGCATCCGTAAACGCGCCTTTTTCATAGCCGAACAATTCCGATTCTAGTAACGATTCGGGCAGCGCGCTGCAATTAATTTCAATAAATTGCTGATCCGACGCACAGGTATTATAATGAATCGAGCGCGCAATCAATTCTTTGCCGGTACCGGTTTCGCCGCGAATAAGAACCGTAACCCACTTGCGCTTTATGATTTTCGAAGTTAACCGAAAAATCTCCTGCATTTGCGGACTGTTGCCGATGATTTGGGAAAAATCATGTTTGGATTTTTCAAAATCAAACAAGTGCTGGCCGCGGATATGGTTCTGCCACTGCTCATAGGCCCGGCGAATTTCTTTTTGCAATTGATAGACATCGGATTTTACATCTACAACGGCCCGCACGCCTAATTTTGCCGCGTCTACAATTTGGTCCAACGGCGGGGACTCGGTCACACCGATGGAAATTATAGATTTTTGCTCGCCATTGATAAATTCCAGTATGTTGATGGGATCAATCGAAACGTCATCAAAATCAATTAACAAAACGTGGGCGGGTTGCGCGTTCAACAAACCAACGATGTCTTCTTCCGAGTTGCGATAGTTCACATCGAGGCGGCCATGCCACAACTCCAGGGCGGATTTTATTTTGGTCTGACACGTTTGGCCGCACACCAAAACATTGCAAAGTTGGTTCTGAACATTTTTGTGTTCGCTATTCATATCGAGTGTATTCATCCGCCTAATTCTTAACAGCCCAATTTGAACAATTGGCCAGGTATCCTCTCAAATCAAACTCGGTGTGGCTCAAACGGTTTGTGTAGGAAATGATCTCATCCGGAATGAATAAAAAGGTGTAGGGGCAATCGTTAATGACAATTTGTTGAAATTCACTCCACAATGGCTGCGCCTGCTCCTGGCTCGGAGCTTGGCGCGCTTTTTCGATCAACATATCCACTCGCTCATTTGCGTAAGACACAAAGTTGTAGCCATTTTCAATAGACTGAGAATGCCACAGAGGTGTTGGATCGACCGTAAA
The DNA here is from genome assembly GCA_964414825.1 of uncultured Cytophagia bacterium. Lineage (GTDB taxonomy): Bacteria > Zhuqueibacterota > Zhuqueibacteria > Residuimicrobiales > Krinioviventaceae > CAYPZM01. The sequence goes on along the minus strand of CAYPZM010000075.1, from coordinate 11,986 downwards.
ATCGGAATCCCAGGTTAAAACCACAGCATCAAACTCTTTTTTTCCAAATACCTGATCCAAAAACAAATTCCATTCCACGCGCTGAATCTTTACCTGCACACCAATTTCTGCCAATTGCGATTGCACAAGCACGGCTATATCTTGCCGCTGTTGACTGCCCACATTTATTTTTAGCGTAAATATAAACTCTTTACCATTTTTCTCCCGCACGCCGTCTCCATTGCGATCTTGCCAACCGTTTTCCGCCAACAGCCTTTTTGCAAGGCTTGGGTTATAGGGGATATCTTGCAATGACGAGTCGAACGCCCACGCCACCGATGTAAGTGGCCCGATAGCCGGTTTGCCATATCCTCCCAACAGGGCGGAAATAATTTCCTGTTTCTTGATGGCATGGCTTAAGGCCCGACGAATCGGAAGCGAAAACACCGGCCTGGCTGTATTCCAGCCAACAAAGGTGAAGCGTTTGCCCTCGAATGTGGTAATGTTGATATCGGAATCGGATTCTAACAAATTTAAATTATCCGGCGATATTCTGGGCACCAGGTCCACATCGTGACTTAGGAGATTGGCCAGCAGCACGTGTTCATCCGGGATAATGGTGAAGGTGATACGATCAATAGCTGGACGGCCATAAACATACTGATCCGACGCTTTAAATGAAATTGCCCGATTCGCCTGCCATTCCTGTAATACATAAGGGCCATTGCCAATTGGATTGCGATTGAACGAAGAGGTTAGCAGTTCATCCACGGACAGTGTATCCAAAACGTGTTTGGGAAGGATAGGAAAGCTGAGATCGTACAACACATCCGGATAGGCGCGGGTTAGATAAAATTGCAGGGTATAGTCGTCGACTTTTTCAACCTTATTTACCAAATCAAAACGGCTGACAGCCGGATAGGCCACATCGGGATTGGTCATGGCGTTATAGGTGAACACCACGTCATCTGCCGTGGTTGGAGCTCCATCGGACCACAGGACATCGTCTCGTAGAACAAAAGTTACCCTGCGTCCGGACTCGGTTATTTTCCATTCCTTTGCCAAATCGGGTACGTGCTCAAACTGCTCATTCAACTTTATCAAACTCATAAAAAGCATATGGTCAATAATCTGCAAAGCATCGGAATCCGAGGCGTTTAATTCGTTAAATGAATCCACATCTCCCCGCAAGCCGATGACCACATTATTTTGTTGAGAATGTTCAGAATGAGTGCAATGGAAGAAACAGGTCATCGCACACAAATATAGGATAAATAGGATACGCATGTGTATCCCGTTAAATTTGATTTTCATACTCGTAGCTGCCCTTTTTGATGCATTTTACATAGTGCTGTGAATCAATCGTCGAGTCGCCGGGTTCGATACGTTCGCAATCTTTATCAGCCATATAACATCTTGAAGCAAACACGCACCCGGAACCCTTTTTTCTTCCGTTTTGGCGCTTGAAGTGATGTCCGTTTTGAAACAGGGGCCAATCCACTTTGGGCATCGAATCCAGGAGCAGTTCGGTATAGGGATGCGCTGGTTGTGAAAACAGTGTGGAGGTTGGTGCATATTCAACCACTTTGCCGGCATACATGACCGCCACTTTTTCAGCCAAACTTGCGACCACACCCAGGTCGTGGGTAATAAGTAACAGCGACAGATTAAATTCGCGCTGCAATGAGCGCAGTAAATCCAAAATTTGGCTCTGGATCGTGGTATCGAGCGCCGTAGTCGGTTCATCCGCTATAAGTAACGAGGGGCGGGCCGCAAGCGCCACGGCAATCAAAACGTGCTGTCGCAAACCGCCGCTGAGCTCGTGCGGATACGCGGAATAGACGCGTTGCACATCATCCAGGTGAACGCGTTCCATGAGCAAAAGAGATTCCATCTTTGCTTTTTTACGGGAAAAACCAAAATGGAAGCGCATCACTTCAGCAATTTGTTCGCCAACTCGCATGAGCGGATTCAGAGCCGAAAGAGGGTCTTGCAAAATTAGACCAATTTGGCGGCCCCGAACTTGGCGCATTTGGCGGTTGGATAAATTGAGCAAATTTCTATTTCGAAAGTAAATCGCGCCCTGCTCAATGACGCCGGGTGGAGGAACCAGTTGCAGAATAGACAAGGCGGTCATAGTCTTGCCGCTGCCGGATTCGCCAACAAGCGCAACGCACTCGCCGAGATTGACGCTGAGACTCAGACCATCAACTGCATTTAGGAGACCGCCTCGAGAGTAAAAAGAGGTCTTTAGATTTTCAATGGATAATAACGTCATACAGAATGCAAAAACCTTGTGTTAAAAGCTGTACCTATACAATTCAAGCTCAGAATAGTGAGAACTATTGCCAAACCCGGGAAAAACGAAATCCACCAGGCCGACGACAAAACCATTCGACCGTCGCTAATAATGGAGCCCCAACTCGCGTGGGGCGGCTGTACACCCAATCCCAGAAAACTAAGTGAAGATTCGATAAGGATGACATCTGCTACGCGGAGTATTGCGACCGTTGAAACCGTGGCGAGCGTATTGGGTAGCAAATAACGAACCATAAGCAAAATATCCGTCAATCCTGAAGCTTTGGCGCGCAAAACAAACGGTTGCTGCTTGAGTGACAACACTTCGGCACGGACCAGGCGCGCAATGTCCATCCAACTGGTGCACGCTAAAATGATTACCACATACAACATTCCCGTACCAAACAGGGCCATGCAGGTGACCGCGAGATACATTAATGGAAACGCCAGCAGCACATCAACAAAGCGCATCAACAGTCGATCGCAAAACCCACCGGCGTACGCCGCCACCAAGCCGTAGAGACCTCCCACCACCAAAGACAGTGCTACCACACTTAGCCCGATACTCAACGACAGCCGGCCTCCGGCAAGAACCCGTGTAAACACATCGCGTCCATATTGATCGGTTCCAAACCAATGTCGTAACGACGGTTCAGATAAGCGATTTTCCAGCGACGAAACAGGCTCGCCGGAAGTAAACGGGCTGATCAACGGGCCCAAAACAGAGCCTATAAATATGATACTGAGGGCGATCACGCCAAAAACAAACAATACTTTACGGTCGGGTACCTGCATGATTTCACTCGAATTTAATTCGTGGATCAACCCATTTGCCCACAATATCCGCAAACAAGCTTCCCAGAACCACAAGTACAGCGGCAATCAGGTTAACCGCCATAATGACGGGAAAATCTTTTGCAAAAATTGCTTCATATGCAACACGTCCCATACCGGGCCATGCAAAAATGACTTCAATAATCAATGCGCCACCCAAAATAAATGGAAAATAGAGGCCAACCAGAGTTACAACCGGCAACAAGATGTTTCTTAAGGCATGCTTGAAAATAACAGATTTTGAGGGTAAACCTTTGGCTTGGGCCGCAAGAATAAATTGCTTGTTGATTAGTTTTTGAGTGTTTGCATAAACAAACCGAAACGTTGCCGCAGCTCCAATACATCCGAGCACTCCGGCTGGCAAGACTACATGACGTAATCGATCCAGAAACGTTTCAAGCGAATTCAAATTAAGATCAAGAGATTGCATGCCCGAAGCCGGAAGTAAACCTAACTTTATGCTAAAAATATAGATACAAATCAAAGCCAGCCAAAATGGCGGCATGGAATAAACCAATAAACTAAAGCCGCTTAATGCCTTGCCTATCCAGCCGTGTGAATATATACCGGCCACAACACCCAACGAGCATCCCAGGAATACGTTGATGCCAAGCGCCAAGAGGGTTAGCGCCAACGTCGCCGGAATGGCTTCCGCCAAAATTTCCTGAACAGGACGATGTTTGGCCCAGGAATAGCCAAAATCTCCACGAACCGCGTGCGATGTCCAATTCCAGAGTTGCTGATACCAGGGTTCCGAAAATCCCATTTTTTCTTTCAGTGTATCTCTGATTTCTGCAGGCGTTTTGGGGTTAAAATACACATTGGTAGGATCACCGGGGCTAAGATGAAAAAGGAAAAAATTGATCACAACAACACCGATGAGAACAACGGGTATCGACGCCAATCGATGTAGCAATGGTTTAATCATAAAGTGGCTTTTGGTTTGTAATCATCCTAATTTGGAACTATTAGAATCACTTCACCCGGTGCCTATCACAAAATGCCATGTTCCCCACGGATTCTCTTCGCGCCACTTGGAAAACAGAAACAACCCGGAATGTAGTAAAACTGGTTGGCCTCAAAACCTTGTGTACCTCATCACACTCAACCCTGCATGAGTACAAGTGCTGAACTACTTGCTCGAATTGTTACCTTTTTTTAACGAGAACCTTGACGCTTGCAATTCGAGATAGGTAAATATAAGACGCAAAAGTAAGGAATCAAGTAAATTTCTTTCAATTTCTCATTTTGGCAAATTTCTGTTCAAAATAGTTTGAATTGTCGGTATGGTTTCCTATACTTTCAAAAATGATTGATTGCAAACTTTTTTTCTGCCAAGCGAAAAAACTAAAGGTCAAGTTTTATGAATATCTCAAGACGTCGTTTTCTCAAAACCACAGCCGCTTCGGCCCTGTTGGCACCAACACTCTCGTGTTCTCGATCTGAAAAAGCTCCATTAAAAAATGTTGTTGTGATTATTGGAGATGACCATTCCGCACAGGTTTTGGGATGTTACGGAAACGATATCATTCGTACGCCGAATTTGGATCGATTGGCGTCGCAAAGTGTGAAATTCACCCATGCTTATGCTAATGCGCCGTTATGCAGCGCATCGCGACAATCGTTGTTGACCGGCAAATATCCGCACGCGGCCGGCGTAACCTTGCTATTTACGCCGTTTCCTGACGAGCAGTACACCGTAGCGGAGCATCTAAAAGCGAAAGGATTTCGTACCGGTTATGTTGGAAAAATGCATTTTAACAACAACTTGGCACATGGATTCGAGTATCGTGTGGATCGCAGGGATTATTTCGAGCACCTGGAAAACAATCCACCGCGCCCTGCACCGGAATCGCTAAACCATCGCCCGCAGTGGAAACCGTTTCGCGATCCGGCACGCATTTGGTTAAATGCCGATACATTGCCATCTCAATATTATGATGAGGATGATATTGGCACCTGGTATTCGAATAAAGCAATCGAGTTCATTCAGCAGAACAAAGATGAACGATTTTGTTTATGGCTCGGCTACCACGAACCGCACTCGCCGTTTAATTTTCCCATCGAATATGCAGGGAAATATGATCCGCAACAGATGCCGTTGCCCCAAGGCTCGCCCGAAGACGATCAGTGGGTGCCGGAAGTGTTTCGCGATTTGAGCGAGGAGGAGCGACGCGGTATTATCGCTTCCTATTACACGTCTGTTGAATACCTGGATAAAAATGTCGGGCTGGTGTTGGATGAAATCAAACGTTTGGGACTGGAAGACGATACACTCATTTTATATCTAGGCGACCATGGCTATCTCTTGAACGATCATAAACGGTTTGAGAAACACATGATGTGGGAACCGGCCGTGGGTGCGCCGCTTATTATTCGCGCCGGTTCGTGGTTCCATAATGCCGAAAGCGATGCGCTCTGCGAGTTTGTTGATTTGGCGCCCACTATTATGGATGCATTGGGCATGGAGCGCATGCCCAAGTTGCAGGGCAAAAGCCTGATGCCTGTTCTTGCCGGCAAATCGGATGAGCATAAAGAGTATGTGTTTTCAGAATTTTTGGCCGATAACAAAGCTATGGTGCGAACCCGGCGCTGGAAATATATTTTCACCACCGGAAAACACGATTTGCAACAAGGCTACGCCACCGGTCGCGAGCCGTGGGGATTAACGCATCGATTGTATGACGTTATAAACGATCCCAATGAAACCACAGATTTGGTAAAACGGCCGCAATATCAAGAAACGCTACAAAATCTGCAACAAACAATGATTGATCATTTCAAAAAAACCGATCCCCGTGCTCCGCAGTTGCCTGCCGGACTCTCGGGCGAGCAAACTCTGGCCTGGTTTTGCGAACCGCCAGAGGGAGCCTCACCGGATGCCCGCTAACTTGTGGCTAAAATACAAGGTGTGAAATTTTTTTGTTTTGGCAGCGGTTAGTCTTAAAAACAGCCTCGTACGACTACAGAAATGATCAAATCTTGATGTATATCAATGTGAAACCGCATTTTGTTTTTTATTTTGGCGGGCCTCTAAACCTTGCTGCCTGAACAAACATTGGTGAACCTATGGACTTTTATTCGGAATTTGCACAATATTATGAAGACATTTTTACCTATCAGCAACAAAAAACTGATTTTATAGCCCATTGGTTCAAAGAGGCCTCCACACTGTTGGATGTCGGTTGTGGCAGCGGGCAATATGCCGGACGTTTGACTGAGCGGGGCTATACATGCCTGGGAGTTGACCTTGACCCGGCCATGATTGCTGTGGCCAAAGAACGGTATCCAACTACCGAATTTGCCGCATACGATATGCTAAATATTGCCGAACTCGATCGGTCATTCGACGGCATTTTTTGTATTGGCAACACGGCCGCGCATATACCTCGCGATGATTTTCGTGAATTTATTTCACACATCTACAACATGCTCAATCCTGGTGGCACCTGGCTCTTTCAAGTCCTAAATTGGGATTATATCATCACCCAGGAAAGCTATGAATTTGCGGAAATCGAAAACAAAGAAAAGGGCATCAAGTTCATTCGCACTTATCCCGACATTTCAGACGAACAAGTAACCTTTCGCACCAATTTGTGGAAAGATGATCGATTGATTTTTGACAAAACCATTGCCTTATTTCCCATCAAATCCAAAAATTATCTTGAAATGCACGAGGGTGCAGGATTTTCGCTGCTCGGACAGTTTGCAGATTTCAAGTCCACTCCCTACGACTCTCAAAAAGACTCGGCCAATATTTTTGTATTCCAAAAACCCCAAGGAGACCAACGATGAAAAAGACGTTAGCGTTTCTGTTTCTTGCACTGCTGTTGGGTGGCACCACACTCTTTGCTGCCATACAGGACGATGTTGCTGGAAGATGTATGACCTGCCACAAAAAAGAGTCCACCGGATTGTACAATCAGTGGTACAACTCGGCGCATGCACGGCATAATGTAACATGTATCGATTGTCATGGGGCGAAAAGAGGCGATGCCGATGCGTTTGAACATTACGACGCTCTCATCGCCACACTAGTCACGCCAAAAGATTGCGGCGTGTGCCACAAAAAAGAAACCGAGGAATTTACCGGTTCGCACCACGCCAAAGGTGGGCAGATTCTTGACTCCAACGACGCCTATTTGGCGCATGTCACCGCCGGCCATCCGGTAGCCATTCAGGGCTGCGAAAGTTGTCACGGCACTAAAATGAAAATTGATAATGATCAGCAGAATAAATTATCCCTTAAAACCTGGCCCAACTCCGGAATCGGCCGCATCAATTTTGATGGCTCGCTGGGTTCCTGCAATGCCTGTCACACCCGCCATGCGTTTTCCAAGGCCCAGGCGCGTCAACCCGAGTCCTGCTCTAAATGCCATTTGGGTCCCGATCATCCGCAAAAAGAGGTATACGAAGAATCAAAACACGGCAACACCTATTATACCAATATTGACAAAATGAATTTGGATGCCGATACGTGGATTGTTGGCGTAGATTATTATGTGGCCCCAACCTGTGCGACCTGCCATATGTCGGCCACAACCACGCAAGACATTACCCACGATTTTGGAGATCGCATCTCCTGGACATTGCGGCCCGTGTTTTCGACAAAACTGGAGAACTGGGAGCAGCGCCGCGCCAGTATGAAGGACGTTTGTTCCACATGCCACGGCAATGAATTTGTGGACGGCCACTATTACCAATACGATGCAACGGTAAAGCTTTACAACGAAAAATTTGCCACCCCGGCCACGGATATCATAACTATGGTACGAGAGAAAAGTTTGCTGAACCGTCCGGCCAGTTTTTCTAATGATATTGAATGGACCTATTGGGAGCTTTGGCACCACGAGGGCCGCCGCGCCCGCCACGGCGCATCCATGATGGGCCCGGATTACACCTGGTGGCACGGCTTTTACGAAGTGGCACAGCATTTTTATTTTAAATTCATTCCTGAAGCCCTGGAATACAATGACGCGGATATTAACGAATACATTAATAACTTGTTGACTAACGACCCGATGCACAATTGGTTAAACGGATCCACACAAGAGCTAAAAGCCAAAATCCGGTCGGGAGAGCTGCAAGAGATTTACGAACCCATGTTTGAAAACAATTAGTTGATTACCCAATCCTCAGGAAACTGTCGAAAAATTATAAGTGACAGAACAAGGGGTCACGCCAGATAACAGGAATTGGTTGTAAGTCTATATTTATCTATCTATTCAGACAATGACTCTATTCTGAGGTGACTTCTTGTTAAGGAGCTACTATGGCTTTTTCGACAATCTCCTGAGGTTTATTTAGAGGGCCCCATGCTACAAAAATACCGCAATTTTATCCGCGGCGTCTCAGTCAACAAGGTCGGGAAAACCGGCGTGGTGTTGACTACGGCTGTCGTCATTAGTTTCATTATCTTCGAAACCGCTCAAACGTTTGGCTTGATTCGAAACGCTTATTTTGGCCTCATCACCTATTTGGCGTTTCCGGTGCTTTTTATAATCGGCTTGATTCTCATTCCCATTGGCTGGTTCAAATACAAAAAGCAAACCGGCAAAAGCACCAAAGAACTGCTCAATCAGCGGTTTGAGGAAGGCGAAGTTAAACCCGGTTTATTGGGATCGTCATTGGTACGCACAATCATTATCTTTACGATTGCCAATGTCGTCATTCTTTCCGTAGCCAGCTTGCGCATGCTGCATTTTATGGACTCTTCCTATTTTTGCGGCACCGCCTGCCACACGGTGATGAATCCCGAATGGGTGACCTATCAGCGCTCGCCGCATGCGCGCGTGCCATGTGTCGAATGCCATGTGGGCGAGGGATTGGAAAATCTAATCAAATCCAAGCTCAATGGTGTGCGGCAAATGTATTTGGCTGCCTTTAACATGTACAACACGCCGATTCCCACGCCCGTACATCAACTGCGGCCGGCGCGCGAGACCTGCGAGCACTGCCATTGGCCGGAAAAGTTTTTCGGGCAGCGGCTGGAAACCACAGTCAATTATTTGCCCGATAGTGCGTCAACGCCGCGTTACACGACTCTCAACATAAAAATTGATGCCGGTGCCGCAGGACAGGATCACGGCGCGCATTGGCATGTCAATGAGGCCAACAAAGTTACCTATACGTCGGTGAACGACGAGCGCCGTCAAATGATTTCGGTTACCATGCATTTTGGTCCTGACAGCACACACGTCTATCGCAACAAGCGGCTGGTCGGAGATCCGCATGAAGAAGATCAGCGGATTATGGATTGTATCGACTGCCACAACCGCGCCACGCACATTTATCGCGAACGCGACGATGTGGTGAACGAGAACATTTACAACGGGAACATAAACCGTTCTCTGCCGTTCATCAAACGCGAAGCCATGGCCGCCATTCGGCCCATGTACAACAGCTATGCCGAAGCGCGAGAACACATTGCGCTGAGCGTGCGCAGTTTTTACCAACGCCAGAATCCCGAGGTGTTGCTGCAACAATCGGCGGCTATTGACTCGGCAATTGCGGTGCTGCAGGATATTTATACGACCAATATTCATCCTCATATGAAAGTGGATTGGGGCAACTATCCCAGTCACCTGGGTCACGAACGCGATCTTGGCTGTTTTCGCTGCCACACTGCCGATATGGTGGATGAGCAGGGCAATGCCATTCAACACGATTGCACCATGTGCCACTCTATCTTGGCCATGGACTCGGAAACGCCATTGCAATATATGTGGGAAGCCGATGAACAGGATCCGGATCGCAAAATGCATGAATATTTGCGGCAAGAGTTTTTGCAAGCAACGCACTGATTAGATTAGAATCGCAAAAAAAATTAAAGTCGCCAAGACAACTTTTATTTTCCAAACTCGCATTGCATTTGCCGATTTTTCTTCGCGTCTTGGCGACGTTGCGTGAGTTGTATCTAAACCCTTATCCTCAATTTACTTTATTCAACATGATCTCAAATTCCCGACGCCTCAACCGCGAAAACAAAACCGTGCAACGGATGATCCGCATGTATTGCCGCAACATTCACAACACCAAGACGGATTTGTGCGATGAATGCCGGGAGCTATCGCAGTATGCCGAAAAACGCGTTGCCAAATGCCCGTACGGTTACAACAAACCCACCTGCGCCAACTGCACGACGCACTGCTATGCGCCGTCCAAACGAGAGACTATTCGGCGGGTCATGCGCTACGCCGGGCCGCGTATGTTATTGCGGCATCCGGTTTTGGCGGTTATGCATGTGGTGGATGGGTGGAAGGATATACGTCGTAATTCTAGAACAAGGTAGATATTTTTGGAAGGTATTTTATGAATCCAAGACTAATGGCCGTCAAACCAAAAGATGATTATACACTTGTCTTGACGTTTACAAATGATGAAGTAAAAATATTTGACATGAAGCCATATTTATGGTATTGGGATATTTAAAGAACTCCGCGATAAAAGCAAATATAATTCTATGCGCCCCTTTTTGGGTAGTATTCAGTGGCGCACAGGTCAGGATTTGTGTCCGGATACGCAATATATCGAAAGCAAAGTTGCTGAATAATCAGAATTATTAAAAGCGTAGAAAAATTATTCTGATAACAAGAAATCACCATGTTAAAAACAATATCAGATTTCCTTCTATAGATATGCCACAAAAGCCCAACATTCGAATTCTTGAGCCTTTGTGACAATTGCAAGTCTCCAAAACTCGAAACAATGTTATGGATAATATATCGGGCCCTCAATCCCCAGCGGCAGTTTGAGCCACAGCCACACGATAAATGTTGGAATCCGAACCACCATAAATGCAATCGTATAGGGCAGCATCATGGCGATGAGGGTGCCGATGCCGGCCTTTTTGTCGTATTTTTGCGCAAACACAATAACCAGCGGAAAGTACGGCAGTAACGGCGTCAGAATATTGGAATAGGAATCGCCGATACGATACGCGGCCTGGGTGGCCTCGGGTGAAAATCCCATAAGCATGAGCATGGGCACAAACACCGGTGCCAGCAAGGCCCATTTGGCCGAGGCACTGCCCATCACCAGGTTTACCAGAGAGGAGACCAGAATAAACGCCACCAACAGCGGAATGCCGGTAAAGCCGATGGCTTTGAGTGCATCGGAGCCCTTTACCGCCAGCACACTGCCGAGATTCGACCAGTTAAAATAGGCGACAAACTGCGCCGCCACAAACGCAATGACAATATACAATCCCATGGTGGACATGGATTTGGCGGTCATGTCCGAAACATCTTTATCATTTTTAATAGTTTTCGCGACCAGCCCAAAAACCAACCCGGCCACAAAAAACAAAATAAACATGAGCGGCACCAGCGAATCGTAAAACGGTCGGAAACTTGCGTTACCGGTTGCGGGATTGATATCGCCGCGCAACAAGCCATTATCCGGCACAATGGCGAGGGCAATTAATGCCAAAACAAACAGAACGGACACACCGGACCACTTGAGCGCTTTGCGTTCTTGTGGCGTCACTTCATTTTGCGACATTTCGGCCATTAATTCGCCGCTGGGCTTGTATTCGCCCAAACGCGGTACAATAATTTTCTCCGTCACCCATGTTCCGGCAATGCCAACAAGCGGCACGGACGCCGCCATAAGATAATAATTGGCCAGCGGGTTTACCGTATAAGCGGGATCAATAATTTGCGCTGCCGGTTCGGTAAACGCCGCCAGCATGGGATCAAGACCGGTGGGCAAGACATTGGCGCCAAATCCGCCGGACACACCGGCAAACGCCGCGGCAATGCCGGCAAGCGGATGCCGCCCCAATCCCATAAACAACGTGGCGCCCAACGGAATGAGCACCACATATCCGGCATCAGCAGCGACCGAGCTTAACATGCCAGCCACAACAATTGAA